>JANPBQ010000044.1:0-6239 GCA_031430555.1 Betaproteobacteria bacterium
GCGGGAAATGAGGTCGTCGCCAGCGTGCACCTTGAGGTCAACGCCGAGCTGCGAGAGGAGTTCGTTGGTTGTCATATTACCGCCCAAAACGGAAAGATCGACAGGTTACACGCAAACCGAATTCGTGGTGCCGCTGGTAAAGGAAAATTGCCGACCTCGGTGCCGGCCTATTCGCGCGAAAGTTGGCATTTTGGTGCGCAAAAAAACTCATGTCATCCTGAGCAAAGCGAAGGATCTCGTCGCAAGCAGATCCTTCGCTTCGCTCAGGATGACACTTTGTTTTTGACGAATGTTGATCGCGCAAACACTACTGGCCTGCGCACGATGCACACCCCGCCCTACCCCATCTGCGGATTCATCCGTTCCTTGTGCGCCAATTTATTCAGCGCATTCAAATACGCTTTCGCGCTCGCAATCACGATATCGGTATCGGAACCCACGCCATTGATGATGCGCCCCGCTTTCGACAGCCGCACTGTCACTTCGCCTTGCGAATCCGTGCCTTCGGTGACGTTATTGACCGAATACAGAAGCAACTCCGCGTTGCTTTGCGCCACACTCTCCAGCGCCTTGAAGGTCGCATCCACCGGTCCGGCACCTTTCGACTCGCAGGATTTTTCGCGGCCGCCATCGGCGATGATCAATTTTGCATAAGGCTCTTCGCCGGTCTCGACGTGCGCCGTCAACGAGATCAGCCGATATTGCTCGATTTCGGGGGTCACGGATTCGTCGGACACCAGCGCGTGCAAATCTTCATCGAAGATTTCATGTTTCTTGTCGGCGAGTTCCTTGAATTTCTTGAAAGCCGCATTCAACGCAACCTCGGATTCAAGCACGATGCCAAGCTCCTTCAGGCGTTCGCGAAACGCGGATCGGCCGGACAATTTGCCGAGCGAGAGTTTGTTCGCGTGCCAGCCCACATCCTGCGCCCGCATGATCTCGTAGGTCTCGCGGTGCTTCAATACGCCATCCTGATGGATGCCGGATTCGTGCGCGAAAGCATTGGCCCCAACCACCGCCTTGTTCAACTGCACCGGGTAGCCCGTGATGGTGGAGACCAGTTTCGACGCCGGCACAATTTGCGTCGCATCGATGCGTGTTTCGAGATTGAAGTAATCCTTGCGCGTGCGTATCGCCATCACGATTTCTTCGAGCGAGGCATTGCCCGCGCGTTCTCCAAGACCATTGATGGTGCATTCCACCTGCCGCGCACCCGCATGCACGGCCGCGAGCGAATTCGCCACCGCCATGCCGAGATCATTGTGGCAATGGGTGGACCAGACCACCTGGTCGGAATTCGGCACACGCTCGATCAAATCGCGAAACCGCTCCGCCCACAATTCCGGCACGGCGTAGCCGACGGTATCCGGCACGTTCAGCGTGCGGGCACCCGCCTTGATCACGGCTTCAAACACGCGACACAAAAAATCCATGTCGCTACGCACAGCGTCTTCGGCCGAGAATTCCACGTCGTCGCAAAGTGTGCGCGCGAACTTCACCGCATCCACCGCCGCCACCAATACCTGATCCGGCGTCATGCGCAGCTTGTGTTGCATATGGATCGGCGAGGTCGCGATGAAGGTATGGATGCGCCCCTGCGCGGCACCTTTGATGGCGTCACCCGCCTTCTGGATATCGCCCGCCTGCGCGCGCGCGAGCGAACACACGCGCGAATCCTTCACTGCCGCGGCAACCGCTTGTATCGCCTCAAAATCGCCTTGACTGGCGGCGGCAAAACCGGCCTCGATCACATCGACGCGCATCTTTTCCAACTGTTTGCCGATGCGAACTTTTTCTTCCTTGGTCATCGACGCACCCGGGCTCTGTTCGCCATCGCGCATGGTGGTGTCGAAAATAATCAAATTGTCCATAGCAAACTCCGTAACGTGATTCTGAAAACGTGGAAACTCCGATTCGCCCGAGGAGTCGGACGAGTGGCATTCATAAACGAGAGGGAGGGGAAATTATGTGCGCGCGACGCGCAGCAGCAGGCCAAGCGACGACAGCAGGCCTGAGACAAACGGGGTGAAACGGGAAATTGAACGAATGTTCATGGTGACAATATAGCGCGGGGATGGCGGGGGCGCAATAGGGCCTGAGTATGTTGGCGTTGATCAATGCTGACCCCAATAACGCACAAACCAGGAGACTAAACGAGCAATCTGCTTGCATCACGACTGCCTCTCGAACGAATTCGTATTTCAACGTGATCACGTTTGCAGATTTCCGGGGTAAGAGTGGGCGCAAATGGCCTTGGCGCGGCGCGGTTTTCCATGTCTTGGAATTTTTCGCTGCTCTATAATTATCCATGTCTCCAGCCGCCCCAAAACTTAACGCAGACCTCCCCTGTCCTCATGGCGAGGGCCACGCGCCGTTGCGCCCCGATGCAAAGCCGGTGCATGCGGATGCGGATCACGCGACCGCGCATGATCACGGCCACGACTATGCGCACGACCACGATCACGGCCACGATCACCCGCATCAAGCGGGCAGCGCGCATCAACACGACTACCGCTCCCACGATAAATCGATGCTGCTGCTCGCCTTCGCGATCACCGTCACCACTATGGCGGCGGAAATCATCGGCGGCTGGCTCACGCATTCATTGGCACTCGTGTCCGATGGCATCCATATGTTCACGCACGCGTTCGCACTGGCAGTGAGCTGGGGCGCGATTGTGCTGGCCTCGCGTCCGGCGAACATGGAAAAAACCTTTGGCTATTACCGCGTCGAAGTGGTGGCCGCCTTCGTCAACGGCATCACGATTTTGTTGTCTGCGGTGTGGATCCTGATCGAAGGCATCGCGCGCTTGCTCACGCCGGAGCCGGTGGCGATCGGCGCCACGCTCATCATCGCCGTTGCCGGACTCGTCATCAACTTGATCACCGGTGCAATTTTGATGCGCGCCGATCAGAGCAACCTGAATATCCGCTCGGCGTTCCTGCACATGCTCACCGATACGCTATCGTCGGTGGCAATCATCATCGGCCTGATCGTGATCCATTACTCGGGCTGGCAGTGGATCGATCCGCTGTTGGCATTAGTGGTGGCGGTGATTATTTTGAAATGGTCATGGACATTGCTGCGCGATTCGTTGCACGTGCTGATGGAAGGCTCGCCCATCGATGTCGCGGCGCTGCGCGCGCATGTGCTGCATGATTTTCCGGAGGTGCTGGATATTCACGATGTGCATATCTGGCAAATTTCGCAGCGCTTCAATTGCCTGACGGCGCATGTGCGCATCCAGCCGGAGGCAGTGGCGGGGTACACGGCGCTGGTGGCGCGCATCAACTCATCGCTACGCGAGAAATATGAAATCGGCCACACCAATTTTCAGCCGGAGTGGGTGTAGCGGATTTGCTCTTGCTTCAACCTAGAAACGGCAGTTGACCGCTATCAATGCCGTGGAACACCCCGCCATTGCTAGGGTTTCGCTCCCGGCACGTTTCTCTCAATGGGTGAGAGCGCTACGGGTGCGATTGCACATTTTGCAGGCTCCCTGGCAGCGTTGTTCCTCCTAGCAGGGTGAAGCCCGCGTCGTCGCTATTGCCAAATGAGGCCTTGCCAGGAAGCCTGCAAAATGCACGCTCACACTTGCAGTGCGCGTGGCCTGTTGCATCAGGCCACCGTTCAGCAGGCGCACCGCACGCGGTGCTAAATCCCTGCTTCACCCCGTCCAACTGCCGTTTCCAGGTTCAAAGGCAAAACTCCCGTATTGGCGGGCATCTCCAGCCATTCCTGCATGGCCGCAACCGCGTTGTCGTATGAGAGTGCGCGCCCCGCCGCTTCTGTGCTGGCATAGCCTTCACGACCGAGTGCCACCCGCGCACACTCGATGAGTGGCGCGAGAAACGCAGCATCGGCGATGTCACGGCGGCGCCCCATTTGCACCGTGTGAATATCCGCCGCACCATCGAAGCGGGCCACAAGTTCCCACTGGCCAAGGTGTGCGGCGAGTCCGGCGCACACCTCCATCACCACCAGCCGCCCACGCCGTGAACCCAGTTCATCCGAGATCGCGAGCGACTCGATGAGCATCATCCGGGCGCGCCGATCGTCACCGCTGCCTGCGGCGATGGCGACCATCGCCAGATTGTTCAATCCGATCATCGTGCGCAACCGGTCGCCGGTGGCGCGCACGTGGTGCAGGCCCTCTTCATACAGGGCTTCGGCGGCTTGCAGATTGCCTTCGATACGTTCCACCTCAGCCAGGCTGGTTGCCGCCAGACTAATCAGCACTGCCGCATTGCCGGACTGTCGCGCCAACATAAGCGCTTCTTCCAGCAAGACACGGGCCCCGGTCCGATCCAGCAAACTTAAACGCACGAACCCAAGGTGCGATAGCGCGTTCGAAAGCAGATCGGTGAAACCACCCTGGCGGGCGCTCAAAATACTTTCCCCCAGCAACGTTGCCGATTCATGATCCAGACCGCGGTAGCCGCACAGCCTGCCGGCGTGCAGCAAACCCTCGCAGCGCAGGCGGTTGTACTCTTCCGCTATGGCGTGGTCGTCACCTTCTGGATGCTTGCAGTCGTCTCCTTCAGCATGCTTGCGGTCGTTATCTCCGGCATGCACTCGAGCCAGCGCTTCAAGGCAGGCGTGGTGGCCTTGCACCAGCAGGCCACGGCTCAACCAAAAACGCGGCAGTGCGCTCACCAGTCTCAAGCCGCGCACGGCACCATCATCGGCGTGATTGCACCATGCGTGCGCGGCAAACAAATTGTCGCGGTCGCGATCCAGCCGCTTGAGCCACGCGCCCTGCGCGGGGCCTTCCAGTTGCGCTTTGGCCTCAAGGGCGAGTGCGAGGAAACAGGCGAGGTGCCGCTCCCGCGTGACGTGCTGTTCGCCCGATTCCGCCAACCGCTCCAACGCGAATTGACGCATCGTCTCAAGCATCCGGTAGCGCATCACGCCATCCGTATCGGCTTCGACGCTGATAAGCGATTTCTCGACCAGCGCGCCCAGGTGGTCGAGCACGGCCCATTTGTCAATGGTGCCAATTGCGGCCACCTGTTGCGACGCGTCGAGGCCGAATGATCCCGACATTACGCCCAGACGCCGGAACACCGCTTGTTGATCCATCGATAACAACGTGTGGCTCCACTCCAGCGCCGCACGCAGCGTGCGCTGGCGCGGCGGTGCGACGCGTGATCCGCCACTGAGCACGAACAGCCGCTGGCCAAGGCGATCACGCAGGCCCTGCACACCGAGCAGCTGCACCCGGGCCGCGGCCAATTCAATGGCCAGCGCAATGCCATCGAGCTGGACACAAATATCCACCACCGCAGCGACGTTGGATTCGTCCAGCACGAAGTGCTGATCGACCGCGTGTGCGCGATGCTCAAACAGACGCACCGCGCCCGCCGCTTTTGCCGCTTCGAGCGTGACGCGCGCGGGTACGGCCAGCGTGCCAACACGATAGATCTGCTCATGCTGGAGTTTCAACGGCTCCTGACTGGTGGCCAGCAGATGCAGCATCGGCGCAGCATGCAGTAAAGTCGTCGCCAGCAACGCGGCCGACTCTACGAGGTGCTCGCAGTTGTCGAGCACGATCAACATGTGCCTCGCTTTCACGGCTTCCGCCAACGCGGTCGACACCTCGCCATGACCGAGCGTCACCTGCAAGGCGCCGGCGACGACCGCGGCGAGTTGTGTGGTGTCTGTCAACGGTGCCAGATCGACCACGCACACCCCGTGCGTGAAAGCCGACTTTATCGCGCGCGCCACTGCATGCGCCAGCACGGTCTTGCCGATGCCGCCTGCACCGGCCAGCGTGACCAGCCGATGCGCTGTCACCAGCCCCGTCACGGCACGGAAGTCCTGGTCGCGACCGAACAGGATCGGCTCATCAATGGGCCGATCAGTCGATCTGCGCGCGGGGGTTGCATGCAGGGTATCGTCCGTGCCGCGTGTCAGGAGCGGGGGCGGGGGCGTGGCGGTGAAGCGATAACCGCGACCGGGAATCGTGGCAATCGTCGCGGGCCCCAATAATTTCCTTAAGCTTGAGACGTGTACCTGCAGATTATTTTCTTCAATCACCAGTCCCGGCCAAACCGTCTCGAGCAATTCGTTCTTGCTCACCACCCGGTCACGCTGCTCGATCAGCACCAGCAACAAATCGAACGCTCGCGCACCGAGCCTGACCGGCTGGCCATCAATGAGCACCTGGCGTGCTTCGCGCCGGATGACACAGCGGTCGAATGCGAAATCGGCGGCGATGGTCGAATCGGGCATTGGCG
>JANPBQ010000045.1:0-21932 GCA_031430555.1 Betaproteobacteria bacterium
TCTACGCACCTCATCGCGAAGCTCGAACAACACTGCGTATGCAGCGGGCGTATCGAAATCATCTTCCATCGCGGCCTTGAAGCGGGCCGCAGTCGGGTTTGTCCAATCCAATGCGATTTGCGTGGGTGGAACATCCTTCAACACGCGATATAAACCCATCAGCGAATTTGCCGCGTCCATCAAGGATTCATAGGTATAACTGATCTCGCTGCGATAGTGGCCACGCAGCAGGAAGAAACGCACCTCCTCGCCGCCGCGCACCGGATTAAGTTTGTTCAATACCTCTCGCACAGTGAAAAAATTGCCCAACGACTTGGACATTTTTTCGCTGTCGAAATTCAGGAACGCGGCGTGCATCCAAGTGTTGACGAACGGGTGACCGAGCGCGCCTTCGCTTTGCGCGATTTCATTTTCGTGATGCGGAAATTGCAGATCCCAGCCGCCGCCGTGAATATCGATTTTTTCGCCAAGTACCGCCTTGCACATCGCCGAACATTCGATATGCCAGCCCGGCCGACCTCCGCCAAAAATCGACGGCCATTGCGGCTCCAGCGGTTTGGCCGCTTTCCATAACGCAAAATCGAGCGGATCACGCTTGTTGCCGTCGGCCATCACCCGTTCGCCGGCCTGCAACTCATCGAGATTTCGGCGCGATAATTTTCCGTATCCCGCGAATTTGCGCACCGCGTAGTACACGTCGCCATTCGGCGAACGATAGGCGAGGCCCTTGGATTCCAGCATCTTGATGATGTCGAGCATGCCGTCGATGTACTGCGTCGCACGCGGTTCTTCCGTCGGACGTTGCAGTTTGAGGCGGTCAAAATCCTCGTGCATCGCGGCCGTCATGCGTTCCGTGAGCGCGGCGATCGGCTCGCCGTTTTCATTCGCGCGTTCGATGATTTTGTCGTCTATATCGGTGACGTTGCGCGCGTAATTCACCTCGTAACCCGTGGCTTGCAGCCAGCGGAAGACCATGTCAAAGACGGTGAATGTGCGGGCATTGCCGATATGAAAATAGTCGTATACCGTCGGGCCGCAAACATACATTTTCAGGCGACCGGGCTCGATTGGCGTGAACACTTCTTTCTTGCGTGTCAGGGTGTTGTAAATGGTTTGCATGTGAGTAATCGTCGAATTGTTTCGGTGACCGCAATCAAGAATTGCCTGCGGTCACGAAGACGGCATTGGAGAGTAAGTAAAGACAGATTTGGCCGGCGAACCTCGCGCGGCGGACATCGCCCGTCGCACAACATCGCCGAATTTTGGCGCACGGGAACGCCGAGAATTACCGGATCAACAACATCGCGCCGGGTGGCGGAACAGGCGGGCGACCACGAATTGCGCGTAGGGGCGCGGTGTCGTGAACATCGCAGGGATTGTGTGACGGCAGAGCATTCTTGGTAGAATATCGGCTTATCGACGCGAAAGAGTTTTATTAAATTCAATGAATTATAACAGAATGCTCACTTTGACCTTCGCTCGCGGCGTACACATTGGCGGTGCTGTTTTGATGGCCGCCGTCTACGCAATTTCGGGTGTGGCGATTGCCGGGCCTGCCGAAGATACCAAAGAGGCGACGCGTTTATACCAACAAGGCAAGGTCGATCAGGCACTCGTAAAGGTCAACGGGGCCTTGGCGCAACAGCCGAAAGATGCCCAAGGCCGTTTCCTGAAAGGCCTGATTTTTACCGAGCAGAAGAAAACCGCCGAAGCCATTCAGATTTTTACCGGCCTCACCGAAGACTTCCCCGAACTTCCCGAACCGTACAACAATCTCGCCGTGCTTTATGCTGGCCAGGGAAATTACGACAAAGCGAAAGCAGCACTTGAGCTGGCGATTCACACGCATCCCAGCTATTCGACCGCCTACGAAAACCTCGGCGATATTTTCGCGCAGATGGCTCGCCGTTCATACGACAAAGTGCTTCAACTCGACAAGACCAATACCAGCGCACAAAGCAAGCTTGCGCTGCTAAAGGATTTGTTCACACCGCCGGCCAAGACGGCACCGGCAACGGCCATCGCAGCGGATACACCCAAAACGCCCGTCGTGGTTGCATCAAAATCCGATCCGGCCAAAGTCGCCGCCATGCCGTCGGCAAAGCCAGAGGTCGTTAAACCAACCCCATCGAGCGCAAATGCCGAAGCGCAGGTCAGTGCGGCTGTGCAAGCATGGGCGAACGCGTGGGCCGCAAAAGATGTTGCCGGCTACCTTGCCTCTTACGCAGCAGACTTTGAAGTTCCCGATGGACTCACACGGTCAGCCTGGGAAGCACAGCGCAAAGAGCGCATTGAACGACCAAAATCCATTTCAGTCGAAGTCAAAATCTCGAAAGTATCCGTCAAGGGCAACGAAGCCACGGCCGTGTTCCGCCAGGCTTATCGTTCCGACGCGGTCAAGAGCAACAACACAAAGACGCTGAAAATGGTGAAGTCGGGTGATAAATGGTTGATCCGCGCCGAGCGTGCCGGCAACAAGTGAACGGTCGTTCGCGCGTTTTCGGCATTGCCCGAGCCACTTTGTCTGCGGCGCTCATCGGCGTTCACGGTGTAGCCGTTGCACAGACCACGACCATGATGTCGATCGCCTTCAGCAATGAAGTCGAAGCATCGCTGGTGCGGGCGCTGGAGTCACTGAAAAACAACGGCATTCAGCCCGCCTTGCGCGAACTCGACGCGGCCCTGCTGAAGAATCCCAACTTTCGCCTCGGCCATCAGATGAAGGGCGACTTGCTGATGGCGAAGGCAGGCTCACCGATTGCGTTTGGCGGCTCCGCGTCGCCGCCGGAATTGGTGGCGAGTCTGCGCGATGAGGCGAAGGTGCGGTTCAACCGCTATTTCGATGCGCCCCCACCCGACTCATTGCCAACCGCATTGCTTCAGCTGGCACCACAGCAACAACACGCTTTGTTGCTGGATAGCGAAAAATCGCGCATTTACGTGTTCAAAAATGTCGGCGGCAAGCCAACCTACCTTGCCGATTTTTATGTATCCGGCGGCAAGAATGGATTCGAAAAGGATCGCGAAGGCGACCAGCGCACGCCATTGGGGGTTTATCACGTCACCTCCAGCATGGGCCGCGAGAAGCTCCCCGATTTCTACGGTCCCGGCGCGTTCCCGTTGAATTACCCCAACGAGTGGGACAAACGCCTCAAGAAAAACGGTTCCGGCATCTGGATACATGGCACGCCTTCGACCACCTACAGCCGCCCTCCCCGCGCGAGCGACGGCTGTGTGGTGCTCACCAATGACGATTTTGCGGTAATCTCGAAATATGTCGAACCCGGCGTAACGCCGATCATCATTGTCCCCACCGTGCAATGGCAGTCGCCAGATCAGTGGCGCGAATTCCGCGAAGGATTCACCGCAACCCTGGACAAATGGAAAGCCGATTGGGAGAGCCTGCGCATGGATGGCTATCTCGCCCATTATTCCGGCGCATTCGATGCCGACGGCAAGGATATCAAACGGTGGACATCCACCAAACGTCAGATCAATGCGGGCAAGAAATTCGTCAAGGTGGACATTGCCAATCTCTCCATCTTTGAATACCCCATCAGCCCCGGCATGCCGCCGATGGTGATGGTGACTTTCGATCAGGATTACAAGAGCAGCAACAACGCGACGAAGATGAAAAAGCGCCAGTATTGGCAACGCGAAAACGGGCGCTGGAAAATTATCTACGAGGCCGCAGCAACGTAGTCACAATATGTAACCGCAATACCGATTCAATCATTTTTTTCTGGAGCGACAACACATGATCCGCAACACCCAACTTTTTTCGAGCTTTTCCGCCGCACTGTTCGCCACCTTTTTTGTGGCCGCTGTTTCCGCGCAAAAACCCGCCGACACCACGAAGGCCCCAGTGAAAGCCACGCCCGCCAAAGCCTCCGCATGCAAACTCGATGACAAAGGAACCACCCCGATGAAAGTGAAACTCACCACCAGCATGGGCGCGATTACGCTCGAATTGAACAAGGAAAAAGCGCCGCTCTCGACGGAAAATTTCGTCAAGTATGTGGAAAGCGGCCATTACAACGGCACGATTTTCCACCGCGTCATCGGCAATTTCATGGTTCAGGGCGGCGGCTTCGACAAAAACCTCACGCAGAAACCGACCAATGCGCCGATCAAAAATGAAGCCGCCAATGGCCTGAAGAATGACAACTATACGGTCGCGATGGCCCGCACCGGCGTGGTCGATTCGGCGACCGCGCAGTTCTTCATCAACGTCACCAACAATGATTTCCTGAATCACGCGGGCCCCGCCAATTTCGGCTACGCCGTGTTCGGCAAAGTCGTTGAAGGGATGGACATCGTCGACAAGATCAAGGCTGTCAAGACCGGCGCGAAAGGCATGTTCCCGACAGACGTGCCGCAGGAAACTGTGATGATCGAAAAGGCCGAGTGCCTCTGATCGTTTCACTTCTGACGCAAACAAGGGCGGCGTTGGCCGCCCTTTTTGTTTTATAGTCGCGCGATGACGACGCTTTTCATCTCGGACCTGCATCTTTGCGAGGAGCGCCCTCGGATCAATGCGATGTTCGAACATTTCCTCGAAGTCACCGCTCGCGATGCCGATGCACTCTATGTCTTGGGCGATCTCTTTGAATACTGGATCGGCGACGATCAACTCGATCACGATCCCTTGGCGCGCCGCATCGCCTCGCAACTGGCGGCGACCGCCCAGCGCGGCACGCGGGTATTTTTCATGCACGGCAACCGCGATTTCCTGATCGGCGCGCGGTTCGCGGCGGAGTCATCACTGGCGCTGTTGGCCGATCCCACACTGATCTCATTGCACGGGCGGGAAATATTACTCATGCACGGCGATACACTGTGTACCGACGATATCGCGTATCAGCGTTTTCGCGCGCAAGTGCGCGATCCCGCGTGGCAGGCGGTGTTGCTGGCGAAACCGTATGCCGAGCGGGCCGCACTGGCGCGCTCAATGCGTTCACGCAGCGATGTTGAAAAATCGATGAAGCCGGACGCAATCATGGATGTGAATGAATCGACTGTCGCGAACATGTTTGAACAACAAAATGTTGCCGTCATGATTCACGGCCACACTCATCGGCCGGCGATGCATGCGCATGAGGTCAATGGCCGCGCATTCACGCGTTGGGTGCTGCAGGATTGGCACGACATTGGCGGCTATCTGGCAGACGATGGCGCGCCACACGCGTTGACGGCGCACACCATCGCCTTCCCTACGGCAATGTGACGATCAAGCGGTGTGAAGCCCCCGCGCCAGATCCGCCTGAATATCCGTCACCGCTTCGAGCCCCACCGCGATCCGCAGCAAACCTTCGGAGATTCCCGACGCATCGCGTTCGGCCTGCGAAATGCGCGCGTGGGTGGTGGTGGCGGGATGGGTAACGGTGGTTTTGGTATCGCCCAGATTGGCGGTGATGGAAATCATTTTGAGCGCGTCGACCAATTTCCATGCCGCCGATCGACCGCCCTTTACCTCAAAGGCCAGTACCGCACCCTGCGCATTGGCTTGACGGTAGGCAAGCGCATATTGCGGATGCGATTCCAGCCCCGCGTAATGCACCTTTGCCACTTGCGGCAATGTCTGCAGCCACTGCGCCAATTGGTATGTGGAACGCGATTGCGCGTCGATCCGCAACCGCAGAGTCTCCATGCCCTTCAGGCAGATCCACGCGTTGAACGGCGAAATGGCCGGCCCGGCTGTGCGTACAAATCCGTAAATCGGCTCGATCAATTCCTTGCGTCCGCAAACCGCACCGGCCAGCACACGTCCCTGGCCGTCGAGATACTTCGTCGCCGAATGGATCACCAAATCCGCACCATGCTCGACCGGGCGTTGCAATGCCGGGGTGAGCAGGCAATTGTCGACCGCAAGCAAGGCGTTCGCGCGTTTGGCGATATCGGCCAAGGCCGCGATGTCGCAGATTTCCGCAAGCGGATTCGACGGCGTTTCGCAAAACAAGAGGCGGGTGTTCGGGCGCACGGCGGCGCGCCATTCGTCCACTTTCGCCGGCGCGACCCATGTCGTGTCCACGCCGAATTTCTTGCAAATCTGGTCGAACAACGGCACCACGGTGCCGAATACGCTGCGCGATGAAATGATATGGTCGCCGCTCTTTAGGAGACCCATCACCGTGCTGGCAATCGCCGCCATCCCGGTAGCGGTGGCAATGCAGGCGTCGGTGCCTTCCAGCGCCGCCAGACGATCCTGAAACATGCTGACGGTCGGGTTCGTGAACCGGCTGTAAATGAATCCTGGCTCCTCGTTGGCGAAACGCCGCGCCGCTTCCGCGGCATCGGCGTAAACAAAGCTCGAGGTCAGCGACAGCGCCTCGCAATGCTCCTGAAAATCACTGCGCAAAAGGCCCGCGCGCACCGCCAGCGTATCGAATTTGGGTTGGTCGCTCATCAGCGGTTCGCCATCGACAAGCCCAGATCAAGCTGGTGGCTCTTGCCGCCTTCATCATTCATACGGCCCGAGAGTTCGCCGTCGTTGCGATTGGCCTCGATACCGGCCAGATAATCGTCGGACACGCCGCCAGTGATGTAGGTGCCGTCGAAGCAAGACGCATCGAAACTCTTGATCGCCGGATTGCAAGAGCGCACATCCGCGATCAAGTCGGCGAGATCCTGATAAAACACCGCGTCTGCGCCGATCACTTCGGCGATTTGCGCGGCATCGCGTCCGGTCGCAATCAACTCGGTGCGGGACGGCATGTCGATGCCATACACATTTGGAAAACGCACCGGCGGCGCGGCCGACGCAAAGTAGACTTTTTTCGCGCCGCAATCGCGTGCCATTTGCACGATCTCGCGCGAGGTCGTACCGCGCACGATTGAGTCGTCCACCAGCAACACGTTTTTCCCTTTGAATTCGACCGCCATCGCGTTGAGTTTCTGGCGCACCGACTTCCGACGTTGTTCCTGGCCGGGCATAATGAAGGTGCGGCCGATGTAGCGATTCTTGATGAAGCCTTCGCGATATTTCACGCCCAACACTTGCGCGACTTCCACGGCGGATGGACGGCTGGTGTCGGGAATCGGAATCACCACGTCGATTTCGATATCCGGACAATCGCGGAGAATCTTCGCGGCCAATGACCGGCCCATCAAGGAACGCGTTTCATAGACGGAAATGCCGTCGATCACTGAATCGGGCCGCGCCAGATACACATACTCGAAAATGCACGGATGCAAGCTGGCATTCGGTGCACATTGACGGCTGAAAAAGTTGCCTGAGGTGTCGATGAGGATCGCTTCGCCGGGTGCCACATCGCGCATGATTTCAAAGCCGAGCGTATCGAGTGCCACGCTTTCGGAGGCAACCATGAATTCGACGCCGCCATCTTCCGCACTGCCGTGTTTGCCGATGATCAACGGGCGGATGCCGTGCGGATCGCGAAACGCGAGCAATCCATAACCGGCAATCATCGCGACAATTGCATACGCGCCTCTCGCGCGGCGATGTACGCCGGCGACGGCATTGAAGATCGCATCGGGATCGAGGCGAATACCCTGGGCCGCACGCGCGAGTTCGTGGGCCAGCACATTCAACAGTACTTCGGAATCCGAATTGGTGTTGACGTGACGCAGATCGTCTTGAAAAAGTTCACGCTGCAATTCGGCCGTATTCACCAGATTGCCGTTGTGGCCCAGCACCAATCCGAACGGAGAATTGACGTAGAACGGTTGCGATTCAGCGGCGCTGGCGGCCGATCCCGCCGTCGGATAACGGCAATGCGCAATGCCCATGTGGCCGGTCAGGCTTCGCATGTCGCGGGTGCGGAACACGTCGCGCACCAGGCCGCGATCTTTATGCATGTGAAAGGTCCGGCCGTCGGCGGTGACGATGCCCGCCGCATCCTGACCGCGATGTTGCAGCACGGTCAACCCGTCATACAGCAACTGATTGACCTGCCCTTTGGATACGATTCCGACGATGCCGCACATAGGCGCCCTCTTAACTTTTCACCAAACTTGGTGCTTGTTGCGACTTCACCGGCCGAAACGCAATCCGCGCCGCCAGACTTTCCGGCAAAAATGTCCGCGCATGCAATGCCGCCACTTCCAGTGTCGGCATGGTTGCCGCGTTCTTCCACAATGGCGTCTGCGGAAATTTTGTCATGCCTGCTGCGAGTGCCAGCGCAATCAAGACCACCGCACCACGCACAACGCCGATTGCCGCGCCGAGCAGCTGATCCAAACCTCCCAGCCCCAATTTTCGCACGAGCGCGGAAACCAGACTCGCGAGCAGCCCGGCCACCATCAATACCACCGCAAAAATCGCGAGCCATGCGAGTGCGACGCGAAATATCGGCTCGGACATCCAGTCGGCAAAGTAAATCGCGAGATCCTGAGCATAAGCATGCGCGAGCAATGCCGCGAGAATCCAGCCCGCGAGATTGATCGCCTCACGCACCGCACCGCGCGCCAAACCGACCAGGATGGAAATAACCGCGATCGCGATGACGGCGTAGTCGAGTTCGTTCACGAATCTGCGGTGGTGGTCAACACGTCACCGCCACGTCGCTTCTGCCACCGCCCTCGCCACAATGAAACAGGGAGACGAGACATCCATGGCGAAAACATCATTTTCCCGAGACGTTGACGGGGACAATCTTGCCCTCCGCCCCGGCAAGCTTGACTTGCGCGAGCGCCGCGTCAGCCTTCTCACGCGTGGCAAATGGGCCCACCCGCACCCGCGTTGCATTGCCGGTCTTGATGGGAATGCTTTCGGTGTACACGACCAGTTTCGCTTCTTTCATTTTTGACACTGCGAGTTTGGCGTTATCGGCATCGGCGAAGACACCGAGTTGTACGACAAATCCGCTCTTCGGCATCGCCGCCGAGGCAGATTCCGCCTTGACGGGCTTGTCGGCTTTCTTTGCCGGTTTCGCCGCTTCACGTGCGATGGCCACCGGCTCGGGTGGGGGCGTTGCGACCTTGGCGCTTTCGGCAGGACTTGCTTTCGCGATTGCGGCAGGGACAGGTGGCGCAGTTGTCGGTGTCTCGGCGTTGGCGACCAACGCCGTGGCGTTCGCGGTCGAAGCCGCAACCGGTGGCGTCACGGTGGGTGTCGCGAGCGCGGGTTGGCCTTCCTTCGCCGGAATCAGCACTGAAATATTCTGCTGTTTCGTTGTTTGCCCGCTGCGTTTGGGTTCGCTGTCGAAAATCATCGGTAAAAACACAAACGCGAGCAAACCGATCGTGACGGCACCAATCAGGCGGCGTCGACCGCGCCGCTTGAGCTCAAGCTCGGTGGCGGAAACTTCGTGAAAAGAGGAGGCGGCCATGGCGGGAATCCGGATCATTTCGATTCGGTGGATCGCAGGATTTCCGCGACCGTGTGGAACGAACCGAACACAAGAATTCTATCATTCTCGCCTGCCGACTCCCGCGCCGCCGCATAGGCTTCGGCAATGCCGATGTGACGCGAGTACTTTCCGGCGAGGCCGTGCGCCTCGAGTTTCCCCGCCAGCAATTCCACCGTTGCACCGCGCGAGCCGGCGCTCAATTCCAATCCGGCGATATGCCAGAGATCGATACGATCTTTGAGGATGTCGATGACCGCATCGATATCTTTGTCGTTCAACATGCCGAACACGGCAATGGTGTTCGGGTGAAATCCCATCGAGCCCAACGCATCGTGCAAGGCGCGCGCGGCATGCGGATTGTGGGCGACATCGAGTACGACGACAGGCCGGCCCGGCATTACCTGCATGCGCCCCGGCCATTCGACTTCCAGCAATCCGCGTTTGACATGACTCTGCGACACCGGCAACCGATCATGCAGGCAATCGAGTGCGGCGAGCGCGGCGGAGGCGTTTTTCAATTGGTACGCGCCGCGCAACGCGGGATAGGGCAGCGAATGGCGCGCGCGTTGTTTACCAAAAAATTGCCACTGCCCCTCGCCCGCCTGATAGCGAAAATCGCGGTCGAGAATTTGCAGATCCGTATTGATCGTCTTCGCGTAATCGAGAAGCGCGTGCGGCGGATCGCGATCGGCAAAAATCGCCGGTCGATGGGCGCGAAAGATGTGCGCTTTTTCGAACGCGATTTTCTCCCGCGTGTCGCCCAAGTACGACTGATGATCCAGATCCACGCTGACGACGATGCTGACATCGGCATCGATGATATTGACGGCATCCAGCCGCCCACCCAAGCCCACTTCTAGAATCGCCACGTCGACGTTTTCACGCTGAAACAACCATAGCGCCGAGAGAGTGGCAAACTCGAAGTACGTCAGCGGCAAAGCCGGCGACGCGCCGTTGCGCGCGCGTTCCACCGCTTCGAAAGAGGCCACGAGCGATGCATCGTCCGCATCACTTTTGCCAAGCCGGACGCGCTCGTTGTAGCGCACCAGATGCGGCGAAGAATAGAAGCCGGTTTTGTAGCCCGCCGCGTGCAACATCGATTCCAGCATTGCGCAGGTGGAGCCTTTGCCGTTGGTGCCACCGACTACAATGTTGATCGGTGCTTGCGGACCGCCCATGCGCTGCCACACCGCCGCGACGCGATCGAGTCCCATGACAATTTCCGCCGAGTGCTGGCGACCGATGTAATCGAGCCAGTCATCCAGAGTATTCGGCATGCGGAAATTCACTCAATAGTTGAAACGTAGATTGGCTGTGGATGCGGCTCTTCAGGCGTTTTACGTCAGAAAAGCGCGCCAGTGCTGGAGTTTACAGTTTATTTTTGCGCTCAATGCAAGCGCACGACCTGTCCCGGCTATACCGTCGGCAGCGGTTCTTTCTGCAACAGCGTGACCATTTGCGCGACGCGTTCGCGCATTTGCCGGCGGTCGATGATCAAATCAATGGCACCTTTTTCCAACAAAAATTCGGCGCGCTGGAATCCTTCGGGCAAGGTCTCCCTAACCGTCTGTTCGATCACACGCGGCCCCGCAAAACCGATCAAGGCTCCGGGTTCCGCAATGACCACGTCGCCGAGAAACGCAAAACTCGCCGATACGCCACCCATTGTGGGGTCGGTCAACACGGAAATGAACGGCAAACGCGCTTTCGACAGCATGTGCAGTGCAGCCGTGGTCTTCGCCATTTGCATCAGCGACAACAAGCCTTCCTGCATGCGCGCGCCGCCGGTCGCGGTGAAGCAGATGAACGGCAACTTCTCATCGGAACACGCTTCCACGGCGCGCGCGAAACGCTCGCCAACGACGGAGCCCATCGAGCCGCCCATGAAATTGAATTCGAACGCGGCGGCGATGATCGGCACATTGCGCACCGTACCCTGAATCACGACCAGCGCATCCGTCTCACCGGTCGATTTTTCCGCGTCTTCGAGGCGATCCGCATACTTCTTGCTGTCGCGGAATTTGAGTGTATCGACCGGCACCACTTCGCTGCCGATTTCGGCGCGACCTTCGGGATCGAAAAACAAATCAAGTCGAACCCGCGCGGAAATGCGGTTGTGATGATTGCACTTGGGGCAAACGTGCTGGTTGTTTTCAAGATCGGTGAAATACAGCGTCGCCTGACACGAGGGGCACTTGCTCCACAAGCCTTCCGGAACGGCTTTTTTCTGCAATGCGCCCGCCGATTTTATTTTTGGCGGCAGTAATTTCCGGAACCAGCTCATTTGTCCATCGCCCCTCGGATGCCCTTCACCAGCATGGCGACGCGCTCGATTGCTTCGCCTTTGGGCGAAGTCTCTATTTCTTCGATGAGGCGCGAGCCGATCACCACCGCGTCGGCGAAGCCGGCAATGCGCTGCGCGGTCGCGCCATCGCGAATACCGAAGCCGACACCTACCGGCAACGACGTGTGGGATTTGATCTTGCGGATCATGTCCTCGACATCACCGGTATCGATATTTCCGGCCCCGGTCACACCTTTCAACGAGACATAATAAATGTAGCCTCGCGCCGCTGCGCAGACGAGATCAATGCGCGCCGCCGAGGAAGTCGGCGACAAAAGATAAATGCAATCGATGCCCGCGCGATCCATGGCGGCAAGCCACGCGCCACTTTCTTCCGGCGGATAGTCGACAATGATCGCGCCATCCACGCCTGCGTCTCGCGCGTGATCGGCGAAGGCATCGATGCCGATACGTTCGATAGGATTCGCGTAACCCATCAACACCACGGGCGTTTTTTGATTGGTCGTGCGGAATTCGGCGGCGATTTTCAGCACATCGTTCAAGCCCACGCCCTGTTTCAATGCGCGCTCGGCGGCGCGTTGAATCACGGGTCCATCGGCCATCGGATCGGAAAACGGCACGCCGAGCTCGATCGCATCCGCCCCCGCCGCGACCAGCGCGTGCATCAGCGGCACCGTGTCGGCAGGCGAAGGATCGCCCGCCATGATGTAGGGGATCAGTGCGACGCGTTTTTCGCGTGCGAGTTTGGAGAAAGTCGTCGCAATGCGCGACATCACACGGCCTTGGCGGTAACGTTGCCGCCCGACAATGTGAGGCCCGACCGCTCAGCGACCGTCGCCATATCCTTGTCGCCGCGCCCGGAAAGGTTGACCAGCAAGATCTTGTCTTTGGACATTGTTGGCGCCATTTTCATGGCATGGGCCACCGCGTGGCTCGATTCAAGTGCCGGGATGATGCCCTCGGTGCGACACAAGCGGTGAAACGCCGCCAGCGCTTCGTCGTCGTTGATCGCCACATACTCCGCGCGGCCCGAATCCTTCAGCCACGCGTGTTCCGGACCGACGCCCGGATAATCGAGCCCCGCCGAGACCGAATGCGTATCAATAATTTGGCCGTTGGCATCCTGAATGAGATAAGTGCGGTTGCCGTGCAGCACACCCGGTGTACCGGCAGAAAGTGAGGCGGCGTGCCGACCCGTCTCGATGCCCTCGCCGCCCGCTTCCACGCCGATCAAGCGTACCGGCGCATGCGGAATGTAGTCGAAGAAAATCCCCATCGCATTCGAGCCGCCGCCGACGCACGCCAACACCGCATCGGGCTGGCGGCCGATCATTTCGGGCATCTGTGTGAGGCATTCTTTGCCGACCACCGAATTGAAGTCGCGCACCATCATCGGATACGGGTGCGGCCCGGCAACGGTACCGATAATGTAGAACGTCGACTCGACATTGGTCACCCAATCGCGCATTGCCTCATTCAACGCGTCTTTCAACGTTTTCGAGCCGCTATCCACCGGCACCACGGTAGCACCGAGCAATTTCATGCGATAGACGTTTTGCGCCTGCCGCTTGATGTCTTCGCTGCCCATGTACACGACGCATTCAAGGCCGTAGCGCGCGGCGACCGTGGCGGTGGCGACGCCATGTTGCCCTGCGCCGGTTTCGGCGATCACGCGGCGTTTGTTCATGCGCCGCGCGAGCAGCGCCTGGCCGACAGTGTTGTTCACTTTGTGGGCACCGGTATGGTTCAAGTCTTCGCGCTTTAAATAAATCTGCGCGCCGCCCAGTTCATCGGACAAACGCTCGGCGTGATAAATTGGACTGGGTCGCCCGACATAGTGCTTCAACACATGCTGAAACTCGGCGACGAACGCAGGATCGGCCTTGGCCTTCGCGTATTCAAGATTCAATTGAAGTAACGCGGCTTGAAGGGTCTCGGCGACGAACGCCCCGCCGTACGGGCCAAAATGGCCCTTTGCATCCGGCAAATCATACATTTGCATTTTTGACAGCCTCGATAAATTGCGCAATCTTCATGTGATCCTTGACGCCTTTTTCGGCGGACTCGACACCACTCGATACATCCACCGCCCATGGTTTGATATTTTTCACTGCCGCCGACACGTTCAGAGGATTCAATCCACCCGAAAGCACGATGCGGCCACGCATTGCCGGCGGAATCAGATTCCAGTCGAAGGTCTCGCCGCTGCCGCCATACACGTTGGCCGCCAACGTATCCAACAACAGGCCATGCGCAGAATGAAAACGCGTCTCGCATTCTAACAAATCGCCCGGCGTCATTCGTTCATCGACGCGAATCGCCTTGAGGTATGGTAAGCCGAATTGCGCGCAATAGGCTTCGGTTTCGTCGCCGTGAAATTGCAGCAGCGACGGACGAATGAGCTCGATCGCGGCCCTCACGTTCTGTACCGATTCGTTCACAAATAGCGCGACTGTCGAAACGAACGGTGGCAGTGCTGCGCCCATCGCACGCGCCGCCTCGATGGTTATGGCCCGCGGACTGGGCGGATACAGCACCATGCCGATCGCGTCCGCGCCCGCATGCGCCGCGGCAAGCGCATCGTCAACGCGGGTGAGGCCGCAAATCTTGATTCGGGTTCGGGACATGTTTCAGTAGCGCTTCAAAAGGGAATTCGCGTGCGCGCGGGAGGCAATGCGAATTTTTCATCGTACTCGATATCGGTGAGGTACAAACCGTCAGCCGCGAAAGTCGGGGCGGCGAGCGTCCGATTACGGGCCTCGAAGATCCGCCTGAAATCATCGATCGAATGACGTCCCGCGCCGATATAGACAAGACCACCGACAATATTACGGATCATGTGGTGCAAGAATGCGTTGGCGTGGAAAGAAAACTCAACAATATTTCCCTGCGTGCTGATGCTTGCTTCGTGCAAGTTCTTCACAGGCGATTTCGCCTGGCATTCTGCGGCGCGGAAAGATGAAAAATCATGTTCGCCGATCAAAAGCTCCGCCGCCGCGCGCATCGCGGCCACATCCAGCGGCGCGTGAAACCAGCCAACCTGGCCGCGCATGATGCCGGCATCGACGCAGTCGTTCAGCAGCAAATATCGGTAGCCGCGCGAGCGCGCGGAAAATCGGGCGTGAAATTGTTCACTAACCTGTTTTGCCCAAAGGATGCGGATCGTCGGTGGCAAAAACCTATTGGTACCACGCACCCAGGAACTCTCGTCGCGCAGCGTCTCACAATCAAAATGCGCGACCTGCGCCATTGCATGTACGCCGGTATCGGTGCGGCCCGCACATGTCACCGCGACGCGCGCGTCGGATGCTGCGACGAATTTTTTCAACGCGGACTCGACGTGATCCTGCACGCCGCATCCCGACGACTGCGATTGCCAGCCGCAATAACCGGCACCGTTGTATTCAATTCCCAGCGCAACACGCATTGGTTCGGATCCTCGCCGGCATTTGCGTGATGATCAACGCAATTGTCGGCAC
Source organism: Betaproteobacteria bacterium (assembly GCA_031430555.1). Lineage (GTDB taxonomy): Bacteria > Pseudomonadota > Gammaproteobacteria > Burkholderiales > Usitatibacteraceae > UKL13-2. The sequence goes on from JANPBQ010000045.1 coordinate 15,096, forward strand.
GGAAAAATAAAAGGGCGCGCGGGTGTGGCCCCGTGCGCCCTTGGTGAAACCATCGAAATGATCACATGCCCGCGAGTATTTTCTTCGCTTCGGCTTGTTGCGCGGCGGATCCTTCACGCGACACTTCCGTGAGGATCTCTTTCGCGCCTTCGCTGTCGCCAATTTCAATATAGGCTTTGGCGAGTTCCAGTTTGGTCGCAACCGACCCTTCTCCTCCTCCACCGCCCGGCACCTCCAGATCCAGACTCAGATCGGACAAGCTCGGCATGCCGGAAGGTTTCTCTGCCGGAGGCGGCGACTTGATGGTGTCGCCGCTATCGAGCGAGAGGCTCGACAAATCAAAATCAAACGAGGACGGCGCTTCCGCCGGCGCACTGGAGGCCGAAGGCGCTGCGGGTGCCGAAGGTACGTCCAATGCGAGGTCAAAATCGAGACCACCGCCCAAATCGCTGGCCGACGTATCCGTGCCACTGCCGGTGTTCAAGTCAAGATCGAAACTGGCACCTCCCGCCGGCTGGTCGGAATTCGGCGAGGTGACATCAAAGGCGGAAATTGGTGCCGGTGTGGTTGAAGCGCTTTCGGTGAACCCGAGATCGAAATCGACATCGGGGGGTGCCTTGTCGGCTTCCGCGGCCCCGGTCGTGGCACCACCTGCCGAGAATGCACCCGTCGTTGCGTAGGCCGCTCCACTGCCGCTGTAGAGGCTATTTTGCGGATCGATCGACGCTCCCATTGCGGCAACTTTCGCCCACATTGGGTTATCGCCGCCGATCGCATCTTTCAATTCGCGGGCCACGGTTTCAAACGCTGGCGCACTCTTGCGGGCGTGATAAATCTCCAGCAGCTTGACGGTGATTTCGTGGCGGCTCTTGTCGCGCGACATCGCTTCTTTAAGGATCTCCTCCGCCTGCGCATCGCGACCGTAGGCAATGTACACCTCGGCCTCGGCGACGGGATCGACCTCATCGGTGTCAATGGAGCCAGGGCCAGTCTTGTCGAAATCGGTGAGGAATGAGCTATTGCCGGTATCCACCAAGCCGCCGCCGCGATTGCCGGTGATGGAATTCGGTTTCATATCGCTTGGCATCACCGACGAGACACTGCTCATGCCCGTACTGTTGCCACCGGCAGATTTCTTGCGGCGACGCGCCATGAAGGCGAACAATCCTCCGGCACCAAGAAGTGCTGCGCCGCCTGCGCCGATTGCGACCATATTATCTTCGAGGAAATTCGGCTCCGGCGGTGGGGGCGGCGGTGGCGCTTTTACCGGTACCTTTGGCGGCGCGGGCTTCACGTCGACCGGTTTCGCCTCTGCGGGCTTGGCATCGCCAGGCTTAGCATCAGCGGGTTTGGCATCGGCAACCTTGGTGTCACCCGGCTTCGCGTCGGCCGGTTTGATGTCGGGTGTCTTCGCGTCTATCGTTTTTGCAGGCTCGGCGGCCTTTACCGGTTCCGGTGCCTTTACAGGCGGAGGCGTGACTTGCGCAACCTTTGTATCGGCGGCTTTCGCGGCGAGGCCCTTCAGCTCCGCCAATTTTTTCATGTCGACGATGGTTTTTTCCAGATCGGCCACTCGAGAATTGGCTTCTTTAAGGGCATTTTCGCGCGCGGTTTTTTCTTCTTTCAGCGCGTTGACCTGATCTTGCAAATTACCGGTACCGCTGGCGCCCGCGCCCCCGGTTTTGCCGCCTACAGCGTCGGTCTTGGCGATTTTGAGCTGATCTTTCGGCGCAGCCGCCGGCGTGGTCACTTCTGGTTTCGCGACGGTCACTTTGCCCGTCACCTGATTGCTTGGTTTCTCCGCGACCGCAGGAGCCGGCGTCGATGCCGCCGCGCTGCCTGCGACTTGATCGCGATATTCTTTCCAGCTGGCGACTTGCAATTTGATTTCTTTGCGCGCGTCGGTTTCCGCGACCGCGGCCACGTCGGAGGCCGATGGAACTTTCAAAATTTGACCGGTGCGCAACCGGTTCATGTTGTTGCCGATGAATGCCGATTGATTCTCGCGGTACAACGCAACCAGCATCTGCTCAAGAGAAACCGTGTCGGTTTTCATTTCCGCCGCGATCTTGCTGAGCGTGTCGCCGCGCTTGACCGGCCCGTAGGTATCCCCGCTACCGCCGGATTCGGCCTTGGCGGAAGGCGTACCCGTCGCCGCCGCTGGGACGGGTGCGGCAACGACCGCCGCACTCGCGGCGGAACTGCCCGTCGCCGGAGCACTTGCCGCGGGTTCAACGGCAGTCGCGACGGGTGGCTTTACCGCCGCGACGGTTGCAACCGGCGATGCCACGCGCGCCTCGCTGAAGCCAGGCGGATCGAGCAAAATCGGATATTCGCGCAACAATCGACCGGCGGGCCAATTCATCTCGACCAATACATCGAGGAACGGCTCATTGATCGGCGCGTTGCTGGTGATCTTCACAACTGGCTTGCCGTCGGACCGGCGTTCGACCGCGAAGCGCAGTTGGCGCAATAACGGCGAATACTCGATCTTCGCGTCGCCATACGATTCCGGGCTCGCAATGCGGGCGGCGATCGACTCGAACTCCCCCGGTTGCAGGGAGACTAATTCAATTTCAGCCGATAGCGGCTGACCCAACGAGGAAATGACATTGAGCTTGCCCAAGCCTGCCGCAAATGCCGTTGTTGCCGACAATGCCGACAGCGCCAAGAGCGCTCCTCCCAATGCCACTACCAATTTTGTTTTCGGCGGACGGTTCATGCGCAACCCCAACCCTTCGATTTTTCGAGGACAAAGTAAAATAACATCAACGAGTTATTGTTTCAACTTTATTCGCTTTCTAGCATTAGAAGCGAAACTTGACGATTTTTCAACCCGCATCTGTGGAGAGTGTCGGGTTGCGCGCAATATTTGCGCACAACCCTTTGATAATTAAACTATTTCTGCAAAATAATCCGCAATATCCGACGCAGCGGCTCGGCCGCACCCCAAAGCAACTGGTCGCCAACCGTAAACGCGCTAAGATATTCGGGCCCCATTGCGAGCTTTCGAAGGCGTCCCACGGGAATATGCATATTGCCGGTGACCGCAGCCGGCGTGAGTTCGCGGATACTGCGCTCGCGCTCGTTCGGGATCACCCGCACCCATGGATTGTCGCCCGCGATGATGGCTTCAATATCTTCTAGCGGAACGTCTTTCTTCAATTTGATTGTCAGCGCCTGACTATGGCAACGCATCGCACCCACACGCACGCAGAGGCTGTCGATCGGTGTAGCCGGCGCGGCGAATCCCGGGCCGCGACCGAGAATCTTGTTGGTCTCGGCCATGCCTTTCCACTCTTCAAGCGACATGCCCGGAGTACCCATCGAGGCCATGTCTTTGTCGATCCACGGAATCAGGTTGCCGCCCAACGGCACACCAAAATTCTGCGTTTCATCGGCGGTGAATGCATGCTGCTTTGCAAGCACCTTGCGATCGATTTCGAGAATCGCCGATTTCGGATCGCTCAACAGCGCCGCAACTTCAGCGTACAGCGCGCCGTATTGCGTCAGCAATTCGCGCATATGCGCGGCTCCGCCGCCCGAAGCCGCCTGATAGGTCATGCAGGTCATCCACTCGATCAAGTCGGCTTTAAATAGGCCGCTCAGGCCCATCAACATGCAACTCACCGTGCAATTGCCGCCGATGTAATCTCTCACGCCCTTCGCGAGAGCATTCTCAATAACCGGCATATTCACCGGATCGAGAATGATGACCGCATCATCTTTCATGCGCAGTGTTTTGGCGGCGTCGATCCAATAGCCCTTCCAGCCAGTCGCGCGCAATTTCCCGTACACCTCGGTCGTGTAATCGCCGCCTTGGCAGGTGATGACGATATCCATTTGCTTCAGCGCCGCCAGATCCTTCGCATCTTTCAACGGCGCGCCGGCGACCTCTTTCGGCGCTTGACCACCCACATTCGACGTGGTGAAAAACACCGGTTCGATCAACGCGAAATCATTTTCTGCGCGCATGCGATCCATGAGCACCGAGCCCACCATGCCGCGCCAACCCACCATTCCTACTTTCAACATTTCGTGCACTCTTTCATAGAACAATATCGACAAACTCAAGCTTTGGCGCGGATTCCCGAGCATTATTGCCTCGAAAAGCGCGCCCGTGCTGGTGTTACATATTGGCGATTACGGCGTCGCCCATTTCTCGTGTTCCACAAACTTTTTCACTCTTCATTGCGATGTCTCCTGTGCGCAGGCCGGCGTTAAGCGCCTTTCGCACGGCGTTCTCGACCCGGTCGGCCGCCTCGGTCAAATTGAACGTATAACGCAACATCATCCCGAGCGACAGAATCTGCGCGAGCGGATTCGCGATACCTTTGCCGGCGATATCCGGTGCGGAGCCGTGAATCGGCTCATACAACCCTTTGCCATTCGCATCCAGCGAGGCCGAGGGCAACATGCCGATCGAGCCCGTCAACATCGAGGCTTCATCGGACAATATATCGCCGAACAAATTGCCGCAGACCATCACGTCGAAGTGTTTGGGGTTACGGATCAGTTGCATGGCCGCGTTATCGACCAGCATATGTGTCAATTCGACATCCGGATATTCGGGCGCGATTTCGATGGCGATATCGCGCCACAGTTGCATCGCTTCCAGCACGTTCATCTTGTCGATCGAGCAAAGGCGTTTGTTACGTTGGCGCGCAGTCTTGAAACCGACATGAATGATGCGGCGAATCTGTGCTTCGGTGTAGTGCATGGTGTTGATGCCGACGCGATTGCCCGCGAGTCCGTTCTTTCCTTTCTCACCGGTGACACTGCGCGGCTCGCCGAAATAAATATCGCCGGTCAATTCGCGGATGATCATCAGATCGAGGCCGGCGACAATTTCAGGTTTCAATGAAGACGCATTGGCGAGTTCCGGAAACACCGTCGCCGGACGAAGGTTCGCGAAGAAATCACATTCCTTGCGTAAGCCAAGAATCGCTTTTTCCGGGCGATGCTCGCGTGGCAACGTGTCGTACTTCGGCCCACCCACCGAGCCAAACAGCACGGCATCCGCTTGCTTCGCAAGCGTCAATGTTGCCGGCGGCAGCGGATCGCCGTGCGCGTCATACGCAGCACCACCGACCAGCGCGGTTTCGGTTTCAAATTTGAGTCCGTCACGCCGCAGCACCTCCAGCACACGCAGCGCTTCAGACATGATTTCGGGGCCGATACCATCGCCGGCGAGTATTGCTATTTTCATGTCAACTTTCTAGTTGAACAGCCACGGTTCGCGTTGCGCGCGCGCGGCTTCATAGGCGCGAATCTTGTCGACGTGGCGCAGCGTGCGGCCGATTTCATCCCAACCGTTCAAGAGCGATTGCTTGCGCGAATCCTCGACCTGGAATTGGTAGGTTTCCGCCCCCGGCACCTCAACCACCTGGCGCGCGAGATCGACATTGAGTTTCACGCCCGGCATCGCGGCGACGATGTTGAACAGATGATCGACTTCCAGCTCCGTCAGCACGATCGGCAGCAGCCCGTTCTTGAAACAGTTGTTGAAAAAAATGTCGGCGAACGACGGTGCAATGATCGCCTTGAAACCGAACTGTTGCAGCGCCCATGGCGCATGTTCGCGCGAGGAACCGCAACCGAAATTCTTGCGGGCCAGCAGCAGCGTGGCCCCGAGATAGCGCGCCTGATTGAGCACGAAATTTGGGTTCAACGGACGCTTGCTGTTATCGACGCCCGGCTCGCCATGATCCATGTAACGCCATTCATCGAACAGGTTCGGGCCGAAGCCGGAACGCTTGATCGATTTCAGAAATTGCTTGGGAATGATCGCGTCGGTATCGACGTTGGCGCGGTCGAGCGGTGCCACCAGACCGGTGTGTTGACGGAAAGCTTCCACGGTCAGGACTTCGCTTTCTCGGCGGCTTTTTCGATCACTTCACCGCCCTTTTTCACGTCGCGTCCGATGCCTTCAATGGTATTGCAACCGAACAACATCGTCGCCGAGAAAAGTCCCAGCAAACTGGAAAAAATAATCTTGCACATGATCGACTCCACTAAAGAATTTGTCGCACATCGGCGAAGCGCCCGGCAATTGCCGCCGCCGCTGCCATCTCCGGGCTGACCAAATGAGTGCGTCCGCCCGCGCCTTGTCGGCCTTCAAAATTCCGGTTCGAGGTCGAGGCGCAACGCTCGCCCGGCGAGAGCCTGTCCTCGTTCATGCCCAGGCACATCGAACAACCCGGTTCGCGCCACTCGAATCCGGCGGCAAGAAACACCTTGTCCAACCCTTCCGATTCCGCCTGACGCTTCACCAATCCTGAACCCGGCACCACCATCGCAAGCGTCACATTGGCCGCGATGTGTCGGCCATTGACCACGCCCGCCGCCGCGCGCAAATCTTCGATGCGCGAATTGGTGCAACTGCCGATGAATACCTTGTCGATTTTAATTTCCGCGATAGGTGTGCCGGGATTCAAGCCCATATAGACCAACGCCCGTTCGATCGATTCGCGTTTGACCGGATCGGCCTCGCGTGCCGGCATCGGCACATTGCCGTCGATACCGACGACCATTTCCGGCGAGGTGCCCCACGTTACTTGCGGCACGATGTTGGCCGCGTCGAGCTCGACCATGCGGTCGAACAGCGCGCCCTCGTCGCTTTTCAAGGTGCGCCAATACGCCGCTGCCTTGTCGAACATCTCGCCCTTCGGCGCATAGGGACGGCCACGCAAATAGTCGATCGTCTTTTCATCCGCCGCGATCATGCCCGCGCGCGCGCCGGCCTCGATCGCCATGTTGCAAAGCGTCATGCGCCCTTCCATCGAAAGTGCGCGAATCGCGGAGCCGGCAAATTCAATTGCCGACCCGGTGCCGCCG
>JANPBQ010000046.1:0-36360 GCA_031430555.1 Betaproteobacteria bacterium
CAAGTACAATCCTTCGCCATCAAAAGCGATGGCAGCGTGGTCGGCTGGGGCTATAACGCGCAGGGGCAACTCGGTGCCGGGGATTCGACCGCATATCACCTGCTGCCAGTCAACGTCGCCGGCGTGGGGGGCGTGGGGACGTTGAATCTAATCACCGGCGGCCTTCGTCCCAACCCCTTTGCCTTCCTCCCACTGTTTGGCGTACCTCTGACCGCAGTCACGCAGTCCAACTCCATTACCGTGTCTGGCCTTGGCGTTGGCGTCGCCTCCCCCATCGCGGTTATCAATGGTGAAGTATCAGTCAACGGTGGCGCCTATTCATTTGTATCAACTACTGTATCTAACGGCGACACTGTTCGCGTACGAGTCACTGCGTCGTCGAGCTTCGAAACTCTTGCCTCCGCCACCGTCTCCATAGGCGGCGCCATCGCCCAATCCTCCACCTTCCACGTCTACACCCAACGCGACCCCTCCCGCCCCGCCGCGACCCCATCTGTCGCACTCGGCGATTCCCACAGCATCCTGCTCAACGCCAAAGGCAACGTATTCGGCTTCGGCTACAACGGCAACGGCCAACTCGGCAACGGCACCAACTTCAGCACACCGGTGCCGACGGCAGTTGCGGGTATCGCCGGCATTGCTCAGATCGCCTCCGGTGCCAACCATGTGCTCGCGTTACGCAGCAGCGGCATCGTGCAAGCCTGGGGCTATAACGCCGCCGGGCAACTCGGCAACAACAGTGGGCAAAATAGTCACGTCAATGCCGTCGATGTGACGGCGCTCAGCTTTGTCAAATACGTGTCCGCAGGCCGCAACCACTCGCTCGCGTTGAAAGCCGATGGCAGCGTCTGGGCATGGGGCTTGAATGCGGAAGGCCAGGTCGGCAACAACAGCATTAGCACGCTGGTCGGTACACCTACACCGGTCTCGGGCCTTGCTAATATCACGGCGATCTCCGCCGGTGCGCGCCACAGCTTCGCGCTCTCGACCGCCGGCACGCTGTACGCATGGGGTGCCAACGAAAGCGGTCAACTCGGCGATGCCTCGACCACGCAGCGGCGCAGCCCGGTCGCGTTGCCGATCGCCGGCGTGGTGGCGATCGCCGGCTGCGGCGAGCATAGCCTCGCGCTGAAGAACGATGGCTCGGTGTGGGCGTGGGGTGGCAATGGGTTTGGTCAACTTGGCAATGGCACACTGTCCGGCAGTAGTACGCCGGTGGCGGTGCCCAGCCTCTCAACCGGCGTGGGTTTGATTGCCTGCGGCGAATATCACAGCCTCGCGGTGAAATCCGGTGGCGCGTTGTTCAGTTGGGGATCGAACGTGAATGGTCAATTGGGTGATGGCACCAGCACCAATCAATCAACACCGCAGTTTGTCGGCACACCGAGCAACGTCACCGCCATCTCGGCCGGGGGCCGCCATAGCGCCGCGATCAACAACAATGGCGAATTGTTCGTCTGGGGCGACAATTACTTCGGCCAGGTCGGCAACAAGAGCGGCAACTACAATGCGGCGGCGAGCGGCACCAATGTGCTGCAAGGCAATTCGCAGATTTCTACCGTCGCGCAGGCGGCGGGCAGCTCGACCGGGACCTCAAGCTCTTCCGGCAGCGCGGTAATCCAGATCGGCGAGAACGCGACCGGCTTTGACTTCAAGACCTTCACGCTCAATTCGGCGGCCCCGCCCGCGCTGGGCAAATTCAAGAATCAGGCGCTAACGGATGACATCACCGGCATCGGCATCAGCGTGAGTGGCCCAGGCTACAGTTTGCTATCAACTGACTGCGCGGCCACACTCACGGCGGGCAATGAATGCAATTTCGCCATCGGTTTCACACCGAGCGCGCCGGGCGATGCGGTAGGTGAATTGCAGGTCGCCTCGAGCCTGGTGGGTTCGCCTGAGCGGCGGTCCCTCATCGGCACCGGCATTCCGCCGGCCACACCGGGCTTGAAGATCAACGCCACCGCCGGTGAGGCGTATCTCGCGTTCCCGCCGCAAGCCGTTGGCACACCAAGCGCTGCGACCAACGTATTGATCACCAACACCGGCACTGCACCGCTGGTGGTCAATAGCGTCGCGGTCTCTACCGGTGCGAGCCATTTCAGTGTGCCGAATACCTGCACCACGTCCATCGCTGCCGGTGCGACATGCACCTTGCCTGTGACGTTCAATCCCGCGCAAGCGAGCGGCATCGACGGGCAGTTGACGATTGCGACCAACGCCCCAACGAATGGGACGCAGATCGTAACGCTGTCCGGCACCGGGGTGGGTGGAGGTGGAGGTGGCGGTGGTTTGATGCTGGTTGGTGCGCAGTCGCGCAAAGTGCATGGTGGGGTGGGGACGTTTAATCTCATCATCGATACGAGCAAGACGATTGCTCAGGCGGTGACCGTCGAGCCGCGCAGCATCGGTTCCGGGCACGTGCTGGTGTTCCAGTTCAATCAGGCGATTGTGCAGCCGGGGACGGCGAATGTGGTGGATGCGATGGGAATGAATGTCGGGAGTATCGCGGGGGTGAGTGCGCAGGGGAGTGATGTGCTGGTGACGTTGGCGGGTGTGCCGGATCGTCAGCGGGTGACGGTGACATTGAGTGGGGTGAATGGGTTGGCGGGCAACTATCCGGTGTCGATGGGTTTCCTAGTCGGTGATGTGACCGGCAATGGGGCGGTGAATGCGGGGGATATTGCGGCGACCAAGGCTCGGGTAAATGCGGTGATGGGGCTGAATACGTTCCGGTTTGATTTGAATGCGAGTGGCGCGATTACGCCGCAGGATGTGTCAATGGTGAAGTCGCGGGCGGGGGTTGTGTTGCCGTAGGGCGGATTTATCCGCGATCGCAACCCCTCACCCGGCGCTGTGCGAAGATCTCTGCTTCGCTTCAAGTGTGCCCTTGTCCCAAGGGAGAGGTAAGAAAAACCGGCGCGGTGCGCCGACCTCTGCTTCGCTTCAATTGTGCCCTTGTCCCCGGGGAGAGATAAGAAAGTCAAGCACTGGCGCGGTGTTTGGCGGCTTTTCTGTCTGAACGCCGCGCCAGTGCTTGGCTTTGTCAATTTCGTAGGATGGGCGGAGCGTAGCGATACCCATCCTACGTAACACTGCAGTAGTTACGCGGATTTCAACCCCTCAATTAATACTCGGCAACCACGTCGCCAATTTCGGAAACATCAGCAGCAGCCCGACGCCGACCAATTGCAGCACCATGAACTGCACCATGCCCGCATAGATTTCCTTCAACTCCCATTGCGGCACCACGCCTTTCAGAAAGTACGCGGACAACGCCACCGGCGGCGACAGCCACGCGGTTTGCAAGGTCATTGCGACCAGTGTCGAATACCAGATCAAATCAATGCCGGCCGCCTGCACGATCGGTAACGTGATCGGCACCACCACCAGCACGATCGGCACCCACTCCAGCGGCCAGCCGAGCACAAAAATCAGCGCGAGGATTACGATCAGCATCAGCGTCGGCGGCAGCGCCATGCCGGTCAACATGCTGGCCAGATACTCCGCACTACCAAGGCGTGAAAACACCGCGCCGAATAAATTCGAGGCGGTGACCAGCATCAGAATCATGCTGGAGACCTCCAATGTCTGGTACGCGGATTTCTTTACTTTCGCGAACGTGAGGCGACCCGATGCAAGCGTCATCAGGAACACTGCCGCGCAACCCACCGCGCCGGCATCGGTCGGCGTCGCGATGCCCATCAAGATCACGCCGAGCGTGGACATGATGACGAGGATGATTGGTGCGACACCGATGGCCAAATCGCGCACCACCGGGCCCAATGATGTGGGTCGCATCTCCATTGGCAATGGCGGGCCGAGTGAGGGATTGATCCAACACCGCAACAAACACCAGACGGCAAAGATGGTGGAGAGCAAAATCCCCGGCAGCACGGCAGCGGCGAACAGATCGGTGGCGGGTATGCCGACCACCGGTCCCATCACGATCAACATCACCGAAGGCGGAATCAGGATGCCGAGCGTGCCGCCGGCCGCGATCACACCGGCACTCATTTTCGTGTCATACCCACTCTTGATCATCGACGGTGCGGCCATCACACCCAGCAGCGTGACGGAGGAGCCGACGATGCCGGTGGCCGCCGCAAAAATGGTTGCAGTGATCAATACGGCCAAATAAAGTGAGCCACGCAGACCCGCCAGCAATTGCTGAATGCCGGTGAACATGCGTTCCATCAGCCCCGATTGCTCGAGCAGGAAACCCATGAAAAGGAAGAACGGGATCGAGGCGAGCACCGTATCTTTCATCACCGAATAGGTTTGCAGAAACGCGAGATCGAACACCACTGGCCCGAGCGCGTAGTAGCCGGCGGCGAGTGCGACGGCTCCCAACGTGAAGGCGATCGGGAAACCGATAAAGATGGCCGCAAATAAAACGACCAGCGCGACGAGGCCGAGAATTTCGTTACTCATGTCGTCGCTTTCTCGGTCAGTGGTATTGATTCATCAGGCCACTTGCCCGTCTGTATCGCGTGGAAGCATTTGCAGATTTCCGAGACGCCCTGAATCGCGAGCAACGCGCCGGTGATCGGCATCACCGCTTTGAACGGCCACGCCAGCGCCATCCACGGACTGCTGACGAAGCGTTCGCCGGTCTGGTACGATTTCCAAAAATATTCCCAACCCGTCCACAGAAAAATCGCCACGAACGGCATGAACATGACGAGGTAGCAAATCGCGTCGGTCCACGCCTGGCGGCGCACCGACCACTCCGCATAAAACGAATCGGTGCGGATGTGGCCTTTGCGTTGCAGGGTGTAGGCCGAACCGAGCATGAAAAAAGTACCGTACATCATGAAGGTCATGTCGTAGGCCCACAGCGTGGGCGCATTGAATGCGTAGCGCGCCACGACTTCGTAAGTCAGCCCGAGCACCATCGGAATGATGAGCCACGCGACCACGTGCCCGGAGTGAATCGCGACCGGATCGAGTTTGCGCGCGACGCGCAGGAATGCGGAATCGTTTTCCGTCATGATGTTTTCTTCGTTGGTTCAAAAATGTGGGCGCGGCATTGCGACCGCGCCCCATGGTCCTCAAGTACGACTATTTGCCGACCGCATCCGCACCGAGGTTGTAGTAGAGGCCGTTAATCTTGGTCCAGTACGGCACCACGGTCTTGGCGAACACGCGTTGCGATTCGAGCACTTCCTTGAACAGCGGATTGCGTCCGGCTTCGCGGTCATAGACCACGTTGGTTGCTTTGATGAACGCGGCGAAGAATTCTTTCGGCGTATCGTGGACGATGACCTTGTGATCCTTTTGCAACTTGTCCAGCGCCACGGCATTGCGATGCACGTTGAACGTGTAAGTTTCCGCAATGGTCGCCATCACGGCCCCTTCAATCACCGCTTTCAGGTCGGCCGGCAATTTGTTCCAGGTGGTTTTGTTGATCAGCAACTCACCCACATCGGAAGACTGATGCAGACCTTGCAGGTAGTAGTGTTTGAACACGTTGTGGAAACCCAAAATCATGTCGTCGGCCGGCCCGATCCATTCGGCCGCGTCGATCACGCCGCGCTGCGCGGCAGGTACGATTTCACCACCCGGCATGGCCACCGCGTTGATGCCCATTTCCTTGAAAATTTCACCGGTGAGGCCGGGGGGCGAGCGGTACTTCAGTTTCCGCATGTCGTCGATCGAATTGATCGGCGTCTTGAACCAACCGAGCGGATCCGGGCCCATCGGCTGCATCATGAAGGGCTTGATGTTGACTTTCAGCGCATCGCTGAACAGCTTTTCATAGAGCGCGTTGCCGCCGCCCTGATACAGCCAGGCCACATGCGACAACTGATCCATCCCCGTGCCGCCACCGGCGGCGGGGTTTGAAAATAGCGCGGCGGCCGTGTTCTTGCCGGACCAATAATGCGTCCACGCAAATCCGCCATCGACTACGCCTTTGTCGACCGCGTCGAGAATTTCAAATGCGCCGACCACCGCCCCGTCCGGCAGGATTTCCATTTTGACCCGACCGTTCGACATCTTGTCGACGCGATCGCCGAAGCGCTTCATCAAGTCAAAATAAATGCTCGCGGTCGGAACCGCGGTCTGGATCTTTAGCTTGGTAACTTGCTGCGCATGGGTAAAGGTGCTGGCCGCCGCCAACATCAGGGCACCCGCCGCCATTGCAATACTTCTAGTCAGTCGATTCATGTCTCTCTCCTTCATGTTCAACATCAAAAGTAAAACCAAGGAGCCTTTGGCAACTTGCAAGTGCTCCACCCTAAACACCGTCAGCGCTTTCGTGCGTCTGCGCGGATCATGTCCGCCGCTTTCTCCGCCATCATCACCACGGGTGCATTCGTATTGCCCGACACCAATACCGGCATCGCCGAGCAATCAATTACTCTGAGACCATCCATGCCATGGACGCGCAGTCGCGCATCCACAACGGCCATCGCATCATTGCCCATTCGACAGGTGCCGCTCGGATGGAAAATGGTGGCGCCATTGTTGCGACAGAACTCCAACAAAGCACTGTCGTCGTCCACGTCAGGCCCGGGCTTGACTTCGCGTTTGACGTACGCACGCATCGCCGGTGCCGCTGCGATCGCGCGGGCCGCCTTCACACCGGCCAGTGCGCTCGCGCGATCAAGCGGCGTTGAGAGATAGTTGGGTTGCATCTCCGGCGGCGCGAACGGATCGCTAGATTTGATGCGGATATGCCCGCGCGATTCGGGGCGCAATTGACACACCGACATCGTGAAACCCGAATACGGATGGACATTGCCACCGGCCATTTCAGCCGACAGCGTGGCGACATGGAACTGAATATCGGGCGTGGTCGAATTCGGCATCGTACGCATGAAGCAGCCGCCCTGATTGATGCCCACCGCGAGCGGGCCGCTGCGAAAAAGCAGCCACTGCAAGCCGAGTTTCATTTGGCCCACCCAGGAATTCAGTTGGTCGTTGGTGGTAATCGGTTTGGCGCATTCGTAAATCAATCGAATTTGCAGATGATCCTGCAAATTTTCGCCGACGCCCGGCAGGTGATGCCGCACGGCGATACCGTGCGATTGCAACAGTGGTGCCGGGCCGATGCCGGCGAGTTGCAACAACTGTGGCGATTGAATCGCGCCGGCCGCCAACAATACTTCCGCGTTGCAGCGCGCCGACATCTGCGTACCGCCTTGGGTGAAATTCACACCAACCACACGTTGCCCGTCGAAGATAAGACCGGTCGCGTGGGCACCGGTTTCGACACGCAGGTTTGTTCGCTTGCGTGCCGGCGCAAGATAGGCTTTGGCCGTACTGCATCGCCAGCCTTTCCAGGTCGTGAGTTGGTAGTAGCCTGCGCCTTCCTGCCGCTCGCCGTTGAAATCGTCGGTGCGCGGCACGCCGCATTCGCCAGCACCGTCGATGAATGCTTCGATCAACTCATGTTTTGCACCGATGTCCGATACTTTGAGCGGCCCGCCGCCGCCGTGAAAATCGGAGCTGCCGCGCTGGTTGTGTTCAGACTTGATGAAGTACGGCAACACATCGTCATAACCCCAGCCCTGGTTGCCGAGTGCGGCCCATTGATCGAAATCCTCGCGTTGACCACGGATATAAATCAGGCCATTGATGGAGCTCGAGCCGCCTAGCGTTTTGCCGCGCGGCCAGTAAATGCGCCGGTCATTCATATTCGGATCGGGGTCGGTGTGATAGCACCAGTTGTAGGTTGGACTCCACATGGTCTTGCCGTAGCCGATCGGCAGATGGATCCAGATCGAGCGATCCGGGGGGCCCGCCTCCAGCAGCAGGACGCGCGTCGCCGGGTCTTCGCTGAGCCTGGCCGCGAGCACGCAACCGGCCGAGCCGGCACCCACGATGATGTAGTCGATCCCCTCGCTCATGTCATGACATGGCCCGTCAGCCCGCATTGAACATTATTTTCTTGAATCAATAAAATGGAACGTTTTGATCCGTTATTTTTTGATGTTAAAGTAAAGCGAATCGTTGCGCAAGCGGTACTTCACGCGTCCTCATTCATCCTTGCCGATCAGAATTTCCCTATGCCGCCACGAAAGCTTCCCGCCGCAAAACTTGCCGGCGACGCGACCACCGGCTCCTCCGCGGAGCGCAGCCTTCGCTTGTTGTCACTGCTGGCCAAGGAGGGGCGCGCGTTGTCGCTCGCCGACATCGCCGCGCGCCTCGCTTTGCCGAAAGCAACCGCGCATCGCTTGTGCGCGCAACTGCTCGAGGGCGGCTTCATTACGCGCGATATCAATGCGCGCGACTTAGTCGTCGGGCCGCAGCTTCGCGAATTGTCGTTCGACACCCTGAACAACGGAACGGTGCGCGGCCTGCGCCACGAGATCTTGTCGGATCTGGTGGGTCAGGTCGGTGAAACCTGCAACCTCACCACGCTCGATGGCGCATCGGTGTTGTATCTGGATCGCGTTGAGGCACCGTGGCCGTGGCGCCTGACGCTGGCAGTGGGCGTCCATGTGCCGTTGCATTGCACCGCGAGCGGAAAACTGTTTCTGGCGTTCATGCCGCGAGAACAACGCGGAGAACTCATCGCGCAGGCGAGTCTCAAACGCATGACCGACAACACCCTTACATCGGCGCGCGCGTTGCAAAAGGAGTGCGCTGCGATCGCGGCGGCCGGCTACTCGCTTGACCGCGAAGAATTCATACCCGGGCTGCTGGCGATCGCGGTACCGGTGCGCGACAAACTCGGCGACGTTCGGGCGGCGATGGCGGTGCATGCGCCGCGCGCGCGGATGTCGCTCGAACAGGCACGCGGCCATTTGCCGGCGCTGCATTCGGCGGCGAGACGCATGGGAAAACTGCTCTAGGCATTCTGCTCGAGCAACTTCAACCGCTGCACCTTGCCAGATGGACCACGCGGCAGCTCGTTCACAAAGCGGATCACCTTCGGCGTTTTGAAACGCCCCAAATGCTCGACGCAAAACTCGCGCAGCGCCGCTTCCGTTGCCTGGTGCCGGGGGCGCAACACCACGCAAACCATGATTTCCTGACCATAGTGGCGGTCGGGAATACCCACCGCTGCGGCATCGAGTACGGCGGGATGACGCAATAGCGCTTCATCGATTTCGCGCGGCGCAATGTTCTCGCCGCCCTTGATGATCAACTCTTTGATACGCCCGGTGACAAAGAAAAATCCGTCGCTGTCGCGCATGCCGAGATCGCCCGTTCGCAACCATCCGTTATGGGTGAAAGCGTCGCGCGTGGCTGCGTCGTTCTTGTAGTAGCCGCGCATGACATTGGGGCCACGTATTGCAATCTCGCCGGTTGCACCGTCGGCGACGGGAACCTGATCCGCGTCAATCACGCGCGCCTCGCACCCCGACGCCAATCCCACGGCCCCCACTTTGCGCCGCGCCGCCTCGAGCGGGTTGGAGAACGCGGGTGCGACGGTTTCGGTCAACCCCATGGTTTCGATGATGCCGATGCCGAATTTCTGTTCGAAGGCGCGCAAATGATCCGGGGCCAGCGCCGCTGAGGCGGAACGACAAAAACGAATTCGCTCGGTTTGCTTGGGAGCGGGTACCTCGGCTTCCAGCAGATAAGAGATCATGGTCGGCACCACATTGATCCAGGTGCAATTGCCGAGGTACGCCTGATCCCAGAATCGCGCCACCGAGAACTTGGTAGGCATTACCAGACTTCCGCCATGCGCGAGCGGTGCCAACATCGTTACGGCAAAGGCATTGATGTGATAAAGCGGCAGCACCGCGAGCACGCGATCACTCGCGTCAAGCTGGTGCTCGGCGCTGATGGCGAGCGCGTTTGCGACAAGATTGCGCTGACTCAACATCACGCCTTTGGGAACACCGGTGGTGCCTGACGTGTACATCAACAGCGCGATGGAGTCGGCGGCAACCTCGGAAATTTGCGACTTCAAGTCGCGCCGCACCTCGGCACCAGGCAGGCGCGCCGCATCGGCCTCGACGACGATCAGCGCCACCGTGCGATCGAGTGTGGCCAGCATCTCGCGCACGGCCGGTGCCCATTGCGCGTTGACGATAACGATTTTGCAATCGCTATGGTCGAGTACATAGCGCATTTGCGTCGGCTGGGACAGAAGGTTCACCGGGTTCACGCACCACCCGCCCGCCAACGCGCCCAGCAGAAGTTGCAGCGTCATGAGGCCGTTGGGCAACACGAGTGAAACCGTATCACCCGGCTGCGAGCCGTGGGCGCGTAGCAATGTGTCAACGCGTTCGCAAACCGCGCCAAGCTGCTCGAAGGTGAGCGCCTGCGCTCCCTCGTCATCCATGGCGAAAACAGCGTCGGGCCGCCGCGCGGCTTGGCGTTCGATCAGCTCCCGTATCGTCGACGTATCGCGATTCATGCGCGACCGAATTTTTCGAAATACGCGCTAAATATTTCCTGTTCGCTTGGAATATTCTCGGCAATCGGCTGCGATATGCGTGTGATGTTCAGGTAGTGCCGATAATTCATGTTGTCCGAGAAATTGTTCTTGCCCCAGGTGCCGCAGCCCATCGACAGCGAAAACGGCAGGCCGTTGTCAAAGCTGCCGCCGGTCGCGATGCAATGCGCCTGATTGACGATCACGCGCGACACCGGCAAATGCAGCCCCAAATGCAGCGCACGTTCCGACCGCGCACTATGCAATCCGACCGAGTGACCCGCGCCTTCGAAGCGATAAATGCGATCAACCATTGTCACTGCCACCGCAAAGTCGGCGGCACGATACAACGCCAGCACCGGACAAAGTTTTTCGCCGGAAAATGGATGGTCATGGCCCACGCCATCTTCTTCGACCATGAGAATGCGCGGATTGCGTGCGGCGATCTCCGGCCAACCAGCTTTCCCGGCAATCGAAATAGCCGACTGACCAATCACCGCAGGTGACAATTTCCCGTCGGGCCACATCAGCACTCGCAACGTTTCTTTCTGTGCCGCATTGAGCAGCACCGCACCACGCACCTGCAACGCAGCGAGTACCCGATCGCGCACGGCATCGACGATCACAAGACTATTTTCGGACGAACAACTGGTGGCGTTATCAAATGTCTTGGAGCGCAAAATGCGCTCGGCCGCAACGTCGATGTCCGCCGTTTCATCGACGATGCCCGCGACGTTGCCAGCACCGACTCCAAAGGCGGGCGTACCGCTTGCATACGCCGCACGTACATTGGCCTGCGAGCCGGTGGCGACCACCAGATCGCACTGGCGCATCAGCTCCAGTGTGGACGCCTTGCCGATCGGCGAGGGCAACATCTGAACGAGATCGCGCGGCGCGCCGATACGGTCAAACTCCGCGTGAATAAAGGCGATCAGCCGTTCGCAGGTCGACCAACCCTTGGGTGAAGGCGCGACGATCACGGCGTTGCGTCCTTTGATCGCGTTGATGATTTTGTTGGCGGGTGTCGCGCCCGGGTTGGTTGATGGCGTCACCGCGCACACAACACCGACGGGTCGCGCAATTTCGATGATGCCGAGCGTGTTGTGCTCCGCAATCACGCCCACCGATTTCGCATGTTGCAAGTCGCGCAGCAGGCCAAAGGTCTTGCGAAAGTTCTTCCGGATCTTGTCCTCGACGTTGCCGATGCCCGTATCGGCCACCGCGCGCGTGGCGAGTTCGCGATTGCGGCCGGGCTCGATAATCGCCCAACCCGCCGCCGCAACCAGTTCGTCCACGCGGATCTGGTCATAGGCCTCCGCCAACTGCTGTGCGGCGCGCGCCCGCGCGACCAACGCGCCAACGATTGCCGTTACGTCGGCGCTTGCAGAGGAACTTGTCGAGCCGCTCATCCTAGTCCGCCTTGATATTCGCGTCCCTGACGAGCTTCGCCCACTTTGGCAGTTCCGCCGCGACCGTCTTGTCCAATGCCTCGGCGGTGCCGCCGACGCCTTCCGCACCTTGCGCAAGGAGTTTTTCTCGCACCGGCATGTCCATCAGCACGGTATTCAGCGCGCGGTTCAAGCGATCAATAACGGCCCTCGGTGTTTTCGCCGGGACGAACATCGCGTACCAGGAATCCACTTCAAAATCCGCAATACCGGATTCCTGAATCGTCGGCACGTCGGGAAATGCAGCGCTGCGCTTGAGTGTGGAAACACCGAGCGCTTTCAGCTTGCCGGTCTTCACGAACTGCGCCGCGGCGGGAATCGACACCCACAGCAGCGGTACTTGCCCGCCCACTACATCGGTCACGGCCGGTCCACCACCACGATACGGAATATGGGTCATCGTGGTGCCTGTGCGAAGCTTGAACAACTCACCCGCCAAGTGCCCAGGCGAACCATTGCCCACCGACGCAAAGGAAAGCGTCTCGGGCTTGATTTTTGCCAGCGCGATCAGCTCTGCGATGGTATTGGCCGGCACTTGCGGATTGGCGACCAGAATTTGCGGCAGCGAGGCAACAATACCGACCGGTTCGAAATCCTTGACGGTATCAAACGAGAGCTTCGGGAAAATTGCCGGGTTGATCGTGTGGGAACTCAGTGTAAACAAAACGGTGTAGCCGTCCGGCGGCGCTTTCGCCACCACCTCGGTGCCAATCGATCCGCCCGCGCCGCCCTTGTTTTCGATTTGCACCGGCTGACCGAGGGCCGCCTGAAACCGCTCCTGAACAATGCGCGCAATGACATCGGTGCCGCCACCCGGCGGATACGGCACCAGGAAGCGCACGGGTTTGTCCGGAAAAGTGCCGGGTTGTGCAATCGCCGATGACAAGAATTGAAACGAGCCGGCTGCGAGTGCCGCCAATGCCAAATTACGCGATGCAATCAGAAATTTTTTCATGCCTGTCTCCTAAGTTTTGTCGTTGTCTTCGTTGTTGCAGCGACCTCTTCCGCCGTGTTGCCCGCGCGGTACCCAAGCGTCGCGCTCGCCTCAAGCGCGCACGTTCTGGTTTGATGGGCGAGTTCGCGCGCGCGGGCGCGGGCGAATCGTATCGTCGGCACGCTCATGCCGATTGCCGCCACCGCGTCGCCGCGCGCGTTGTAGACCGCCGCACCCAGACCACAGACACCGACGCGCCACTCCTCGCGATTCTCCGCCCAGCCGCGCACATGGGTGGCCAACAACTCAGCGTGCAGCGTTTTGAAATTGGTGATCGTGTTTGCGGTATGTGAACGCAACGTTCCCAGCACGCGTTGCAAGTCGCGCGGATCGAGCCGCGCCGCCGCGAGCAAGGCCTTCCCAGACGCGACGCAATACGCCGGCGCACGGCCACCAATTCGCGAATACGCAGCGACCGGCATTGGGCTGTCGAACTTGTCGATATAGATGATGTCGGCACCATCAAGCACTGTGAGGTGGATCGTTTCGCCGCTCGCGCGCGCGAGGCTGTCAAGATGCCTCTTCAACAGCGCCTTGAGATCGGTCGCGCCGTCGACCATTGCACCCAGTTCAAACAAGCGCATGCTGGCGCGGTAGCCGCTGCCGGCCGCGCGCTGCACCACCCAGCCGCATTGCACCAGCGTCTGGAGGGTGCGGTGTGCGTTGCTGCGGGCGAGGCCGAGCGCCTGGGCAACATCCACAACGCGGCACTCGCGCTGCTCGCGGGCTAGCCATTCGAGTACTGCAAGTCCTTTGGCGAGGGTGGAATCCATGGGCGTTTCGTCAATTTTGTTGCCGCCAGCAATTCCATATATTGGAACGCTGTGTGAGCATATAGAACAATCTTGTGCCCACGCGAACGGCTTGTCAACCGCGCGTTGCCTTCGCGAATGTCGCGGTCACCCTTCCGCCGCCGGGACAAGTTTCTCCGCTGGTTTCGCGCCTGAGTCCCCCAAAACCGCATTGCGTGCTTGATCGTCTCTTCCGCGAGATCAACGAAGTCGCGCACCTTCGAGGTGAGGTGACGGCAGCCAGGAAAACTGGCGTGTACCAGTACCGCTGCGGGTTGCCAGGCGGGCAGCAGCCGCATCAGTTGTTTTGCACGCTTCGGCGAAGTGGCGGCCAGCGGCGGCAGTTGCGCGATGCGCAGACCCTATACGACAGCATCGCGCAAGGCGAAGCGGTTGTTGATTCACAGGCGTGAGGCGACATCGATGTGCTATTCGACATCTACGCCAAAAATGATTGCGATTTCGATCGAGCGAAGACAGTAGAAACCTGCTTGCCATCAACCTTAAAGTCAAGCGCTGGTGCGCCTTTCGATAGACAAATGTCGTAAGACACCCGTGGATGCTGGTGTTTGGTCAATTTGTAATATGAAAACTTATACAAAAAATAACCACCGCCCTGCACACCACCCGCTACGAAGACCATCCAAAAATGCCCTTCCGCGCAGGATCGGGAAACACAAATCGGCGATAGCCGGTGCGCTCGAACGGCTGCCAACCGTTCTTGGTTTGCGCGAGCCGATCGGCGAGCGCGTACAGCGCGAAAGGATTGACGCCCAGCCCCATATGGCTCGCTCCGACTTCGATGTTTTCCACCTTGGTGCCGGTTTCCATTTTTTCGACGCTGCTTTGCCACGCGACGATGCCATCGGTGCGGCTATAGATGGACGTCGTCGGCACCGGCGGTGGCGTGCGCAACGCGTCGCGCGCGATCATCACGCGCGAGCGATTGCGATTGGCCCATGCAAATACACCCTCCGCATTAGTGGCGCCCGGTGCCCCGGCGAATGGGCTGCCCAGTGTTACCACCAGCCGAACCGATTCCGGTACCCGCTTCGCGAGTTCGCGCGCATACAATCCGCCAAGACTCCAACCGACCAAACTCACGGGTTCGCCGCGCTGTTGCGCGAGCACCTTTATGCGGTCGGTCGCCCGATCGAGCACCTCGGGTTGCGGCCCGATGTTGCGGCCCTGCCCCCAGCCTTCCACCTGATGCCCGAGTGCCCGCAGCAGTCGGCGCATCGGGCGGGTACTTAAATCCGAGGCGAGCAAACCCGGATAGACAATCACGCTGTGTCCATCACCGCGCGGTGCGTTCATCAGCCACGGCGCCGCCGCGACGCTGGCCGCGAATTCGAACGGCGCGCGCAACTCCATCGCGATGCGCAGCAACCCCGGCGCGCGCGACGCATCACGTTCGTGGTTGTCAGGATTCGATTTGGTGTCAGCGTCCATCATCGACAAAGCAGTTCGGCGGATCGACTGATTACTCACGCCGCGCGCGCGCGGTTGCGCGTGCGGGGGGCCTTGCCAACGGGTGTACGTTGCACGGGCGTTGCATCGACCAATGAGAGAGTTGGTTTGCGCCGCATCCGCTTGAGCGTCCTGGCCTTTGGTGCCACCACCGCTACATCCGCTTGGCCTGTCGCCGGCAACGGCATGCGCCGCAGCGTTTCCATCGCGCGAGTCAGCTGATGCGCCAACTCCTTAACGTCGGGCATCGCGCGTCGGCAGGAGATGAGTCCGAAATCGAGTTGACCCATGTAGCTTTGCACGGTGATGTTGAGCGCCACACCGTGCACGACGATGGACACTGGATAGTTGGCGAGCATTTTTGCGCCGGCGAGATAGAGCGGAATCTGCGGCCCCGGTACGTTGGAGATCACGACGTTCATCAAACGCACGTTGTCGGCCAGACGCGATCGGCCGTAGAGCGAGGCGAGCCCGCTCATCAGCCATGGCGAGCCGAGCGACGGAAAATCTTTTGGAATGAGGTTCGCGAACGCACCCACTTCCGCTTTCATGGCGCGCGTCGCGTCCATGATCTGAGCGAGGCGCTTCAGCGGATCGGCCTCCTGCGTGGCGAGATCGATCATCGTGCCCGACACCTGATTGTTGCTGCTCGTGTCGCCCTCGGCACGCAGTGAAATCGGCACCCCGGCCACCAGCGATTTTTTCGGCAGTTCGCGCGAATCAAGCAAATAATCGCGCAGCGCCGTACTGCATAACCACAGCACCATATCGTTGATCGACGCGCCATGTGCCCTTCCAATGAATTTCACTTCCTGCAACGGCAGCGAGACGCCGGCAAATGCGCGCTGATTGGTGATCGATGTATTAAAAGGCGTCGGTGGCGCGAATTTGAAACGGGTGCCGGTTTTGCGTTGGGAGCGGTTGCCGGCGCGCTTCTCCGCGATGGCCATCTTCGCGGATTGCGCAATGGTCTGATACGCGGCGCGCGCAATCGGCGGCAACAGTTTCGCGAAGCCGACCAATTGCTCCATTTGATTGCTCACCGCCGCGCTCAACAACTCCGCCATGCCCAATTGATAGCGGCTGCCGCGTTTCGCGCGCGGCGCTTTGACGCGGCGCGGCTCGGGAGAAATATCGAACACCGCATTGCCCACCGCCACTGCCGCCTGACCATCCACCGCCGCGTGATGCACCTTGGTGTAGAAGCCGATGCGGCCATCGGCCAAACCTTCGATCACATAAAACTCCCACAGTGGTCGGCTGCGGTCGAGCAAGCTCGAATGCAAACGCGCCGCCATCGCCTCAAGTTGCTCGATGGTGCCGGGCTTCGGCAGCACCACATAACGGATGTGGTAATCGAGATCGATATCGTCGTCCACGATCCACACCGGGTTCGCCAGATCAAACGGCATCAGCGCGAGTTTGCGCGTGAAAACGGCGGCGAGGTGCATGCGGCTCGCCACGTGTTTTTTGAGCGCTTCATACCAATCGATATGGTCCCCCGCCGGTGGCTCGAACAACGCGAGTCCGCCCACGTGCAATGGAACCTCCGGGCTTTCCAGATGAAGAAACGCGCCGTCGAGAATGCTCAAGTGGCTCATGTCTTTCATGATGACTCCTTCGTGCCGCGCACGGCGAAATATTGCCGCGCCAATTATGCAGGACTAATTGCCACGCCAGCCTCTTGTGACTTGCTTTCATCGCGTACGACCCGGGCGCGCCAACAGGACGGAACCGGGGCCATTCGAACGACGAAACGGCAGAACAGCCGATGAGTCGCCCGACTCATTCAGCGGACGACGCGAGGGCGGCGGAACAGCATGTCGGCTTCGAGCAAAAGGCGCGATACGCGTGCGCCCGCGTGGCGCCCTTGCTCTGCGTCGGCCGCAAATATTGCCATTACTTCGTCGCGGCTCGCATCGTCGACGATGACGCGATGATTGTCGAAACGCGCGCAGAGGCCAGACTGGTGTACGGCGCTAAGGCCATCGTCACTAAGCACCCAGCGCCGTTGCCAATTGCGATTGGATTGCCCCATGCGCCGCTCAATCCTCGAACAAGCCTTTTTGCGTGGCGGACTTCTTCGCGGTCTTGGCTTTCTTGAAATTCTGTTCGCCGAACGAGAGATCGGGCCAACGCGGACGCTCGGTGCCGTCGAGCAATCCTTGAATCGTCAGGATTTGAATGCGCGGGAACGCGCCGTGATGCGGCGATTCGTAGTGGCCGGCGCTGGCGGCCTCGGTCAACATCGGTTTGGTCGGCGGCGTCAGCGTGACGAATAACCCAACGGCAGCCTTCTCCCGCTCCACCGTGCCCTTGAGATCGCGAACCATTGAGGCACCGATATGCTCGCCGCCTTTCACACTCACCAACACCTTCTCGGTCTTGCCTTTCGCCACTTCGATGAAGCCCATACCGTCGATGCCCTGATCGGCACCTTTCTTGCCGCCGCGATACGGCTGCACGTTGACCAGCGCGCACGCCCATAGCTGGAATTGATGTTTATCTCGTTCGGCCAGATCGCGCGCACCCGCGAAATCCTGCGGCACACCTTCGATGGTGAAGGCGCCTTTTTTGGCGAGTTCAGGATAACGATTCTTCAGTCGCTTCTCGATGAGTGAGACCGCCAGATGCGTGATGTCGATGCCGATCCAGTTGCGTTTCAGCTTTTGTGCCGCGTCGAGTGCCGTGCCGCAGCCGCAGAAGGGATCGAGGATGACATCGCCTTCGTTGCTGGAGGCGGCGATGATGCGTTCGAGCAGGGCAATAGGCTTTTGAGTCGGATAGCCGAGGCGTTCTTGCGCATTAGCGGAGATAGGTGGAATGTCTTCCCATATATTCTGAAGTCGTTCACCCAAACTTTCGTCGGCATACATTTTCAGGCGCAGAGCACCTTCAGCTTTCGATGGAAAATGCAGCCGCTTCTCTTTGTCGTATTTTTTCATTCTCGCAAGATTGCATGACCATCCATTTGGGTGCGGATGATATGTCTCACCATTGCTCGCTTTGTACGGGAAGTGCAAATTTGGTCGTGGTCCGGGGTTTCGGAGGGTTACTGATTGCCACATCCGACCGTCGTCATCATGCTGCGGATATTTCTTTGTCGTCGCGACATCGGTCAATACGCGATATTGTTGGTTCCAGACATATTGATCTGGACTCTTGGTGTAAAAAAGCAACGTGTCCGCCACGCTTCCAAAATTTCTTCCGACATTGCCATGAGCAAAAGTCCGCTTCCACGTGATTTCATTTTGGAAATTCAATTTCCCAAACACCCCATCCAACACAATCTTCAAATAATGACTCGCCGTCGGATCGCAGTGCAGATACAAACTTCCGGTCGGCTTCAATACGCGGTGCATTTCCAGCAGGCGATTGGCCATCATCGTGAGGTAGGCCATCATGTCGTTCTCGCCGAGGAAGGCGCGCAGCGCTTCCATCATCTGCGAGACTTCGGTGTTGTTGCATTTCATCAGCTCGCGGAATTCATCCTGCGCCTGCCCGCCCCAGTGCCACGTATCCTCAAAGGCGGTGATCTGCGCGTCGGATTCGTGACCCTTCGGGGTCTTGAACAGCAGGTTGTAATCGCGCTTGGAATTGAACGGCGGATCGAGATAGATCAGATCCACCGATTCGTCGGCGATGTGCTCACGGAGTATTTGTAAATTGTCGCCGTAGAAGAGTTTTCGCATGTTGGGGCGATTGTAGGGTTGCGCGGGCCTATTGCCAAACGCAAGCACTGGCGCGGCGTTTCAGCCGTTTATGCTCGAAACGCTGCGCCAGTGCTGGGGTTTTACTTTCGGGCAGATCCATTGATCCGGCCATTGAATGCATTAGTTGCTAGTCCTTTCCCCGCGTAGGCGGGGACCAAAGCGGGTCTTACTTGCCGAGCGAAAATTGGGCCATGAAGGTACATCGGCATGGCGTTCAGCGGGCGCGGAGCTTGCTCCGCGAATTCCCCGCTTCACTCCCCGCCTACGCGGGGAAAGGAATAGATTAAACGTGTTTACCGCCGCAACAACAATAGACTCTCATCGCGCGAGAGCGGCGATTGTCGCGCCTGCAAAATTTACCTCACCGATCATTCGCATCGACATTCGCAGGCCGACAAAACCGCTGCCCACCCGAACGGCTTTCGAACATTTCGACGCCGATGCCATAGAGCGTTTCCAGATTTTCCGGCGTAACGATATCCTGCGCGCGGCCGCATGCCAGCGTGTTGCCGTGGTGCAACAACAGCACTTTATCCGCCGGATGGTTGCACGTTTGCAACGCATGATCGGGATCGTGACTGCAGAACAGCACGCTACGGCCGCTCGATTTCAAGCGCAATATTTCGTCGAGGATCAGCATTTGATTGGCGAAGTCTAGACTCGCGGTGGGTTCATCCATGATGAGGAGCGGCGAGGCCTGCGCGAGTGCGCGGGCGATTAGCGTAAGTTGTCGCTCGCCCCCGCTGATTTCGGTGAACGCTTTGTCCGACAAGTGGCCGATGCGCAATTCCTCAAGCGCTGCGTCGGCGGCGACGATATCTTTTGCTCCCGGTGCAGCGAACAACCCCAGATGCGCTGTGCGGCCCATCAACACCACCTCGCGCACGGTGAAGGCGAAATAATGGTTGCCGGCCTGCGGCACATAGGCCATGTGCTTCGCGCGCTCGGCGGGCGCTTGCGCCGCAAGCGGCCTTCCATCGATCGTAATTTCACCCGCATGCGCAGGAATCAATCCGAGCAAGGTACGAAACAGTGTCGTCTTGCCGCCGCCATTGGGGCCGAGTACGCACAGCACTTCGCCGGGATGGATGGCGAGATCGATGTCGCGCCCCAGCGTGTGGCCGGGGTGACCGTAGGCGAGGCCGGTTGTTGAAAGCAGCGTGTTCATGTGCCGCGCTTCATCCGTGAATGCGTCGCGGCCAGCAGCCACAAGAACAGCGGCGCGCCGATCAACGCGGTCAACACGCCGGGCGGAATTTCGATTGCAACCATCGTGCGCGCAAGCGTATCGATTGCAAGCAGATAGCAGGCCCCCAGCACCAGCGAGAGCGGCATTACGCGCGAGAACTCGGGGCCGATGATCAAACGCGCCGCATGCGGAATCAGCAATCCGATCCAGCCGATGATGCCTGATATCGCCACCGCCGCCGCCGTGATCAAGGTGGCGCACGCAATGACCACCGCACGCAATCGACCGACATTCACACCTATCGCGCTCGCCTCATCATCGGACAGCGACAATAAATTCATCCGCCAACGGAGCAGAAAAATCGGCGCGAGACCCAGCAGCACCAACGGACACGCGATCCACAAGTCTTCCCGCGAAACTGAGCTCAAACTGCCGAGCAGCCAGAACGTGATCGCCGGCAATTGGTTGTAGGGGTCGGCCAGATATTTCATCAACGCGATCAACGATGCGAGCAAGCTGCCGACCACGACGCCGGTGAGAATGAGCGACAGAATGGGGTCGTGCCCGCGCACGGCATTGCCGATGACGTAAACAAGCGCCACGGCGAGCAGCCCGCCCGCGAACGCGAAGCCCTGGATCGCGAACAGGGGAAGCGAGAGAAAAATTGCCAGCACCGCGCCCAGCGCGGCACCACTTGAGACCCCAAGAATATCGGGCGAGACCAAGGGATTGCGAAACAGGTTTTGAAACACCGCACCCGCCCCGGAAAGTGCGGCACCGATCACAACAGCGCCAAGAATGCGCGGGCCGCGCAATTCAAACAAAACGGTCTCTGCTTGCGGCGAAAGGCCGTGCGCACCGCCCGACAATTTGGCGAAGATGAGCATCCATACATCGCCCGCGCCCAGCGGATAGCGACCTACCGAGAGGGCCAAGAGCGCAAGCCCCGCCAGCGCGACGAGTGCGCCAAACATGAGCATCGGAAAGCGTGAATGGGACATTCTGGAAAGGGAAATCAAACCTCGCGGAACGCATGGCACAATGCCGCTTCCGCATTTTGACTGGCTGGTTTTAATGAATAGAGTTTACAGGCGTATTGCAATTTTTCTGGGCGTCGCCCTCGGGTGTATCGGGGGCGTATGGCCGGTGGCGGCAACGGTCGATACGCCGCGCCCGTTGCGGCTCGCGACCACCACCAGCACGGAAAACTCGGGTCTGCTGGCCGATTTGCTACCGGCATTTGAAAAGCAATACGGCGCACCGGTGCGCGTAATCGCGGTTGGCACCGGGCAGGCATTGAAACTGGGCGAGCGCGGCGACGTCGATGTGGTGCTGGTGCATGCACGCGAAGACGAGGACAAATTTGTCGCCGCCGGCTTCGGTGTAAATCGGCGCGACGTGATGTACAACGATTTCGTCATGGTCGGGCCGCAGGACGATCCCGCCAAGATTCGCGGCTTGAAGGATATCGGCGTCGCGCTGAAAAGAATCCATGAAAAAAGTGCCAAATTCGTTTCGCGCGGCGACGAATCCGGCACGCACATCATGGAGCGGCGCTTGTGGAAAGAAGAAGGTGTCGGTGCCGGGGCGCTCAAGGGCAAATGGTATTTGTCGGCCGGACAAGGCATGGGGGCGGTGCTGACGATGGCCGCGTCGATCGGCGCGTATACATTGACGGATCGCGGTACATTCGTCGCCTACAAATCGAAAATCGCGCTCGATATTCTGGTCGCAGGAGACCCGCGATTGGCAAACCCATACGGCATCATCGCCGTGAATCCCAAGCGCCATGCCGACGTGAATGCGGCAGGGGCGAATGCATTGATCGAGTGGATCACCTCGGTCGAAGGCCAAAAACGCATTAACGGCTTTCGTGCCAATGGGGAGCAGTTGTT
This sequence comes from Betaproteobacteria bacterium, assembly GCA_031430555.1. GTDB lineage: Bacteria > Pseudomonadota > Gammaproteobacteria > Burkholderiales > Usitatibacteraceae > UKL13-2. The sequence continues at coordinate 21,843 of JANPBQ010000046.1, forward strand.
TTTCTCCGGCGTGCCGCCGGCCCCGATCTTCAAGGCGTTGAAATGATGGTTTCGGTCGCTTGAGATGGAACTCGTTGAAGCGATCCGCGAAGCCTTCCGCCTGCTTGTCACCGGCGATGCGGCGCTGTGGACCATCATCTGGATTTCTTTGCGGGTGTCGCTGCTGGCCTTGTTGATCGCAACACCGCCGGCGGTGGCGCTGGGCTTCGTGTTAGCGACGGTTGCCTTTCCCGGTCGGCGCGCGGCGGTGATTGTGTTGCAGAGTTTTCTCTCGTTTCCGACGGTGGTGGTCGGGCTGATTTTGTATTTGCTGCTGACGCGTCAGGGGCCGTTGGGCGGCTTGCAGCTTTTGTATACCCAGGACGCGATGATCGCAGGGCAGGCGATCATCGCCTTTCCGGTACTCGCGGCCTTCGCCTTGGCCGCCGTGCAAAGTGCGGATCAACGGGTGCGCGAAACCGCACTGGCGCTCGGCGCGACTCGTGCACGCGCATCATGGACGACCTTGTTTGAAGTGCGCTTCGCGGTGATCGCGGCGGTGCTGAATGGCTTCGGCCGGGTGATTTCGGAAGTTGGCTGCGCGATGATGGTCGGCGGCAATATCGCCGGCGTCACGCGCAATATTCCGACGGCGATTTCGCTTGAAACCAGCAAGGGTGATTTCTCACAAGGCATCGCGCTGGGCGTGGTGCTGATGGCGTTCGCGCTGGGGGCGAATCTGTTGTTAGCCTGGGCGCAGGGCCGCGGCGGGATGGATTAAATGGCGAACTTGCTGACCATTTCCCGACTCGAAAAGCGTTTTGGCGATCGGCGATTGCTCGATGTGGCCGAGTTGAATTTCGAATCGGGCGTGTTGCATTTACTGGTCGGCGACAACGGTGTCGGCAAAACCACGCTGCTGAAGTGTTTGGCGGGCCTCGAAAAATCCGATGCGATCGCTCTTGCGCTGAATGGGCACACGTATGGCGGCGGCACTTATCCCGCTTCGCTGCGGCGCGAGATCGTTTATGTGCATCAGCATCCTTACTTGTTCTCCACCAGCATCGACGCCAATATCGCTTACGGCCTGAACATCCGCGAGATCGCAGTGCTCGAACAGGAAAAAGCCGTACAAGAAGCGATCCATTGGGCTGGCCTTGAAGGCGTGCGGAAAGTGTCGCCCAAACGATTGTCCGGCGGCGAAAAACAGCGGGTGGCATTGGCCCGGGCGATGGTGCTCAAGCCGGTGGTGATGTTGATCGATGAGCCGACCGCAAACCTGGATGCGACCGCGCGGGATCAGGTGAAAGCGCTGCTCGCCTCAATGCGCGCGGAAGGACAGATCGTGCTTATCGCCACGCATGACCCGGCGATGCTGGCATTGCCGGGCGTGGCGGTTTGGGATCTTGCGGCGGGGAAGTTGGCGCGCCGAATTGAAGCGCGCTCTATTTAAGCGGAGTAATAACCGGTGTCATCCTGAGCGAAGCGAAGGATCTGGTTGCGACGAGATCCTTCGCTTTACTCAGGATGGCAGCAATGTTTTCAGGCGACGCGAATTACTTTGCGGTGCCCAGCATTTGCGCCAATTCTCCCGACTGGTACATCTCGCGCATGATGTCTGCCCCGCCAACGAATTCACCGTTGATATAGAGCTGCGGAATGGTCGGCCAGTTGGCGTATTCCTTGATGCCCTGTCGGACATCCTGATCTTGCAGCACATCGACCGTGAACGGCTGATCGACGCCGCAGGCTTTCAGCATTTGCGTGGCAGATGCGGAAAAACCGCACATCGGCATTTGCGGCGAGCCTTTCATGAACAACACAACAGGGTGGGAAGTCACGGTTTCGCGGATTTTGTCTTGCACGTCCATGGGATGCTCCAGAGTGGGGTCGGATACGGGGGTCGGATGGCGATCATTCTAGCGAATTTGACCACCGGAGACGCGGGGAATTCCCGCGAGATCATTGATACAAATGAGGTTTTCAAAGCCGGATTTCAAGAGTAATGCGCGCGCGGCATCGGCTTGATCGTAGCCGTGTTCGAATAGTAGCCAGCCATCGGGTGAGAGATGCAACGGCGCGACGGCGATGATCGTGCGGAGAGCGTCGAGCCCGTCCGCGCTGCCATCGGTTAGCGCCATTTCCGGCTCGAAACGCAGGTCGCCTTCGGCAAGATGTTTGTCGCCGCCCGCGACATAGGGTGGATTGGAGACGATCAAATCGAAACCGCGGTTGTGGAGTGCGGCGAACCAGTTGCTCTGGATGAACTCGACTTCCGCGCCGAGCAGAAGCGCGTTTGTTCGCGCAACCTCCAGCGCGTCGTCGGAATAGTCGCAGGCCGTCATTTTCACCCATGATGACTCGCACGCCAGCGTAATGGCGATCACACCGCTACCAGAACCCATATCCAAAACCCTAGCACTGGCGCGGCTTTCAGGCCATAATGGCTCGGAAAGCCGCGCCAGTGCTTGTTCTACGAGAATTTCCGTTTCCGGGCGCGGGATGAGCACGTGTTCGTTCACCGTGAAATCGCGGCCATAGAACTCACGCGTCCCGATGATGTACGCGACCGGCGTTCCCGACGCGCGCGCCGTCACCCGGTGGGTGAAATGATCGGCCACTTGCGGCGTCAGCGCACGCTCGGTGTGCGCAAGGAGAGTCGCGCGTCCGAGCTTCAACAAATCCGCGAGAAGATACTGCGCGTCGCGCGGATCAATCGACTGTTCGGCAAGCCTTAATGCTTCTGCAATGGTCACGGGGTCATGCGTTCGTCGCCAGCGCCGCCAACTGCTCCGCCTGATGCTCGGCGATCAACGCGTCGGTGAGTTCCGTCAGATCGCCATCCATGATGTTGTCGATCTTGTAGAGCGTGAGGTTGATGCGGTGATCCGTAACGCGGCCCTGCGGAAAATTGTAGGTGCGGATGCGCTCGGAGCGATCGCCCGAACCGATCAACGATTTTCGCTCGGCCGCTTCCTTGGCATTCTGTTCGCGCGTTTGCTTGTCCTTAATGCGCGCGGCCAGCACCCGCCAGGCTTGTTCTTTGTTTTTGTGTTGTGAGCGGCCATCTTGGCACTCGACCACGATGCCGGTGGGAATGTGGGTCAGGCGCACGGCGGAATCGGTTTTGTTGATGTGTTGGCCGCCCGCACCCGAGGCGCGAAAGGTATCGACCCGCACGTCGGAAGGATTGATCAGCACATCGCTCACATCATCCGCCTCGGCCATGATCGCCACCGTCGCGGCGGACGTGTGGATGCGGCCCTGCGTCTCGGTTTCCGGCACCCGCTGAACACGATGCCCGCCGGACTCGAATTTCAGGCGCGAATAAGCGCCTTGACCGACGATGCGCGCGATCACCTCTTTGTAGCCGCCGACTTCACCGGCCGACTCGGAAATGACTTCGACTTGCCAGCGCTGGCGCTCGGCGTAGCGCGTGTACATGCGAAACAGATTGCCCGCGAACAGCGCGGATTCATCGCCGCCGGTGCCGCCACGCACCTCGATGAAGATGTTCTTGTCGTCGTTCGGGTCTTTGGGTAGCAACAGTTTTTGCAGGTCGACTTCAAAGGCGTCCAGCTTGGCTTTTCCCGCCTTGATTTCGGTTTCGGCAAAGTCGCGCATGTCGGGGTCGGTCGCCATTTCCTGGGCGGCCGCGATATCCGCCTCCGACATCCGGTATTCCTTGAACAATTCGACGACCGGCGTCAATTCCGAATGTTCGCGGGTGATTTTGCGGTAGCTGTCCATGTCGTTGACGACATTCGGGTCAGCGAGAAAACGGTCGAGTTCAACCAATCGTTCGGCGAGCGAGGCGAGTTTTTTTTCTATGGAGGGTTTCATAGTCGATAGGTTTTTGGGCGTCACGCCATTTCAGTCTATGGCGAACACAAATTCATTCAAAAAAATTACTGGTCACGGATTACACGGATGAAAATCTGATGAAACCCGAAGGCCTCGATCCGCCTTTATCCGTGTAATCCGTGGCCAATGTTTTATTGGTGCCACTAACGCAGGGTAGCTACGTCTCTTCCTGGTCGGGATAGAGTTTGGCGAGCGCATCGGCGAGCGCGTCGCGTTCGGCACCGGAGACGCGATTGAGCGCCGCCAGCGGATGATGCAAAAACTTGTTGGTGAGGCCGTTGGCGAGCAATTCAAGCACTCTCGCCGGATCCTCGCCGCGCGCGAGCATTTTAGCGGCACGCTCCAATTCCACTTGCCGATATTGCTCCGCTTTGCCGCGCAATTGCTGAATCACCGGCACCGTGGCGCGCGACGCCTGCCATGACATGTAGGCGGCGACATGAATTTCGATAATCGCGTCGGCCTCTTTGACCGCACCTTCGCGCTTTTCACTGTTTTGCTGGATCACCTTGCCGAGGCCGTCGAGCGTATAAAGGAACACGTCGTCAAGATCACCGACTTCGGCTTCGATATCGCGCGGCACGGCGAGATCGACCATGAACATCGGCCGGTGTTTACGCAATTTCAGCGCGCTTTCAACCATGCCTTTACCGATAATCGGCAGCGTGGAGGCGGTTGAGCTGATGACGATATCGAATTCGTGAATGCGTTCCGGCAATTGCTGAAGCGTGATCGCGCTCGCCTGAAACCGGGCGGCAAGCTCGCGACCCTTCTCCAACGTGCGGTTGGCGACGACCACCGATTTCGGCGCGGTGGAGGTGAAATGCGCTGCGGCAAGTTCGATCATTTCACCTGCGCCAATCAACAGCAAGCGCGTATCGCTCAGATCGCCGAACAACTGCTGCGCGAGCTTCAATGCCGCCGCCGCCATACTGACCGAAGTCGCACCGATGGCGGTATCGGTGCGCACTTGCTTGGCAACCTTGAAGGTATCCTGAAAGAGCCGATCCAGCGGCCCACCGAGCATGCCGGCCTCGGCGGCGATTTTCACCGCGAGTTTTACTTGCCCCAGTATCTGCGGTTCGCCGAGAATCATCGAATCAAGCCCGCTTGCGACGCGAAACACATGCCGCGTGACATCGGCGTCGGTGAGTTGGTACAGGTGGGGTCGAAGGTTGACGCCGGGGTGCGCGGCGAGCCACGCGCCTGCGCGCTCGGCGGCCCCCGCATCCGCCGCGCGCACATAAATCTCGGTACGGTTGCAGGTGGAAATCAACGTGATTTCGTCGGCGGAGGTCTCGGTTTTCAATGCCTCCAGCGCGGCGCGTTGCGCGTCGGTCGGAAACGCAACGCGCTCGCGCACCTCGATGGGTGCGGTGCGGTGGTTGAGTCCGATGGTGAATAGCGGCATGAATGTCTTCGTCGATGCGCATTTCAGAGTGAAAACGCCGACAAATTATAGCAGTCGTCATTCTGTAGCCCGGCGGTGCCGCGCCGACACGGCTGATCGCGATTCGCTCGACGGCACGGAATTTGATACTCTTTCATGACATTTTTTCCCGACAACGACTATTGGAGACAGGCATGCGTTCAACCATGTTCACGGGCGCCATTTGGGTATGTGCCGCACTTGCAGCACCATCGGCTTTGGCCGCGAAAAAAGACTGCCCGCCGCTGCTGGATCATCGATTCCAAAGCCTGCAAGGCAAGCCAGTGGATCTGTGCCAATTCACGGGCAAAGTTGTCATGGTGGTCAATACCGCGAGTTACTGCGGCTACACCGGCCAATATGAAGGCCTGCAAGCCTTGTACGACAAATACCGCCAGCGTGGACTGGTGATCGTCGGCTTTCCGGCAAACGACTTCGGCAAGCAGGAGCCGGGATCCAACGCCGACGTTGCAGACTTTTGCGAGCGCACCTACAAGGTCAAGTTTCCAATGATCGAAAAGACGGCCGTGATCGGTGCGGAAACGAATCCGATCCACGAAGCGCTGTTCAAGGTGACCGGTGAGCGGCCAAAATGGAATTTTCACAAGTATTTGATTGCGCCGGACGGAAAAACAGTGGTGAGTTTTGCGAGCAAAGTGACCCCGAACTCTCCCCAAATTCTGGCGGAAATCGAGAAGTGGATTCCTGCCAAATAGCTGATTCTTTACAAAGTGTTAGCGTAGGAGCATCATGTAGTTTCTGCTATTTTTCGAAAGCCCGCCCTGAACCATGGCCGCCGTCGCCGCAACGTCATTGAGTCCGCTTAGCCGCGCGTTGGTGCAGCAGGGCCGGCTCGTCCAAGTCGACGCGAACGCGATTCAAATCGAGGCGACCAAATCGGGCGTCAGTTTCATCGAACAATTGACGGCGTCGAAGAAGTTATCCGGAAAGGACGTCGCGCTGTTTGCGGCGCACACTTTCGGCGTGCCTTTGCTTGATCTTGCCTCGGTGGATCCGGACATGCTGCCGGTGACGCTGCTGGACAGCAAACTCGTCGCCAGCAAACGAGTGATTCCGCTGCAAAAGCGGGGTAACCGATTGTTTCTGGGCATGTCGGATCCGACCAACGAGCAATTGCTGTCGGAACTGAAATTCGCGACCGGCTCAACCGTTGAGCCAGTTGTCGTGGAGGAAGACAAACTCGCGGTATTGATCAAGCGGTTTGGCGAAAGTGCGGCCAAATCGCTTGATTTGATGATGGGCGACGATACCTCGCTCGAAAACATCGATTTGGGCAACGGCGACGAAGCGGCGGGCGACGCGGCCGCCGGTGCGCCGGAAGAAATTGACGATGCCCCCGTCGTCAAATATGTGCAGAAGGTGCTGATCGATGCGATTAACGGCGGATCGTCGGACATCCACTTCGAGCCCTATGAGAAGTTTTACCGCATTCGCTACCGTACCGACGGCATTTTGGTCGATGTTGCGCAGCCTCCTTTGGCGATCAAGGAAAAAATTGCCTCGCGGATCAAAGTAATTTCCCGCCTCGACATCGCGGAAAAGCGCATTCCGCAGGATGGCCGCATGAAACTGCGCCTGTCACCGACGCGGGCAATCGATTTCCGCGTCTCGACATTGCCAACGATGTTCGGCGAGAAGATTTGCATGCGGATTCTTGATCCCTCGAGCGCGACACTGGGCATTGAAGCGCTGGGCTACGAGCCGGAACAAAAGGCTGCGCTGATGCATGCGATTGCTCGGCCCTATGGCATGGTACTGGTGACGGGCCCGACAGGTTCGGGCAAAACCGTCTCGCTCTACACCTGCCTGAATATCCTGAACAAGCCCGGCATCAACATTTCAACGGCTGAAGATCCCTGCGAAATCAATTTGCCCGGCATCAATCAGGTGAACGTCAACGACAAAGCGGGATTGACTTTCGCGGCGGCGTTGAAGGCATTCTTGCGCCAGGATCCGGACATCATCATGGTGGGCGAGATACGCGATCTTGATACCGGTGAAATCGCCATCAAGGCCGCGCAGACCGGGCATATGGTGCTCTCTACCCTGCACACCAACGACGCGCCCTCGACGCTCACGCGCCTGATGAACATGGGTGTAGCACCTTTCAACATCGCGACCAGCGTCATCTTGATTACCGCACAGCGCCTCGCGCGAAGGCTATGCTCATGCAAGCGTCCGATCGATATCCCCAAAGAAGCGTTGCTGCGGGCGGGCTTTCTGGAAAGCGAGCTCGATGGCACTTGGCAGCCCTATGGGCCGGTAGGCTGCGACATATGCAAGAATAGCGGGTACAAAGGACGGGTCGGCATCTACGAGGTGATGCCGATCACGGACGAGCTACAGCGCATTATCATGAAAAACGGTACTGCGATCGACATCGCGGATCAGGCAAAGAAGGAAGGCGTATATGACTTGCGCCGGTCGGGACTTAGGAAAGTGCGGGCAGGCATGACCTCACTTGAAGAGGTTGAAGGCTGCACGAATGAGTAGCGTCGTCGATGTCCATGAATGAACCAAAGGAGTAGCGCATGGCTACCACAGCAGCTTCAGGCAAGGATTCCAAGGCCGCCAAAGGCATCACCTTCACTTGGGAAGGCAAAGACAAGTCCGGAAAAATCGTCAAGGGTGAGATGCGCGCATCGGGCGAAAATATTGTCGTCTCAACGTTGCGGCGTCAGGGCATCACCAACCCAAAAGTCAAGAAACAATCGCGTGGTGGCGGTAAGAAAATTACCGATCAGGACATTACATTTTTCTCGCGCCAGCTTGCCACCATGATGAAAGCCGGTGTGCCGTTGTTACAGGCGTTCGATATCGTCGCCAAGGGCCACAGCAATCCGTCGGTAACTCGGCTGCTGCTCGACATCAAGACTGAAGTCGAAACCGGCAGCAGTCTCGCACAGGCGTTCCGCAAATATCCCCTGTACTTCGACAATCTGTTTTGCAATCTGGTCGCAGCGGGTGAGCAGGCCGGTATTCTGGATACCTTGCTGGATCGATTGGCGACCTACAAAGAGAAAATCCTCGCCATCAAATCGAAAATCAAGAAGGCGCTCTTTTATCCTGCGGCGATTATGGTGGTCGCGTTTATTGTCACGACCGTCATCATGCTGTTTGTGATCCCTCAGTTCAAACAGCTATTTTCAAGTTTTGGCGCGGATCTGCCGGCACCAACGTTGATCGTGATGCAAATTTCGGACTTTTTTACCAGTTATTGGTACATCATATTCAGCGCTGGCGGCGGAGCAATTTGGTTCTTTTTCAATACTTGGCGGCGTTCGGAAAAAATGCAGGCCTTCATGGATCGCCTGATGTTGAAGTTGCCGGTATTCGGCGATTTGATCCGCAAGGCAACCATCGCGCGCTGGACACGGACGTTGGCGACGATGTTTGCGGCGGGTGTGCCGCTTGTGGAGGCGCTGGATTCGGTGGCCGGTGCTGCGGGTAATAGGGTCTATTACGATGCAACAAAGAAAATTCAGCAGGAGGTGACTACCGGTTCCAGCTTGACCGTCTCCATGCAAAACAGCAATGTGTTTCCCAACATGGTTTTGCAAATGTGCGCGATCGGCGAAGAGTCCGGCTCGTTGGACGGCATGCTCAGCAAGGTCGCCGATTTCTTCGAGGCGGAAGTCGATGACGCGGTCGACGCGCTGGCGAGCTTGATGGAGCCGATGATCATGGTGGTGCTGGGTACGGTGATCGGCGGATTGGTGATCGCAATGTATTTGCCTATCTTCAAAATGGGCCAAGCCGTCGCCTGACAACACGCGGCCCCATCCGAAAAGAAAAACAATAAATGGACGCAATTGAGGCGTTTCGGGCGCTACCGTGGTTTTTTGTCGTCACCATTCTGGTCGTCGGCACCATGGTTGGCAGCTTTCTGAATGTCGTGATACATCGTCTTCCGAAGATGATGGAAAATGATTGGCGTCAGCAATGCATTGAGTTTCTGCAACCGGAAATAGCGGCGAATGCGGCGGATTTGGCCGCAGCCAATCCGCCACCACGCTACAACCTGCTGGTTCCGCGCTCTGCGTGCCCGGCCTGTGCTCACAAGATCACCGCGCTGGAAAATGTGCCCGTCGTGAGCTATCTTTTCTTGCGCGGCAAGTGTTCGGCCTGCAAGGCATCCATTGGCATTCGATATCCCATTGTGGAGGCGCTAACCGGCATCGCCAGCGCGTATGCGGCATGGCGTTTCGGGGTTTCCTGGACGGTTCTGTTAGCGCTCCTCTACATCTGGTCGCTGATTGCTCTGACCTTTATTGATGCCGATACCACGCTGCTCCCGGACGACATCACGCTGCCGCTGTTATGGCTGGGCCTGCTGGCAAACGTGGGCGGTACGTTCACCGACCTCACCTCCGCTGTGATTGGCGCGGTCGCGGGATATCTGATTCTCTGGTTGGTGTACTGGGGCTTTAAATTGCTCACCGGCAAAGAGGGAATGGGGTACGGAGATTTCAAATTGCTGGCCGCGATCGGTGCGTGGCTGGGCTGGCAAATGCTGCCATTGGTTATTTTGCTGTCCGCCATGGTGGGTACGATTGTCGGCCTTGCCGGCATCATTTTGCAAGGCCGCGAACGTGGCGCAAAGTTGCCTTTCGGCCCTTATCTCGCGGCTGCCGGATTCATCGCTCTCTTCTGGGGCAAGGCACTAAATACCTGGTACCTGGGGCGCATGCCGGCCTGATTCCATGCCGACTCCGGAACGCATCGTTGCATTGACCGGCGGCATCGGATCGGGCAAGTCAACGGTTGCCGATCTCTTCGTTCAGCGCGGGGCCTGCCTCATCGATACCGACGCGATCGCCCATTCTATTTCTGAGGCGGGAGGACGTGCGATCGGGCCCATTCGCGAACGGTTTGGGGAATCGGTACTCGCAGCCGATGGCGCGATGGATCGCGCACGGATGCGCGCCCGCGTTTTCGCCGATTCCGATGCGCGCCGCGACCTTGAGGCCATTTTGCACCCAATGATTCGCGATGAGGCCGATCAGGCGCTTGCCGCCGATGCGGCATGTCGAGCGCCCTATGTGATGCTTGCCGTTCCGCTTCTCTTTGAAACGATGGGCTATCGAGGCCGCTTTATGCGTGCCTTGGTCGTGGATTGCACCATTGAACTTCAGTGTCGACGCGTGACGCGCCGCTCTGGTTTGGCGTTTTCCGAGGTAAATCGAATCATTGCTGCGCAGATTTCCCGACCGTTGCGATTGCAGCTCGCGGACGATGTCGTCTCAAACTCGGGCGACACGGTGGATCTGGTGCCGCAAGTGGCTCGCCTGGATGCAATTTATCGATCAATGGAAACTCGACATGAATATCGGTAGGCGGCACCGAAAGGAAACAGCCAAATTTGTAAACTGGCCCTCAATGGGTCACAATTCGCCGATCCTACCCTAGCGTCCCGCGCGTGATCACTTACGAATACCCGCTGAATGAACGTGTCCGCACTTTGTTGCGGCTGGAGGATTTGTTCGATCGCGTCGATTTTTTTGTCGCCCAAGAATCTCCGCTTGATCATCAGGCCGGTCTGCTGGCCATATTTGAAATTCTCGATGTGGCGAGTCGTGGAGACCTGAAATCCGACTTGCTTCAGGAACTGGATCGCCAACGGTTGTTTCTGGAAGCGTTGCGCAACAATCCGGCGATTTCGGAAGTGAAGCTCGATTCAGTGATTGGTGAAATCGAATCCACGTTCGCCGATTTACTGGCGTCGTCCGGCAAGACTGGCCAGCACTTGCGCGAAAACGAGTGGCTCATGACGATCAAGCAGCGCGCCTCGATCCCGGGCGGAACCTGTGAATTTGACCTGCCTTCCTATCACCACTGGCTGCACCGCGACAACGCCGACCGTCGTGCCGACCTTTCGATGTGGCTTGGCCCAATGAATCCTATCGCGGCCGCATTGCGAATCGTATTGCGCGTTTTACGCGAAAGCGGAAAGTCGGTTCCGCTTATTGCTTACGGTGGGGTATTTCAACAAATGCCCATGGAGCGTGCTGCGCATATGTTGCGCGTGACGCTGATGCGCGATTTGCCCTGCGTACCCGAAATCAGCGCCAATAAATATGCGTTGAATATCCGCTTCATTCTTCCGGGCAGCGTGCAGCGCACTAAACTTTTTGAATCCGATGTCGATTTCAATCTAACGTATTGCAATTTGTAGGGATGATACCGAGGCGAGTCCGGTGTCCGCAATGTGGCACCATGATCGAATTCAGGAGCGACAATCCGTTCCGGCCGTTTTGCAGCGAACGTTGCAAATTGATCGATTTGGGCGCCTGGGCCGAAGAGCGATACGCAATCCCCGGCGAAAAGGCGGTCGGCAATTTCGATGAACCGCCCGCCGATACGTGAATAGGCAATAGGAACCTGGAAACGCCCTGCTGCCGGTATTTCAAGCGTCGATCCCATTCGCAAGACACGCGTCCACGCGCATACTTTGCCAGATAGCGTCTCGCTGCGATAAAATACGCGTTTGGTGTTTTGACTTGGTCTTGGCGATTGCGTCGTTGGCGTCGAATGCTGAAAAGCAGCGGCTCACACGCAAATTGTCGCGGCAACAGGCGCGATTGAGTGTGGGGCCGAGTGGAAAACAATAAGGCGCTGCCAGCAACGTTGGCGGACTCTCGAAATACGGGGCGGGCGAATAGCATGCACAAAACGAATAATTCACTATTGCGAACAATCTTGCAGTCGGTTGGCGGCCCGCTGCTCGGCCTATTGGCGATTCCCGCCGGCGCAAGCTACGACGTCAATATCGCGCCGCCTGCAACACCGATTTCCGCGCAAATATACGACCTGCACATGTACATCCTGTGGATCTGCGTGGGCATTTTCGTCATTGTCTTTGGCGCGATGTTTTACTCGATATTCAAGTTCCGCAAATCGAAAGGTGCTACGCCCGACGTCAATTTTCACGAGAGCACGTTGATCGAAATTATCTGGACGATCATTCCATTCATTATCTTGATCGCCATTGCGGTGCCGGCCACCCGCACGATTCTCGATATGAAAGACACTTCTAACCCGGATATGACCATCAAAGTCACCGGTTTTCAGTGGGGTTGGCGCTACGATTACAGCGCGGACGAAATGGGTTTCTATTCGAACCTCTCGACCCCATGGAGCCAGATCGGCCAGCCGGGCATTCCGGCTACCGAGAAAAAAGGCGATGAGTATTTGCTTGAAGTCGATAATCCGCTAGTCGTGCCGGTCGGCAAACGCGTCCGCATGTTGGTCACATCCAATGATGTGATCCACGGATGGTACGTACCGCAGCTCGGCGTGAACCAGTATGGGATTCCCGGATTCATCAAGGATGTCTGGTTCAAGGCGGACAAGGTCGGCACATTCAAAGGACAATGCAGCCAGATTTGCGGCAAGCTCCACGGCTATATGCCGATCACAGTCATCGTGAAATCGGAGGCGGATTACGCAAAGTGGCTGGAGGGCGCGAAAGGTAAATGGGGCAATAAACCGGCTGTCGCGGTTGCGTCCGCCGCTCCTGCGGACGATCTTGCCCGCAAATACAACATGGCCGAATTGAAATCGCAAGGCGAGAAAGTCTATGCCGCAAATTGTGTCGCCTGCCATCAACCGACCGGCAAGGGCATGCCGCCCGCCTTCCCGGCGCTTGTCGGATCCAAGACGGTGTTGGCGGCGGCGGAACAGCAGATCAATGTGCTGCTCAATGGGCGCCCCAATACTGCGATGCAGTCATTCGCGCAATTGTCGAATACCGATTTGGCGTCGGTGATCACGTTCACCAAAAATTCATTCGGCAACAACACCGGCACGATAGTACAACCCGCCGACGTTAAAGCCGCACGAAAATAGCGTTGATCGCATTTGCATTCATTCGCGCCCGGTTAGCCGGAACCGCCGCTTAAAGAAATAGAAGTTTCAGGAGATCGCCATGGCGAACGCAGCAACGCACACAGCAGACCACGCACACGATCACGATCATTCGCATGATCACGAGCATCACGATCACAAGGGGCCGTGGACACGCATTTTCACGACGACCAACCACAAAGACATCGGCAGCATGTATTTGTGGTTCGCGTTTTTCATGTTTTTTGTCGGCGGCGCGATGGCGCTTGTGATCCGCGCCGAGTTGTATCAACCCGGGTTGCAAATTGTCGATCCGGAGTTGTTCAATTCGCTCACCACCGTACACGCGTTGATCATGATTTTCGGCGCGGTGATGCCAGCGTTTGTGGGCTTCGCCAACTGGCTGGTGCCGATGCAAATTGGTGCCGCGGACATGGCATTTCCCCGCCTGAATAACTGGAGCTTCTGGATCATGATTCCAGCGGCGGTGCTGCTGTTTTCGTCATTTCTGGTGCCGGGCGGCGCGGCCGCATCGGGATGGACGCTTTATCCGCCATTGGTCATCCAATCGGGCATCGGCACCGACATGACGATCCTCGCGATCCATTTGCTCGGCGCATCGTCAATCATGGGTTCGATCAATATCATCACCACCATCCTGAACCTGCGTGCGCCCGGCATGACGCTGATGCGCATGCCGTTGTTTTGCTGGACTTGGCTGATTACCGCGTACTTGCTGATCGCGACCATGCCGGTGCTCGCCGGCGCAGTGACAATGTTGTTGACTGACCGCCATTTCGGCACCAGCTTTTTCAACGCGGCGGGCGGCGGCGACCCGACGATGTTCATGCATATCTTCTGGTTCTTCGGCCACCCGGAAGTTTACATTTTGATCCTGCCCGCATTCGGTATCGTTTCGCAGATCATTCCCGCCTTTGCGCGAAAGCCGTTGTTCGGTTATGCGTCGATGGTTTATGCGACCGCATCCATCGCGATCTTGTCGTTCATCGTTTGGGGCCATCACATGTTCACGGTCGGCATGCCGGCGGCGGGACAACTTTTCTTCATGTTTGCGACCATGCTGATCGCGGTTCCCACTGGCGTGAAGATCTTCAACTGGATTTCGACCATGTGGCGCGGCTCAATGACCTTCGAGACGCCCATGTTGTTTTGCATCGGCTTCCTGTGCATGTTCACGCTTGGCGGGTTCTCCGGCCTGGTGCTGGCGATTGTTGCCGTCGATATCACGCTTCACAACACGTACTACGTAGTCGCGCACTTTCACTATGTGTTGTTCCCTGGTGCAATCTGGGGTCTCACGGCGGGCGTTTATTTCTGGTTGCCCAAATTCACCGGCAAGATGTACAACGAGACGCTCGG
>JANPBQ010000047.1:0-6564 GCA_031430555.1 Betaproteobacteria bacterium
GGCATGTTGTCGAGCTCGATCGTTTGCACTTCGAATCCGACTTTGCCGCGATAGATGTTGCCGGTGTCGCCTTCGCAGCAACTCACGGTGATATCTTCGCCTTCGGTCACTACGTCCGTCGCATGTTCACAGCCGACCACCGCCGGCACACCCAGCTCGCGCGCGATGATCGCCGCATGACAGGTGCGGCCGCCGCGGTTGGTGACGATGCCCGAGGCACGCTTCATGACCGGTTCCCAGTTCGGATCGGTCATGTCGGTGACGATCACATCGCCATCTTGAAATCGGCTGATTTCATCGACACTCTTGATCACGCGTGCGGCACCCTGCCCGACCTTGCCGCCGATGGCGCGGCCTTCGGCGATTTTTTCACCGCTGGCCGTCATGCGGTAGCGGGTCAATGTGCCGCCTTGCGATTCCTGCGATTTCACGGTCTCCGGGCGCGCTTGCAGGATATACAGTTTGCCGTTGCCACCGCCGCTATTGCCTTCTTTGGCCCACTCGATATCCATCGGTCGGCCATAGTGGGCTTCGATCGATACCGCATATTTCGCGAGTTCCTCGACTTCCGCGTCGGCCAACGAAAAACGCTCGCGCTCGGCCGGCGAGACCGGTTGAATCTCGACCGATTTTCCCGCCGACGAGGCGGCGCTGAAAATCATTTTTTGCGCCTTGGTGCCGAGCCCGCGCCGCAGTACGGCGGGTTTCGAATTTTTCAAACAGAGTTTCGAAACATAGAATTCATCCGGGTTGACCGCGCCTTGCACCACCATCTCGCCCAAGCCGTAGCTCGAGGTGATGAACACCACGTCGGGAAATCCGGACTCAGTATCAAGCGTGAACAACACGCCGGCGGCACCGGTATCCGAGCGCACCATGCGTTGCACGCCTGCGCTGAGTGCGACATCGGCGTGAACGAAATTCTTATGGACGCGGTACGAAATCGCGCGGTCGTTGTAGAGCGAAGCGAAAACGTGGCGGATTGCTTCCAGCACGTTGTCAATGCCTTTGATATTCAGAAATGTTTCCTGCTGGCCGGCGAAGGACGCATCGGGCAAATCCTCGGCCGTGGCTGAAGAACGCACCGCGAAGGATGCATCAGGATCATTCGCCGTCAGCTCGGCATAGGCATCGCGGATCTGCTTTTCCAGGCTCGGCTGAAACGGCGCTTTCACCACCCAGTCGCGCACCATCGCGCCGGTTTTGGACAGCGCATCGAGATCATCGACATTGAGCGCCAAAAGTGTGGCGTTGATTTTTTCGGTGAGCCCGTTGTGGCTCAAGAATTCGCGGAACGCCTCAGACGTGGTGGCGAATCCGCCCGGCACGCGCACACCAGCCGCGGATAATTGGCTGATCAATTCACCAAGCGAGGCATTCTTGCCGCCGACGGTGGCGACATCACTCATGCGGAGCGTTGAAAGAGGCTGTACGAATGGGGCGATCGTTGCGGAAGACGCATTTGACATGGGGGCGGCCACTCGAAAATTTGCGGAGTTATTGAGACAACTTGGGGATGGGCAAAAATGTTGCAGTGCGGAATAGGGATAGAATTATAGCCGACACTATCGCCAACAGAGAGCCGCAACATGCCCAATCGCCGTACCGCTTTTTTCATTTCCGACCGCACCGGCATCACGGTGGAAATGCTCGGGAATTCGCTCCTGACCCAGTTCGACAACGTCGAATTTCGCCGCATCACGCTGCCGTTCATCGATAATCTCGACAAGATTGGCGCGGCATTGGCGCAGATCGATGCGGCGGGCAATGAGTCCGGCAAGCGCCCGCTGGTGTTCACGTCGCTGATGGCCAATGATTTGCGCGAGGAAATCGCGAAAGCGAACGCGATGGTGCTCGATTTGTTCGATCGTTTCATCGTGCCGCTGGAAGCGGAGCTGGGCGTGAAATCGGCGCATGCGGTCGGCCGCAGCCATTCGGCGGGAAATTTCAAGGACTATAACCACCGGATTGAAGCGGTCAATTACACGCTTGCGCACGACGACGGCGTGACCAATCGCAATCTTGAGGAAGCCGACATCATTCTCGTCGGCGTATCACGCAGCGGCAAAACGCCTACTTGCCTGTACATGGCGCTGCAATTCGGCGTGAAAGCGGCCAACTATCCGCTGATTCCCGAAGACCTGGAAAAAATGAAGCTGCCCCCAGCGCTCATGCCGCTGAAACACAAAGTGTGGGGCTTGACCATCATGCCGGATCGCTTGCAGCAGATTCGCCAGGAACGAAAGCCCGACAGCAAGTACGCGGCGATCGACAATTGCAAATGGGAAGTACAGGCGGCCGAGCGGCTGATGAACAATGCCGGCGTGTCGTATCTCAATTCAACGACCAAGAGCATCGAAGAATTGGCGACGACTATCCTGCACGAGGCACGGCTGGATCGGCGGGTTTACTGAGCAAGTATTGTTCTGTTCGGCAAGAAATAACCCGTTCGCCCTGAGCTTGTCGAAGGGCTTGATGCAAGAAACCCTTCGACAAGCGCAGGGCGAACGGTGCCCACACGAGCACGCTGGTACATTGCACCTTTCGTCGGTGCATTCCGTAACTGTGTTGTAAGCGCGATACGTTTGTTGGCAAAATGCGGCATTTTCGTTGAGATTCGCCCCTGTTTATGCCATGATTTCGCCCAGTAAGGCGCGGCTGACCGGCGCAATTTGCCGGATAGCGCGCCAAGACCTATAAAAACTCTGTTTCCACCCCTCGCAAGGAGCTTCCATGTCCCTCAAGAAACGCTTGATCCCCACGATGGTAGGTGCTGCGTTAGCACTCAGTGCCTCGACCGCCGGTGCCGTGTCGTTCAATGGCGTTTATATTTTTGGCGATTCGCTTTCTGATTCCGGATATTACCGGCCAGGTGTTGCAGCGCTTATCGGCGCAACAGCGGCCGCTGCAGGTAGCCGTTTCACGACCAATCCCGGCCCCGTCTGGTCAGAGCTGATTGCCCAATACTATGGCGGCAACGCCGCGCCCAGCAACGCCGGTGGCGGAATATACGCGCAGGGCGGCATGCAGGTGACGGGCAACGCGCCTGCCAGCCGTCTCGGCCCGGGCGGCACGCAGCGCCCCATGGCAGCACAGATCACGGAATATCTCACTGCCAATGGCGGTGTTGCCAATCCGAATGCCCTCTATGGCGTGTGGTTCGGCGCGAATGATTTCTTCACGCAGGTGGACGGCGTATTGGCCGGTACCCTTACGCCGACGCAAGTGGGCGCCAATGTACCCGGGATCGCCGGCGCCGAAATCGCGCAAGTTGCCCGACTACAGGCTGCAGGTGCGCGCTACATCATGGCTTTTAACCTTCCGGATCTCGGCGCAACACTTGCATTTGCCGGCAGTCCGCTTGCGCCCCTGGCCTCTGGATTCAGCGCCGGTTACAACACATCTTTGTTTACGGGTTTGAGGGCGGCGAATGTGAAAGTCATTCCGGTTGATGTCGCGAGTCTCATCGTTGAACTTCGCGCGAATGCCGCCGCGTACGGTTTTACCAATACCACCGGTACCGCGTGCAATCTGGCACTGACGCAAGGCACGTCACTGTTTTGCTCGCAGGCAGCGCTGGTCAGCGCAAATGCCGGACAAACCTACTTCTTTGCCGACAGCGTTCATCCTACCGCCGGCGCACAGGTGATTTTCGCCGATTTCGCGAAGTCCCTGATCGATGGCCCGAATGCCTATTCGGTCATGGCTGAAATTCCACTCTCGACGCGTGCTTCGCACATCCGCACACTTGACGAAGGCCTTCGCCAGGGGCAGAGCGGCAACATCGGCAAACTTTCCGTGTTCGCGGCGGGTGACAGCAGCAAGTACGACATCAGCAAGAATGCCCTCAGCCCGCAAGCCGATACCAAGAACAAGGCATTGAGCGTCGGCATCACGATGCGCGCGTCCGACTCAGTGACCGTCGGTGCGGCGCTTGGCAGTACCAAAGGCGAAGCGCAGATGGGCGGCGTCGGACAATTCGACATCAACGAAAATGCCGTGTCGTTCTTCGGCAGTGCGAAGGCCGGTGCTTTCTATGCGAGCTTCACCGGGTCTTTCGCGGATGTGAAGTACGACAACATTCGCCGTTTCATTAAAATAGGGGCCGTGACCCGCACCGCAACCGCCAGCAGCAAGGGTGCCAATTCGTCGTACAGCTTAACCGGCGGCTACGACCATGAATTCGGCAGGCTCTCCATCGGCCCGTTCGCTTCCGTCACGTTGCAAGATGTGACCGTGAATGCGTTTACGGAAGACGGTGCCGGTTCCGCGAACCTGAATATTGCCGAGCAAATGCGTCGTTCGCGGGTAGTCAGCGTCGGTGCTCGCGCTTCGATGGCATTCGGCAACTGGGTGCCATTCGCGCGCGCATCGTTCGATCGCGACGCCAAGAAAGAAGACCGTTTCGTCAGCGCCAATCCGGTCACCGTAAATACGGGCACGTACTACGATATTCCCGGATTCAAGCCTGATCCGAATTGGGTGACGGCAAGTGTCGGCGTGCGCGGCAAGCTCGCGGATCGCTTGGGCCTTTCCGTGGTCTACACCGGTATTTCCGGCAAAACCAGCATCAAGCAAGATGGCGTGTCGGCGAGCGTTTCCTACGATTTCTAGTCAACGCACATTAAATGAAGGCCGCCGGGGCAACCCAGCGGCCTTTTTTCATTGAAGTGCCGTGCGATGATACCAACATGAAACGAATCTACACCGCGCAAAATCTGCCGGAAGCTTATCTGGTTTGTGATTTGTTGACGCATGCTGGCGTGGCCGCACACGTTTTCAACCAACACGCCATGGCGGCAATGGGCGAAACGGCGGTCGGATCGTCTTATCCGCAGGTCTGGATCGCGCAGGAGCACCAGGAGCGGCATGCACGCGCAGTGATCACCGAATATGAGTCGCAGCCCGCGCTAACGACACTCAAACATTGCGCCGCGTGCGGCGAACAAAGTCCCGGTGAATTTGAACTCTGCTGGAGTTGCGCCGCGCCATTGGGCATTGAGGCTTGACGCGATAAGTCGTGCAAATAATCCCGCGCTACGCCTTCAGTGAAAACGGCGTGAAGTTTGTCTCGCGGTCGTAATAGTCTTCGCTCTCTGCGCGCTTCAACCACCCGACGATCTTGTACGTCACCGGCGTGAACAGAACCTCGACGCCGACCTTGGTCACGAACTGCGCCAACATCACCATCGGCAACTTGTCGTCGGGAATGATGCCGGTGCCGTAGAACGCGAGCGGGTAGAACAACAGCGAATCGACGCCTTCGCCGAAAATGGTGGAGCCGATGGTGCGCGACCAAAGCCACTTTCCGCCGGTCATGATTTTCATTTTCGCGAGCACGAAAGAATTCACGAATTCACCGCATGAAAATGCGATCAGCGAGGCCAATGCGATCCGCCAGGTCGAGCCAAAGGCAGTCTCGTAGGCGCTCTGGTTTTGCCAGAACGGAGCTGGTGGCAAGACAACTACGACGTACGCCATGATTGAGGCGAACGCGAGTGCCGCGAAGCCTGCCCAGATCACCCGCCGCGAACGTGCGTAGC
Source organism: Betaproteobacteria bacterium (assembly GCA_031430555.1). Taxonomy (GTDB): domain Bacteria; phylum Pseudomonadota; class Gammaproteobacteria; order Burkholderiales; family Usitatibacteraceae; genus UKL13-2. Next base: position 5,544 of record JANPBQ010000047.1, read on the forward strand.
CGTAAACCTCAGTGAGAATATCGCCGAACACGTAGGAAATCGGAAAGAACAACACGCCCGCGCCGAACGTCAATGTACCGAGCGGCGGCGCATCGATTTGCGCGATTTTCGCCGGGCCGATGAGATTGGAACAAACGAGAATGGTCACAAAGGCGACCATCACGAATTCGTAATACCGGTAGTTGCGAATACGGGTTTCGGGAGCGGCGGCAGTGGGCGAGTTCACGGTCGATTCCTTTGCGTCATTGCACCAAGCTATTTCAAAGCCGCGCGCTGACGCGCCACCTCGAACAAGCAGATTGCGGCGGCGGCGGCGGCGTTAAGCGATTCAATTTTTCCCGGCATCGGAATGGTGACTCGATCAGTGGCCGCGTCGATCAATTCGCGGCTCAATCCCGCACCCTCATTGCCGATCAGTAGGGCGACCGGGCCGGTCAGATCGCGATCCTGCAAGCGCGAAACACCTTCGCCATGCGCGACCATCGCCAACGAGCGGCCGCGATACGCGCGCACATACTCGACCACATCCATCCCTTCAACGATATTCACCAGGAAGTGCGCACCCTGCGCCGCGCGCAATACTTTCGGCGACCAGGCAAATGCGCTCGTCTTTGAGAGCATCACGTCGGTGACACCCGCTGCCGCCGCGCTGCGCAAAATCGATCCCACGTTGCCGGGATCCTGTACGTCCTCCAATATCATCACCGTGGCATCGGGCGCAATTGCGTGCGAATCCGGTGTGGCCACAATCGCCATCACGAACGCGGGCGAATCGAGACTGGAGGCATCCACCATCAATTTGTCGGCGAGCACATTGATGAGTTGCGTATCGGTCTCGCCGAGCAATACGCGCACTTCGTCGCGCGCCAACGCCGATTCCGCAATCGCCAACGCATGTGGCGCGCCAATGGCCTCAATGTAAGTGCGCACGAGATGAACGCCGTCGAGAACGGTGAGGCCCGCCTTGCGGCGTTCGCGCGACGAATGCGCAAGCGCGATCAATTGCTTCACGAATGCGTTG
>JANPBQ010000048.1:0-22655 GCA_031430555.1 Betaproteobacteria bacterium
CATCTGGAGTGCGACAGCATTGTCGGCAAGCGCAACGAGCCGCACAAGATCGTGGTGCTGATCGACCGCGCGCTGCGCTACGTGCGCCTGGCCTGGGTGCCCGACGGCACGGCGGCGGCAGTGGCGCGGCACATGGCGCGCTGGCAGCAAGACGACACCGGCATTCCGATCCTGACACTCACGACCGATCAAGGCTGCGAGTTCTCGGCCTTGCCGGAACTCCTGCCGGGTCGTCTCTATGCGTGCGATCCGGGCAAGCCGTACCAAAAGGGACAGGTCGAGCACATGAACAAGCTGATTCGCCAGTACATCCCCAAGGGCATGAGCCTGCGCAACATGACTCAGGCGAAACTCAACTGGATCGCCAACGAACTCAATCAACGTCCTCGAAAACGCCTTGGCGGGCTCAGCCCCGCCGCGTTACTATCCAACCTGACCTCCGCACCGACATGTTGAACGCGAACCTACCCTATTGCCCGAAAAGCCTCGCCAGTGCTAGGGTTTATCCGCTGAATGCGGCGCATTTGTTGCACCCGTTGAATAAATTCTACGCCTCGCATGGCGACAACGTGGTTACGAATGGCAAGCGTATCTGGCAATGCGCAAAATTTCGCGCTCGCCACTCATTTTCTGGCAGAGGCGTGGGGCCTTAACCGAGTGCCTTGAATGTGGGAAGACAATCATCTGCGTCAACTTGGGCCCAATGCAAAAGCCCGCACAAGGCGGGCTTTGATGCTGGTAAAAAATATCGCAGTTTTTCAGGCAATCGCCCGATACGCCGGCAACGTCAAAAACTCTTCGTAGTTGTCATCCATCACGAGCGTCTCGAACATGGCTGCACCCTCGGCATATTTGCCCGCCGCGTACGCCGCATCACCGACGATGGCGGGCGTCAATTTCAATTCATCTTTGGTCAACGCCGACACCATTTCCTTGGTCACCTTGCGGCCATCGGCCAATACACCTTTCGGCGAGCGAATCCATTGCCACACCTGTGAACGTGAAATTTCGGCCGTGGCCGCGTCTTCCATCAAATTGAAAATCGGCACGCAGCCGTTGCCGCCGAGCCATGATCCGATGTACTGGATGCCGACCTGAATATTGTTGCGCACACCGGCTTCGCTGATCGGCGCTTCGGGGCGAAAATCGAGCAGGTCTTTGGCGGTGTAATTCACGTCGGCGCGTTGGCGATGAATTTGATTCGGCGTTTTCATGTGCTCGTCGAACACCGCTTTCGCCACGCCGACCAAACCCGGATGCGCGACCCAGGTGCCATCGCAGCCATCGGTGACTTCGCGCAATTTGTCGAGGCGGACTTTTTCCATCGCGGCGTCGTTGGCGGCCACATCGTTCTTGATCGGAATTTGCGCGGCCATACCACCCATCGCGAAAGCGTTGCGCTTATGGCAGGCCTTCACCAGCGAGAGCGCATAGGCGCGCAGGAACGGCGCCATCATCGTCACCTGGCTGCGGTCGGCCAAACAGAAATCCTTGTTCAAACGGAATTTTTTGATCGCGGAAAAAATATAGTCCCAGCGACCGATGTTGAGGCCCGCGCTGTGCTCGCGCATTTCGTAGAGAATTTCGTCCATCTCGAACGCGGCGACAATGGTCTCGATCAACACGGTTGCCTTGATCGATCCTTGCGGCACGCGAAGTTCGTTCTGTGCCATGACGAAAATATCGTTCCACAAACGTGCCTCAAGGTGCGATTCCATCTTCGGCAAATACAAATACACGCCGCTGCCGCGCGCGAGCAAGGTCTTCACGTTGTGAAAAAAATACAGCGCGAAATCAAAAATCGCGCCGGACACCGGCTTGCCGTCGAGCGTGACGTGCTTTTCATCGAGGTGCCAGCCGCGCGGACGCGGAAACAGCACGCCGGGTTGGTCGTTCAATTTATATTGCTTGCCGTTTTGCTCAAATGTAATCGTGCGCAAATTGGCATCGCGCAAATTGATCTGGCCCTCGATCATGTTTTGCCATGTCGGGCAATTGGCATCTTCAAAATCGGCCATGAAGGTGTTCGCGCCGCAGTTCAACGCGTTTATCACCATCTTGCGATCAGTCGGGCCGGTGATTTCGACGCGACGGTCCTGGATATCGGCGGGGCAGGGGGCCACGACCCAGTTGCCCTCGCGAATGTTTTTCGTCTCAGTCAGAAAATCCGGCAATTCGCCCGCGTCGAATTTTTTCTGCCGTAGCGCACGTGCGGCCAGTAGTGCCTGTCGCGTCGGTTCGAACTGACGCGCGAGTTTTGCCAGGAATGCGAGTGCGTCCGGCGAGAGGATTTGCGCGTATTCGGGTGTGATCTCCGCGTTGATGGCGAGACCGGTGGGGAGGGAGTTCGACATTGACATAGTGGTTCCAGTTATCGTCGATCGGAGCGATGGCGTGGGCCGCCAAATCTAACTCGACAAACGGTGCTTTCGGTATTATGCAAATTGTATTACGATACTAAAATGGTGATAATCGCCATAAATGCATAAGCATTTGATACTGGTATTTTTGCGCAACCGCCGTCCCAAGGAGGCCGAACGTGGATCGATTGAAAGCACTTCAAACGTTTCTCGACGTCGCAAAGACTGAGAGCCTGTCCGCGGTCGCGCGCGATGAAGGCGTCACCCCGGCGATGGTCGGGCGGCGAATCGATCAGCTTGAGGAACAACTGGGCGTCAAGTTGTTCAAGCGTTCGACCCGCAAAATCACCCTGACCCCGGAGGGCGTTGCGTTTCACGACGATGTGCGTAACATCCTGAACGAATTGCGCGCGGCCGAGGAATCGCTCACCGCCGGCGCACGAAGTGCAACCGGGCGATTGATTGTCTCGGCGCCCACCGCGTTCGGGCGAAAGCATATTGCGCCGCATTTGCCCGCGTTTGTCGATGCGCATCCGAATTTGAATGTGACACTGCATTTGTCCGAGCGGATCGTGGATTTGAAAAACGAGCGCGTCGATCTCGCGATCCGCATCGCGGATTTGAAAAACGCGGATCTGATCGCGACCAAATTGGCCTCGAATCACCGTGTGGTGATTGGCTCGCCGGAATATTTCAAACGCCGCGGCAAGCCGCTGTTGTTGACCGATCTGGCCAAGCACAATTGCCTCGTCACCGCCACCGACGAAGGCTTGTCGGATGGCTGGTCGTTCCGCGATGGCACGCGCAATCTCACCGTGAAAGTCGGCGGACATTTGCATTGCAATGACGGCGAAGTATTGACGCGCTGGGCGCTTGCCGGGCACGGGCTCGCTTGGCGCAGCGCGTGGGAAGTTTCCGAAGAAATTGAGAAGGGCCGGCTGATCGAAGTGCTTCCCAAATTTGCCGCACCCGGCAGCGACATTTTTGCCGTCTATCCGGATCGCAAATTCTTGCCGGCGAAGGTGCGCCTGTTCATCGACTTCATGAAGAAAACATTCGGCGATCCGCCGTATTGGGATTCAAAGAAGAAGTGACGAAGTCGCGCTGATCGCGCGAGCTTGTCACTGTAAATAGGGTTCACGTTCGCCGCCGACCTCGATAGCGATGCAGGCGCTGAACTTGTTGAAGGGCCCTCTTTCTTGGGGATGGTTGAATTTCAATGCTGCAAATCCCTCTCAATCTCCCTTTGCAAAGGGAGAAGTTCAGGAGCGATGGCCCGTCACGAGTCGCGCGTGCGGAATAACACGCACAAGTCGCAAACTACTCTCTCACCATGCCGGGTTTTTGCCGCGCATCTTTGATCTCAACTTTCGGCGGGGCCGGTTCTGGTGCCGGTTCGTGGCGCGGTCTTGCAGCATGCGCAGGTGCCTGTTTCACGACGGGTGCGCCGACGTCGGTGGCGGGTGCAGTTGGAACGATGGGACGATTTACCTGCGGACGCGCCGTTACCGGCGGTACATAACTTGGGTAGGGTTGCTGCGGCAACGGTTGCGCTTGCGCCGCCTCAGTTGCCGGTGGCGAATTTCGCGCATTGGATCCCCTTCCATCGCGGCGCGGATTGGCTTCGCGGTTATCGCGTGCAGGCGAAGGTTCTGGCTGAACGGCATTCGGCATGATGGCGGTCGGCGGTGCCGGCGTGCGCAGGGTCGAAGGCGGGCGCGGTGTCGGCGCGATCGGACTGCTGGTGGCCGGCTCGATCGGGCGTATCACGGCGGATTCCGGTACGCGTGGCGGTTGAGGGGCGATCAATCCCGGCTCGGCCGCCCGCGATCTCGGCGGACGGGGAATATTGGCGGGTGAGGGTTCTGGTGTGAAGCGTGGGCCCGTGACGGCATTGCCGGGCCGCCCGTCAATCGGCCGATCGCTGCCCGGCATACGCGCGCGCGGCAGCGGGACGCGATCAAAATTCGTGGTCGGCGCGTGTCCGGAGATCACCTGCGAAGGCAAATTGGCGCGATTCCCGCCGATGCGTTCCCCATTGATGAACGTGTTGTTGTTGACGATTGTTGATCCCGGCAGATGATTGCGGTAATGCGTAGGGGCGATGATCGGTTTGTGATCGCGCGGCAAATGATTGATGCGGCGCAAGTAGTCGATATTAGTGGTGTATCGCGGGATGAAGTGCTCGCGTGGCGCAAGCGGGAACCATCCCAGCGCCGGGCCGGAACCAATCGTCAATCCCGCTCCCGCGCCACCGAACCACGCGACCAGTGCCGGCGCATAGACCGGGCGGCGAACGTAGGTGCCCGGCCACCAGCACCAGCGCGAACGCACCTGCACCCAGCGCCCATAGTGGAACGGCGCGAAACCCCAGGGGGCATCGTCGATCCATGTCCAGCCCCATGGCTGCACGTAGTTCCAGCGGCCATAACGGTACGGTGCCCAGCCGGCGATCAACACCCGTGGCGCCCAGAGGCGGCCATATTCGCGGTCGTCGATCCATTCGCCATTGGCATCGAGGTCTTCATAGCCGGTCATGTAGGGCGAGAGGGCACCTTCGCGCGATTCCGGACTCACTGCGCGCGCATAGCGTTCATGAACCCGATCCCATTCGCGGTCGCGAATTTCCGCCCAGCGGTCAAAGTTGGTTTCGCTCAACGCCTCGAATCGAAAATCGGTCGCGTTGCCGCCATCGTTCATGCGGGCGCTGAATTGTTTTCCGGCGTCGATCGCGAGACGGGTATCGGCGCCATTGACGCCTTCAAAACGCGCGCGTCCGGCAAAAACCGCGATGCGGCTTTCCAGGCCACCGGCATTGGCGGCACTGCGTGCGTCGATGCCGGCATCGATCCGGTAGCGGCCATTGCCTTCCAGAAAGAAACGTCCCTGAGGCGTATCGATTCTCACCACATCATTGCCATCGATCTCACCGGCGGTGCGCAACCGCACGTGAATCGAGCCGCGTTGCAGGTAACCCTGCACGAGATCGTCTTGCAGCACCACAAAATCGAGCACGCTGTCGTCGTCGATGCGAATCGCGGAAGGTCCGATGCGCACTTCGGCGCGCGACCGGGCCTCGGTCCATAGTGAATTTTCAGTGGTGATCGGATAATTGAGTTGCGCTTTCTGCCAGCCGGCGTCGCGTTCGCTGTGAAACGACACTTTGCCTTCCAGCAATGTGATTCGCCCCACACGGGCCGGCGGATCCGCCCACGCGGCGGCCGTGAACAAACTTGCTGCGATGCACAAACCGCGAAACAGCGAGGACGCATTCATGGGCAATTCCAAATTGAAGGTTCGGTGATAGTGCAAGCAACGGTTGCCGGCGTCAGCGCGTTGACCGGCGCGCGATGGGGCGCACCTCGTGTGCTTTCACGCGTCTTGGTCAGTGTCCATGGCGCGGGCTGCCGAAAACCCACATTTCGTGAGAAGATTAATGCTTCGGCTAGGGCGTGCGTGGCGGATTTGTCCGGAATCGCCAGTATTACGCGTTGATTTCATTTTCGGTGCCGGTGTCGATGTTGCCTATCACGATGCCGGACAAACCATCTTTTTTCTAAAAAAGAGTGACGCGATGGATCTCAAAACAGTTTTCACCAAGACCGCCAAAGGCGTCACCCAGGTCAATCAGAAAAAGCAGTCGCTGTCGCGCGACTTGATGAAGATTCTGAAATCCATTGACGGCAAGTCGGATGTGACAGTGATTTCCGAGAAAGCCGATTACCCCGTGCCATCGCTGGAGAAAGCGCTGACGGCGCTGCAAAAAGAAAGCTACATCAAAGTCTTCGAAGTGCGCCAGGAAGAACCGCTGTCCGACTTCGGCGGCGGGGAAGACGACGATTTCGATTTCACCGCGCCCCAAAAAGCGGCACCCGCCGCACCGAAAATCGATTTTAGCGCCACCGCCAGTTTCAAACCTTCGCAATATCGATCGCCCGCCTCGGCCGATCAGGTCGAGCGCGCGAGTGCCCCGGCACCGGTGCGCGACGTCACGCCGCCGAAACCGGATCCCGCCATCGAAGCCGCGCTCGCCGCCGCACGCGAAAAAGCCCAGACCGAAGCCCGCGCCAAAGCCGAGCGCGAAGCGCAGATCCGCGCCCGACTCGAGATTGAAGCGCGCTCCAAGCGCGAAGCCGAGCAACGCGCAATGGAGGAAGCAAAGCGCGCGCAGTTGGCGGCCGAACGGGCGCGGCTTGATCTAGAAACCAAGGTGGCCGCCGAAAAGAAACAGAAGGATTCGATTTCCGATACGCGCGATCGCCTGACGCGCGAGCAAATGGAAAAGGAGTCTCAGCATCAACGTGCATTGTCCGAGGCGCGCGCAAAGGCGGAAGCGGAAGTGCGCGCGTTGGCACTTGCGCGCGAAAAGGCGGAAGCCGAAGCTAGAGCACTCGCGACGGCGCGCGAGCAGGCCGAGGCGGCCGCCAAGAAACAACAAGCGGAACTCGATGCCGCGCAACGCGAATTGCGCCATCAATTGAAAGAAGAAATCGAGGCGAAGATCCGCGCCGAAATGGCGGAAAAAATGTCGGTGGAGGTTGAGGAAGGTGGACGCGCGGAAGTCGATGCCGCCATCATGGAAGAGGCACGCGAAGAAGCGCGCGACATGCTCGAGAAGCGCTTGCAGGAAGAGCGCGAATCGTTGACGCGCGCCACGGCCGATGCCACCCGCACCGCCGAAGAAGCCGCCAAGCGCATGCTGGCCGAACAGGAAACCCGTATCCGCGCCGAAATGGCGGCGCAGATTGCGGAAATTACCGCCGAGAAAAACCGCGTCGAGATCGAAGCCCGTAAGGCGGCCGAAGCGCAAGCCGAGTTGGCCGCCAAAGCCGCTGCCGACATGGCGGTCAGGTTGAAGGCCGAGGAAGACGCGCGCAAGGCCGCGCAGGAAGAAGCCGAGACCCGCAAGAAACTGGAAGCGCAAAATCGCTTGAGGATGGAAGCGCGGGCGAAAGAAGAAGCCGAAGCGCGCGCGAAAGCCGACGCCGAAATGCACGCGAAGCTGGCCGCTGAAAAAGAAGCGAAGATTCAAGCGCAGGCGCGTGCGTTGATCGAAGCCGAAATGCGCGAAAAATCCGAGCGCGAGAATCAGCTCCGCTTTGAAGGCGAGCGTCTTGCGCGCGAAGAAGCCGAGAAAAAAGCCGCCTCCGAAACGCGGGCGCGCGAGCTTGCCTCCAAATCGGCCGCCGAACATGCCGAAGCGCGCGATCGTGCCGAACGCGAAGCCGGGCAACGCGTTGCCGACGAGCGCCGCGACGCCGAAGCGCGCTTCGCCGGGGAGCGCCTCGAAGCCGAGGCACGCTTGAACGTGGAGCGCGCGGCGCGCGCAAAAGCCGAGGAAAAAGCCCGCGCCGAAGAGGAAGCCGAGGAGCGCCAGCGCGCCGCGCAGGTCGCGCGCCTCAAAGAGCTTTCCGATCAGCACGAATATGAGCAGTCTCAGGGACTTGAAACCGACTCGATAAAAAAGAACAATCGCTATCGGCGCAAAAAGAGCGTGAGCCCGGTGCGCCTGATTATCGGCGCAACATTGTTTCTGTTGATCGGCGCCTTCGTCGCGATTCATTTCTGGCCGCAGGGTGCCGCCAATGCGCGTTTCGATAAGGCACTTTCGGCGTGGGTTCACGACGATGTTTCATCGACTGGAATGCGCCTGTCGCTGTTGCCGAAGCAGATCGTCAAGATCGATCAACTGGCGCTGGGAAAGGTGCTTGATGCGAAAGCGACCAGCGGCAAGATTTACATGGATGTCTGGCAGTTGTGGGGCGACAAATTCGCCATCGACGCGCTGGAACTCTCCGGCGTGACCATTTCAGCCGATGCCTTGCCGCGTGCGTTGAAGTGGGCGGAAGCGGAAAACCGTGGCAGCGGCGTGCAGATCGGCAAGATCCTGCTACGCAACGCGAAGATCGAAGTCAAAGGTGTCGCAATCGGCGATTTCGATGCCGACATTCAATTCGACAAGACCGGCAAAATTGTCAAAGCGAATGCGCGCGCGAAAGACGGCAAGTGGACGCTCGATATGTCGCCCAACAAACCGGACGCCGCGCAAGGAGTGCCTGCGACCGCAAGCGGGGGTGACAGCTTTGGTGAATGGGCCGTCGAATTTACCGCGCGCAATCTGACGCTACCGATGGGGGTACCTTTGTTGTTCGGCGCAGTGACCGCCAAAGGCACGATGACTGCGGGCGGCATGACGTTTCCACAAGTCGAGGCAAAACTGCTGGAAGGTTCAGTCACCGGCAATCTGAAAATCGACTGGAAACAGCAAGTTTCCTATAGCGGCGAATTCACCGCCGACAAAATCAAGGTCGAGCAATTGACGGAAATTTTCACGCGCGATGTCGCGCTGCACGGCCGCATGGAAGGCCAGTTCACCGCGTCCGGCAGCGCGCCCTCGATCGGCGAATTGATGGACCGGCCGACCGTGCAGGGCGTGTTCAACGTCAAAGACGGCTCGATCGGCAACGTCGATCTCGTGCAGGTCATGCGCTCGCCCGGCAGCGTCGGCGGCCAGTCGAAATTTGCGGAACTGAATGGTCAGTTGCGAATCGCCGATGGTGTGATTCATTACGAAAAATTGAAACTAACGGGTGGTGTGCTGATTGCCAATGGGGCAGTAAACGTCAATCTGTCCAACAGCAATTTGTCGGGCACCGTGAGCGCGGAAATCCGCTCATCGGTCGCGCAGGATCGCGGCACCTTCATCGTCACCGGAAAAACCTCGCGGCCGGCTCTGAAACGCGGGGGATAGTTGGCGGAAATTGCCGCGCGTGGCGCGAACGATCCCCCCACAGCCCAACCTGCCCCCGACCCCAAACGCAGCCCGCGAGACCTGAAAAAACTCGCAGCGCTGATCCGCTTCATCGCGCCTTACAAGGTTCGTTTCGGCATTGCGATGGTCGCATTGGCACTGGCCGCGTGCAGCATCCTGGCCATCGGCCAGGGATTGAAACACGTCATCGATCGCGGCCTTTCGGGGGGCGACACCAGCACGCTGGATGGCACGCTTGTCATGCTGCTCGTGGTGCTGGTGGTGCTGGGTGCATCCACGTTTACCCGCTATTACCTCATCAACTGGGTGGGCGAGCGCTTCATCGCCGACATCCGCCGCGCGGTGTTCGATCACATTCTCGAACTCTCGCCGGCGTTCTTTGAAACCACCCGCACCGGCGAAGTGATTTCGCGTATCACCAACGACACCACTCTGCTCGATGCGGTGGTCGGCGGCGCATTTTCATGGGCGCTGCGCAATATTGTGCTGTTCATCGGCGGCATGGTGATGTTGCTGATCACGAGCACCAAACTGACCTTACTGGTCATGGCCGGTATTCCATTCGTGCTCGTGCCGATCCTGTTGCTCGGCCGGCGCGTGCGCAAGCTCTCAAAGGAAATGACCGACCGCGTCGCCGACGCCACGGCACTCATCGACGAGACGTTGCACGAAGTCCGCACCGTTCAGGCATACGCGCATGAGCGCCACGACCGCGCGCGTTTCGCCGAGCGGGTCGAGGCCATTTTCCACGCGGCAACCACCAAGGCGCGCTTCAACGCGAGCCTGATCGCGTCCGTCATCGTGCTCGCCTTCGGCGCAATCGGCGTGATTCTGTGGGTCGGCGGGCACGATGTGATCGAAGGCCGCATCACCGGCGGCGAACTCTCCGCGTTCGTTTTCTACGCGGTGCTGGTGGCGAATGCGGTGGCGGCAGTATCCGAGGTGTACGGCGAATTGATGCGCGCCTCAGGCGCCTCCGAACGGCTGATGGAATTGCTCGAAACCAAATCCGACATTGAAGCACCGGCCCATCCGCAGCCCATGCCGGTGTCCACGGGTACGCGCAAAAATGGCCACATCGCCATGGAAGCGCTGACGTTTCACTATCCTTCGCGCCCCGATACGGCGGCGTTGAAGAATTTCTCTCTGCGTGCATTACCCGGCGAAGTGATCGCGCTGGTCGGCCCGAGCGGCGCCGGAAAAACCACGGTGTTCCAATTGCTGCTGCGGTTCTACGATCCGCAATCGGGCAGCGTGAAAATCGACGGCGTCGACGTGAAACAAGCCGATCCGCGCGAGGTGCGTGCGCGCGTGGCACTGGTATCGCAAGATCCGGTGATCTTCGCCGCGAGCGTCGCCGACAACGTGCGCTATGGCAATCCGGAAGCCGACGACGCGCAAGTGCGCGCCGCCTGCGAGGCCGCCTACGCGCGCGAATTCATCGAAGCGCTGCCGCAAGGCTACGACACCTACTTGGGCGAGCGCGGCGTGCGGTTGTCGGGCGGTCAGCGTCAGCGCGTCTCGATTGCGCGCGCCTTCCTGGCTGATCGCGCAATTCTGTTGCTCGATGAAGCCACCTCCGCGCTCGATGCCGAATCCGAACGCATGGTGCAACTCGCCATGGAAAAACTCATGCAGGGCCGCACCACCTTGATCATCGCGCATCGCTTGGCGACGGTGAAGTCCGCCGACCGCATTGTCGTGATGGATCAGGGTGCCACGGTTGCCGAAGGCACGCATGATTCGCTGGTGAGTGAGGGCGGCTTGTATGCGCGGCTGGCGGCGTTGCAGTTTACGCAGGCGTAGGTTGGAGTTTTGTGGGGTACGTGGGGCAATGGCGGACATCGACGCGGCGTTCAGCAGAAAGACCACGCGAGTCATCAAACACAAGCGTGGGTGCGGGTTTCAGGTTTAACGCGGTCGAGAAATTGCGGCGGGGTGAGATGTGACGATGAAGAATATGATAAAGAAAGACCCCATTCCTTCTGGAGCTAAAACTTTTGTGCGTTCCAGCTCTGGCTGGAAACGACGCAACAAACCCCAGCACTAGCGCGGGTTTCCAGCCAAAAACCTTCCAAACACCCCGCAAATAGGCGCTCACGGCCAAATTACGCGGGTGACTTACCGACACGGATGACCAAATCCGAGTAATTTGCTAAACTATTGTTTCTCCGCGCTCACGCACCAACCGAGCCGCAAACCGAACCAAATCATGCCGAACGCCACTGCCACCGCGACAATTCCCGCACCGACCGAGCCGCATCAAAAATTCACCGAAGAGCCGGTGGTGTGGGTGCATCGCTGGAATCCGGGTTTGATGTCGTTTCGCGTGCGCCGCAATCCCGCTTATCGTTTTGCGCCGGGCCAATTTGCCCGTATCGGCATTCGCAAGGAAGACGGCGAAATCATCTGGCGCGCGTATTCGATCGTGTCGGCGCCGCACGAATTGTTTCTCGAATTTTTTCTGGTGATATTGCCGGGCGGTGAATTCTCCAGTCGCGTCGGGCGCTTCAATATCGGCGATACCTTGCTGGTTGAGCAAGTGCCGCAGGGGTTTCTCACGATCGATCGTTTCAAGCAACCGGAGCGCGCGCAGGATTTGTGGCTGATCGGCACCGGCACGGGGCTGGCGCCGTATATTTCGATGCTGCGCGACGAGACGATCTGGCGCCGCTTTGAGCACATCGTGCTGGTGTTGTCTGTGCGCGAACGCCACGATCTCGGCTACACCGAAGAGTTCGAACAACTGGCTGCGGCGCATGCGCGCGAGGGCATGGCGAAATTTCACTTTGTAAAGACGCTGACGCGCGATACGCTGCACGGTGTCTTGCACGGTCGCGTGAATGCGTTGCTGGTGTCGGGCGATCTGGAAACCGCTGCGCAGGTTTCGCTCAGCGATGCGCGTTCGCGTTTCATGTTGTGCGGCAATCCGGAAATGGTCGAGAGCATGCGCGCACTGTTGAAATCGCGTGGTTTCCGCATGAACCGCAAACTCGAACCGGGACACATCATCGTCGAGAATTACTGGTAACTTGCCGCAGCATGTCGACGCGCGGCGTCGCGTTCCCATTTCCGGCCGCGTCGCAACAATCCGAAAAAAACACGAGGAGACGCGCCATTGCAACTTGATCCGCGCGCGAAGCACAAATTGAAAACCGCCATTTCGTTTTCGCTGGCCGCGTTCGCGATCGCGCTGCTTGCCGCCTGCGCGGCACCGCCGCCTGCGCCGCCGCCGCCGCCCGCGCCCAAGCCCGTGGCTCCTCCCGAGCCGCCGAAGAAACCTTCACCGCCCGTCGCCGCAATTAAGCCGGTCACGGAAATTCACTTTGGGCAAACGGTGGTCGATCCGTATCGCTACCTTGAGGACGTCAAAAACCCCGAAGTCGCCAACTTTCTTCGCGGTCAGAACGATTTTGCCCGCAAGGCGCTCGATGCGTTGCCGGGCCGCAAATCCTTGTTGGAGCGCATCACGGCATTGTCCGCCGCCACCACTGCGATCAGCGGCGTGCAACTGGCCGGCGAGGGGGCTAATCCACGGGTGTTTTATTTCAAACTGGCGGCGGGGGAGTCGGTGCGCAAACTCTACGCGCGCGATGGTTTCAATGGCGCCGAGCGCTTGCTGTTCGATCCCGCTGCGCTTAACGACGCTACTGCGCGCTTTTCCATCGACTCGTTTGTGGCCGCCCCCGATGGCCGCCATGTGGTCGTCGGCGTTGCCGCGAGCGGGTCGGAAGAAACTATTCTGCGTGTGATCGATGCCTCGAACGGGCGCGACACGGGTGTTGTCATCGATCGCATCGGCTTCGGCAACTTGACCGCATGGACACCGGACGGCAATGCGTTTTTCTACAACCGTTTGCCGGAATCGCGCGCGGGTGCCAAGAAGAATCGCTACCTCAATACGATGGTCTATCACCATGTGTTGGGCCGCCCGATCGAGCGCGACGAGCAAGTATTCGGTCCCGGCCTCGATACGCGGATCGACTTCAAGGATATCGATATTCCGAGTGTTTCCGTGACAGCTGATGGGAAACTGCTTCTGGCGCGCATCAAGCACGGCGACATCAACGACATTACGCTCTACATTGCCGAGGCCATGACCTTCACGCAGGGGCAAACATGGCGCAAGGCGATTGACCGCGACGACCAAGTCACCGCGTTTGTCGCGCACGACAACGCGCTCTATCTGCTCACCCACAAAGATGCGCCGCGCTACCGCGTCGTGCGTATCGGCATTCAATCGCCCGACATCGCAAAGGCGACGACCATTATTCCGCACGGTGATACCGTGATCCGCGAACTCGCGGTCGCGCAGGATGCGCTGTATATCCGCGAACTGCACGGTGGCCTCGATCGCTTGCAGCGCTTGAATTTCAGTCAAAGTGTTTACAGCGGCGGCAAGCTCGAATTTGTGCGTCTTCCTTTCGATTTGGCGATTCGGCAAATGGTCACGCACCCGAAGCGCTCCGGCGCGTTGCTGCGATTGGAAGGCTGGACCGAGGCGCCGCGCTACACGCACATCGAGGCGCGCAGCGGCAATCTGATCAACACGAATTTGCAGCCGAAATCGAACGTCGATTTCGACGCCATCGACGAAGTCAGATTGATGGCGACCGCCAAAGACGGCACAAAAATTCCCGTCTCCCTCATGTACAAAAAGGGCACCACGCTCAACGCCGGCAACCCAACGCTACTGCGCGGCTACGGCGCATACGGCATCACACAGGCAGCCACATTTTCACCCGCGACGCTCGCCTGGCTCGAGCGCGGCGGCATCATCGGCACCTGCCATGTGCGCGGCGGCGGTGAATTTGGCGAGGCGTGGCATCGGGCGGGGCAAAAACTCACCAAGCCGAACACCTGGCGCGATTTGATCGCCTGTGCCGAATTCCTGATCGAGCGTAGATTCACCCGCAAAGAAAAGCTCGCCATCGAGGGCCGCAGCGCGGGCGGCGTGACGGTGGGGCGCGCGTTGATCGAACGGCCCGATCTGTTTGCGGCAGTGGTATCGGTGGTGGGGCTGCTCGATGCATTGCGGTTTGAATTCACGCCCAACGGGCCACCGAATGTTCCCGAATTCGGCAGCGTGAAAACCGAGGCGGGATTCAAAGGTTTGCATGCCATGAGTTCACTGCATCACGTTAAGGACGGGACAAAGTATCCGGCCGTGATGCTG
Organism: Betaproteobacteria bacterium; assembly: GCA_031430555.1. GTDB lineage: Bacteria > Pseudomonadota > Gammaproteobacteria > Burkholderiales > Usitatibacteraceae > UKL13-2. The sequence goes on from JANPBQ010000048.1 coordinate 14,309, forward strand.
ATGCACGGGGTGAATGATCCGCGCGTCGAGGTCTGGCAATCGGCCAAAATGGCGGCGCGATTGCAGGCGGCCACGGCGACGGACGCAAAGGCCAACCCCGTGCTGCTGCGTTTGGATTACGATGCCGGTCATGGTGTCGGTTCGAGTCGGCTGCAACGGGACGCGGAGATGGCGGATATCTACTCCTTCCTGCTATGGCGGTTTGGCGATCCGGCATTTCAGCCGAAGGCAACGGAATCAAAATGAACGAAAAAATCGTCCGCGAATTCAATCACACGTTGCTTTGGCCAATTACGCTGCAGCCGCTGCCACCACTGCGGCGCGAGGCCGGCACCGGGTTGACCTCGTTCTGGGATATGTTGAAACGCCGACCCGGACCATGGGAGTTTGTCGAAGACCCGCTGCTGATCGAAGATGAAACCTGCCTCGCGGGCTACGAAGAGTTCGTTTATTTTCTGCCGTATGTGCAGCGATTTTTGTACGGCGTCGGCGACGAAGGTCGCGGCGCGCAATCGTCGCTGCACACGTTCCAGCGGCATGATTTGAAAGAAGTGCGCATTGAGGTCGAGGCCGGCGGCCCGAAAGTCTCATTGCAGGTACGCCGTGCGCGCTTGTATTTTTTCTACGATATCGACGTGGCCTTGGCGGTGCTTGAAGTCGCGGGAAAGGATATTCCGCTCGAGACCGCCGTTGAAATCATGGATCGATTCGGTCGCCCCTATCCTCCCGCGTGGGAGGGCGACGGGCGCGGCGCGCATTGTCTGCATAGCGTGGAATTCTGGGGTCTCGATTCCACCGGCGCGCCGGCCTTGCTGTCGACATCGGATTATGAGGACCGCGAGAAATACCTCGATCTGGTGCGTCATCAGCGCCAGACGCCGCTCTCGCTGCACTGGGAGTTCTTTCTCTCGCCGCTGATTCCCGCATACCTGCCGGGCGGCGTCCTGAAATATCACCAGATCGAGAACAAGCGCATTCCGATCATGAGCTATTTATCGTTCGACAACCCGCATGAATTGACTCGCGGCGATATGGTGCGTATCGGCTTCGCGGCGAAATGGGGTGAATCCGATTCGTTGCCTTATTCGACAGGGTACCTTGAAGGTTTTGAGCGCGAGAATTGCTACGACCGTTACTGGGATCCGCGCAATCCCGAGTCCGCAATGAGCACGCGTTATTTTTTCTGCGGCGTCGGTTTTTCGATGATCACCCGCCACCGGCCGGTCGATCCGTTGCTGCGGCAATTCCGCCACCAGTTTTTTCAGATCGGCCTGATCGCGCATTTTCACAAAGCGGCGTTGCTGTCGCTGTCGAACCGTTTTTCGCGCGCGGTGGAGCGGCTCAATGTGCGCGATTTCGAGTCGGTGAAATTGTTCAAGAAACACGTGCGCGAAACGCTTGAAGTCTTCCTGCGCTTCAATCACCGGTACTGGTTTCACGAAATTTCCACGCAGGTGCAAGCAAGCGAATTTTTCAAACGCTGGAGCCATCAGTTGGGTTCGGACGGCCTCTACAGCGAGGTGCGCGAGGAAGCGCGCGACATCAACGAATACCTCGACACCGACCGCGCCCGCAAACAGACTGACAACGCGATGCGTCTCACGGTCGTTTCATCATGCGGCATGGTCGGCACTGTCGCGACCGGCTTTCTCGGCATGAATCTCTACAGCCACGATGCACTGCCGGTCTTTGAAAAATTCCTGATTTTCCTTGCCGTGTTCATTCCGGTCACCGCACTCGGCGTCTATACCGTGATGATCTCGCGGCGACTCGCCAATTTCATGGAAGCGCTGTCGAGCGAAGGTCTGAGCTGGCAGGAAAAATTCGGCACCTTCCGGCAAATCTGGTATTCCAGCAAGCGTGAGCGTGTCAGACAAAGGCGCGACAAGGAAGTAGCGGGATTGGGTTCGGGTTGAGGTCGGAACGCGCAAAAGCAATTCAAAAAATTGTGTCATCCCAATCGTGTTCGGATTATCGCAAATGATCCGTTCGCCCTGAGCCTGTCGAAGGGCTGGATGAACGATGCCCTTCGACAGGCTCAGGGGGAACGGGGAACGAACGAACAGTTTTGGAACTTGATCCGGCGATGCGCCTTTTTTTGAGGACGGTCAGAAACAGGGCGACGTAAGAAAAGGTGGCACCCGCCAGTTGCGCTACTTTGCATTTGCCCCCAGCGACAACCCTGGCATTTCCTTCAGCGCATAGCCATCCGGTACCGTAAACAATCCCACCGGCGGCTCGCTGCGTTTCAGGTTGGCAAGGCGGTAGATCGTCTCACCCACGCGTGGATCGCTGTGTTTGGAATACACGACCACTTGCAAGTCCGGCGATGTCCAGGTTTCGGTGCTCACCACGATAGGGTTTTTGTTGCCGATCTCGCCGGCGGGGATGGTGTATGAGACACTTTTTCCCTCCGCCCGGACGCCGTCGAAATCCTTGAATCCAAGCGCCGTGGTGGTCGATTTTCCGGACCACTTCAAATCCTGAAACGACATGCCGATCGGCCCGTGACGCATCGATTCGCTGAGGGCGTTGCCAATGGTTTCACCATCGCTGAACTTGAACGTGTGCACTTGCGCGCCGGTACCGGCTTCGGCTCCCGCCGCCGCAGCCGTGCCGCCGCTGGGCCGGGCGACTCTGACTTTCACTTCCTCGCGAATTTCTTTCTTGCCGTCGGTCGTCGGCGATTCGAACCGCTTCACGATGATCTCTTCACCCGGATGGCTGCGCTCGATAATGTGCGCCTTGCCGTCTTTGGCCATCGCTTTGGCCTTCTCCTTGATTTCTTCGATGCGCTTGTTCAGACTCTTGTCGATCGAGAACTTGGTCGCCGATTTCTTCGACGGCGAAAGCACATAACGAGTGCCGTCAACGGCATCGTGGATATTGATCGACTTGATGTCGCCCTTCGCGTCGCGCGTTTCCTGGCGCGTGCGGCCGGCGCTGTCCCGCCACGAATAGGTCGATGACTTGCGCGTGATCTGATTGCCGTCAGGCAGCGTCTGGGTCTTTTCCGAAATCACTTCCGCGCTGTATGGTGCATTCTTGACATTCTTGGCGGTGGTCACGATGCCGCCGCCTGAAAATGCTTCGGACATCGCGTTCGACACCAGCACGTTGATATCGGGCAAGTCGCCGAGCGTTGAGCTAAGCGTGCGCAACCCGAGCGGCTCGCCGCCGGTGCCGCGCGTCATAATCCTTACTTCGCGTTTGGGGCTGTCGGCGGTACTCTGGGCGATCACCACATCGGCGTTCACTTCGCGTTCGAAGATGTTTGCATCGCTATCGACGATCACGGTGCGGATCTCGCTACGCGTTTCCGTCGAGGGCAGGGTGGTGTTGACCGATGAAACCGCGGCAATGACACTGCCGCATGCGCCGCCGGCAAGCAGGGCCGCGACCAGGTTATTGAGTCGAAAATTCATGGTGTGTTTCTCCTGTCGAAAAAGCTAAAAATAGAACTACAAAAATGTTCGTTGACAAAAAAATCAAGGACGAAAGCGCATCGCAAGCGGCTGACCATTGGCACTCACCAGCATTTCGGCGCGCAACGTGTCACCCGCCGTTTCCGGGTTGACCGCGACACCGTATGACGCGAGCCACATGCGCGGAACCGTGGTTTCAATGACCCGCGGCCCCGGCTCCATTGCAATCTGTTCGAGTGAACGCAAGGCAATGAACGGCGCGTCGCCAAAACCGGAATCGGCCAGCGCGGGACCGATCGGGTAATCGATCATCGGACGCGCCATCGGTGCCAGCACCATCCACGCCGACATGCCCACACTCGCCGCCAACGCGGCACCCGGCACCAGCCATTGCGCAAGAAAGGCTCGCCAGCGGCGCTTGACTTCGCGCGCTTTATGAGCCGACGTGAATGCGTTCATCAGCGCCGCTTCCACGCGTGCCGGCGCTGCCAGCGTTGTGCTCGCGGTGCGAAGTTTCGCCAGGGAATCGCTGAGCAAAACTTCCTCGGCAGCACTCAAGCTGTGCGCAGAATCCGATTGTGTGCTCATGGTCTGGCCTCCAGTTGGCGTGCGCGTTGTCGATGCGCGCCGTTGTTCAATGATTCGGCGTCATTGCTTTGCAGCAATGCCACCAATTTGGCGCGCGCACGCGACAAGCGCGAACGCACGGTGCCAATATCGATATTGCAAATCTGCGCGATCTCGACATACGAGAGATCATGCATTTCATAAAGAATGATCACATCGCGGTAATGCGGTGCGAGCTTTTGCAGTGCCCGCCGAACAGTCTCGGCTTGTTCCTGATCGAGCAGGCGCTCCTGCGGTTGCGGCGATGGATCCATGATCCAGTCGGTGGTGCTGTCATCGTCTGCAGCATCATCATTGCCGGCGACATTTGAATGGCTGGTTGATACAAATCGATACTGCGCCGCATCGCGCTTCAGCAACAGATTGCGCGCGACGCCAAAGAGAAATCCCTGCAACACCCCGCGCAACGGGTCGAACTTCAAGGTATTCGCGATTAATCCCATGAAAACCTCCTGCACGATATCCGCCGCCGCGTCGGGCGAGCCCGCACGCAGCAACAGAAACCGGTACAGCGGCGGCTGATGGCGTCGATACAGGGCCTCAAAGGCGGCGTGACTGCCGCGTCTGATGTCTGAAAGCAAGGCCAAGTCTTCGGTTGGATCGGTCAAGGGCATGGTTTTTCGGCGGGTTTCCCGTATTCCATCACGGGGCCGAAAAAGTTCCCGGTTCCGGGACTGGCGGCGCCGCATCCCGGGCCGATGGAGATTGCGGCTGATCGCTTCATGGAGTCCCGGTTGTTGTTGGAGTCAAAGGCGAAATAGCCGACGTAGGCCAAGCGTTCCGATGACGCGCGGAACCGTGAGCTCATCACAACGTGTGGGTCGCAAACCATGTAGTGGCGATGGATGAGACCCGTGAAGAATACAAACCCCAGAACCGGCGCGGCGTTCCAACCAGAAATGGTCGGAGAGGCCCGCCGGTGCGGGGGTTTGTTATCGGAAAGACGCACTGGTCACGCAATTCGGCAATCGCTTCATTGCGTTGGCAATACTCCGTTGCGCGACACCGAATGCGTTGCCTTTTATGCAACGCGCAGCACCAGTCGCTTTCCACAAGCTCGCACATACTTTCGCACCGTCGCGATCGACGGCGAATGCTTGCCGGTCGCCAGCGCGCGTTCCAGGCGCGCCACCGCCGGTGCCTGCGTGCCCATGCGCTCGGCCACATCTGCCTGCGTGAGGCCGGCGTCCTGCCGCGCTTTGAGCAACGCATCAAGCAATGCGCCTTCCTCGCGCTCGATGCGCTCGACTTCGGCGCGCACGCCAGGGCGGCGCAACAACTTCTTTACGACTTGATCATGTGTTCGCATGTTTCACCTCTTTCATTCGCGTTTCCGCCGTTCGCCGTTCACGCAACGGCGTGCGCTCCGATTTCTTGATAAAGCCGTGAAGCATGACAATGCGCCGACCGACCAGCGTGCAATAGAAAACACGCGCAATGCCCTCGGCACCTTTCAACCGCAATTCGAAAAGTCCGCCGCCAAAAGCCTTCGTATGTGGCTCGCCAAGATCAGGGCCGAGCGCGATCATCCTGCGGGTCAACACAATGTACCTCGCGGCCAGCGTATCGGGCAGATCATCAACCCACGCCTGTACATCGCCGCCATAATAGGTGATCGTGTAATCCATTTTTCGATTGTAACAAATATGTTATTCCCGTTCAATTGAAATTCCCGTTTTACGCAGGGATCGATTGTTCATGCCTGAACACCACGCCACCGCCGGCAGCGGCACCACGCTCACCAAGCTCGAACTGTTCGACGGCACCACGCTCGTCACCAGCGTCAACACCATGGCCGTCAATAATCGACTTCAACTATGTCTGGAGCAACCTCGCCGCCGGCATGCACACGCTCACCGCCAAATCCACCGACAGCAACGGGGTGGTGGCCACCAGCGCCATCGTCAACATCACCGTACCCATTCCGCCGACGATTGCGCTGAGCACGCTCAGCAACTACTTCATTGTCCCGGCCGGGATCGATCTCATCGCCGAGACCAGCGCCGCCGCGGGGGCGACGATTGCCAAGGTCGAGTTCTTCAGTGGAGCGACACTGGTCGGTACCGTCATGACGCCGCCGTACACGTTCAGGCTCGCCAACACGGCGGCGGGCAGCTACAGCTTCACCGCCAAGGTTACCGACAGTCAGGGTGCGTTCGTCACCTCGAATGCGGTCGCGGCGACGGTGAGCAGCGGCGTCACGCTGAGTTTCGCCGCCGGCCTCAACAACGCGACCGTCAGCGACGACAACATCAGCGTCACCGGCAGCGTGCAGGCACCGCCCAACTCGGGACTGTTGATCAACGGCCAGTTGGCGCTGATCGGGGCCAATGGCACCTTCTCGGCCAACGCGATCCCGCTATTGGCCGCGAGCAACACCATCACCGCGACCCTCACCGCGCAGGATGGCGAGACGGCCACGCAGACCATCACGGTAAACCGTGCGACGGTGCCGGTCACCAATGAACTCGTGGCACCCGGTTTCCGTGTCTCACTTGACCAGGATGAGGGCATCATTATTCCCGGCGAGACGTTTGCGGTCGAGGTGAACAAGGAGAATCTCCCGGGATTGCCGGTCAACATTGTGACGCTGAGTTGTGCGGCACCCACTGCACCGGCGGGTGCGACGAGCTTTGGGAAGTCGACCTGTACTTACAACACCCCAGGCACGTACAAGGTGGAAGTGATTGTTAAGGACACGATGGATGTGGTGATTTATTCGAAGGCGCACATCGTGAGCGTGCGCAACGCTGCTTTGCACATTGCGACAGTGAGGGCCGTTCAACTTGACTTGGTAGATCGCTTGAAAGCTGCCGATTCCACGCGCGCGTTGAACTTGTTCTTTGGGCATGCACGCGAAAACTACGCGGACACATTCACCAAGCTGGGCGCGGAACTCGCGACGTTTGCCGCACAATTGGGGAGCATCGGTACTGTCAATGCGTTCTCGGATGGAGCCGAGGTCATTCTCGTGCGAGGCGCAGCCGGGGCGACTACCTTCTTCACCGTCTACCTGATGCGCGGTGAAGATGGCATTTGGCGCATCGACACGATGTAATCAATTGAAGTGTCAATCGATTTTGAAACGAGGCAATAGTGGATATAACAACCAAGACTTCAACAAAGAAATCCAGGCGATGGATCATCATCGCCGCAGCGCTCGCAAGTGTGGTCGCGTACTGCGCGCCGCCGGGCACGTTTCTGCCCATCGGTTTCGACTACACCGGTACGGTTCGCGACAAAGACACCAATGAGCCGATCGAAGGAGCATACGTTGTAGGCATGTACTTTGTCTCGAAGTCAAACATGGCGGCCAGCGTTTTCCAGTGCAAGAAAACCATTGGAACCTACAGCGACAAAAATGGCGTCTATCACTTGCCGATTGAAAAGCTGGACAACCTCAATCCCCACTTTGTGGCCGTCATCAAGCCGGGGTATTTCGACGATCAACAAGTTTTTCCCATTGGAAAAAAGCGATTTGCGCTAACGAAAGAAGCTTTCTCAAATCTTGATGTATTTCTGCGTAAACAAGACCCAGCGAAACCTGAATTCATCTATGGAAATTCGGAGGTTGGGTGCATTTTTGCGGAGAAGCGTGAGGACGTCGCAGCAAGTGCCAAGTTTGTTGAAATTGAATTATCAGAAGTTGAGCGCTGGGGCGGTGAAACCTGGCGCATACGGGATCTTAAAGAAAGACTGTCGCACCTCTCGCCAATCTCAACTAAAGCGAAATAAACACAATGGTTATCTCCATGCGAAAAATGAATATTCTCGCGCTTGCATTGATTGCGGTGGTGAGTAAGAGTGTGGCCGCGTTTGATACGAGTACGCATGCGGCTATGACAGCCGCAGCGGCCGGTAAATCTCAGTTGGGGCTTAGTCCGTCCAGTAGTCCGCTCCTACGTTCGCTCGGTGTTCGCGACGGCATAGTCGCATTTGATGCCTACTACATTGATATCGGGCCGCAATTAGAAACCCGTGTGGGGCGTCGCTTTGAGAACGACATAATGAGTATTGCCCGGACGCACAGCAGGGGGTCAAGTCTTGCAATATAGCATTTCGAGTGATATTCTTGAAATATGTCCCGTCCCCTTCGCCTCGAAATTGCCGGTGGTCTCTATCACGTTACCTCTCGCGGTGACCGGCGTGAGGACATCTATCACGATGACGCCGACCGCGAAACGTGGCTCGCGACACTGGCGCAGACCTGCGAGCGCTACAACTGGCTGATCCATGCGTGGTGCCAGATGAGCAATCACTATCACCTGATTGTCGAGACGGTGGAAGGTAATCTG
>JANPBQ010000049.1:0-5259 GCA_031430555.1 Betaproteobacteria bacterium
AACGCCACCAGGAAAAACAGGTTGCACGCGAGTGCCGTCACCGACACGACACCGAACAGCATGTAGTAGGCGATCATGAAAACCGCAATCAGTGCAAAACCGAGCAGCAGCGAATTCTTGCCTTTTTCGATGTTATCGGCACCGAGGCTGGGACCGATGGTGCGTTCTTCGATGATTTCCATCGGCGCGGCCAATGCGCCGGCGCGCAGCAGCAAGGCGAGATTCTTCGCTTCCGAGGTGGTGAACCCGCCAGTGATCTGAAATTGCGGACCAAATTCGCCATTGATGACCGGCCAGGTCAATACTTCCGGCTTGCCCTTTTCAATCAAGATCATCGCCATCCGCTTGCCGACGTTTTCCCTCGTGTTTTGCAGCATCACGCGGCCACCGGTGGCATCGAGTCGGACGTTGACGACCGGCTTGCTGGTCTGCTGATCAAAGCCCGGTTGCGCGTCGGTGACCTTGTCGCCGGTAATGACGATGGCTTTTTTGACGAGCACGATTTCGCCTTGATTGCCGGTCATTTTTTCGGTGTTGAAGGGAGCCGGCTGATTGCGGAAATGTTCAAAGCTGCCGCCACTGATGTGGTCTTCGGCCGTCATTCGCAACTCCAGCGTCGCGGTGCGACCGATCACGTCTTTCGCGCGGCCGGGATCTTGCACGCCCGCCAATTGCACCAGAATCCGGTCCGGGCCTTGCTGCTGCACGATCGGCTCGGACACGCCGAGTTCATTGACGCGTTTCCTCAGCGCGGTGATGTTTTGTTGGAGTGCCGTATCCTGCAACGCCTTCAATGTCTCGGGTTTCATGATGGCTGTCAGCACAAATTCGCCGCCGACGGCGCTTTCGCGCAACACCAATTCCGGGATTTGTGCGCCGATTTCCTTTTGCCCACGCAGCAGCTCGGGCTGCTCCTTGAAGCGGACGACCACTTTCTCGCCGTCGCGGGCGATGCCGGAATAGAACACCTTTTTGTCTCGTAGTAATGAACGCACATCACCCGTGTAGCGATCAACCGATTTGTCGATCGCGGCTTTCATATCGACCTGCATCAGAAAATGCACGCCGCCTTGCAAATCGAGCCCCAGATACATCGGCAATGCATTAATGCTGGAGAGCCACGCGGGCGAATTGGACAGCAGGTTCAAGGCAACTACGTAACTCGCGCCGACCTTTTGCTGGATCGCGTCGCGCGCCTGCAATTGCGTACCGGTATCCTTGAATTTGACTTTGACGATTTCGCCATCGAGCTGCACGCTGTCGGCGGCGATCTTCGCGTCTTTCAACGCATCTTCGACTGACTTTAGCGTGGTCGCATCCGCTTTAACCGCGCGTAATCCGGCGACCTGCAATGCCGGCACCGTGCCGTAGAAATTCGGCAAGGTGTAAAGAAACGCCACCACCAAGGCAACGGCGATGACGATGTATTTCCAGGCGGGATATTTATTCATTGGAACCTCGGTACATTCTGCGGGCGCGGCATTGTTGCAATGCCGCCGTCTCGGCGGCGTTGCCGTCGGAAAAGTTATTTCGCGACGTCGTTGAAGGTGCCTTTCGGCAGCAGCGTGGTGACGGCATTTTTCTGGATGTGCAACACCGTGTTACTCGAGACTTCCAGACCGATGTAGGTCTCGTTGATCTTCGTGATCTTGCCGATGATGCCGAGCGCGATGACTTCGTCGCCTTTTTGCAGGCCCTCGACCATTTGCTTGTGTTCTTTGGCCTTCTTTTGCTGCGGGCGGATCATCAGGAAATACATCAGCACAAACATGCCGATGATGATGAAAAGGCTCGGTAACGGGTCACCCTGGGCAGGTGCAGCCGCTTGCGCGTAGGCGTTGCTGATCATGAACGGTCTCCAGACGGGGATTTTTCGAGATGAAACAAGCTGGTGGCCACAGAACGCAATTTCAAGTGGGGAGAAACTTAGCGCGCACCGCCAGCTAAGGAAGCGCCGATTGATTCCCCGCGAGCGCGCGCGCCTTGATTTGGGATGGGCTGCGAGGCGCAAACCACAGCCATAGCACCGCTATGGCGAGGATTTGCAACGCCGCAGACCGCCCAAAGCAAGGATGCGCGTCCCGCGAGGGAATGAATCGGCGCTTCCCTAAATTAGTCAACCTGAAATTATACCAGTTCAGGTGGGGCCGGCCTGCCTGTCCGCATGGAAGCGCGCCGTGAATGCGGGGAAAGCATCGCCTTCGATGGCGGTGCGCATCTCCTTCATCAATTCCTGATAGTAGTACAAATTATGCAGCGTATTCAGCCGCGCGCCAAGCATCTCGTTGATGCGCTGCAAATGGTGCAAATAACCACGGCTGAAGTTTCGGCAAGTGTGGCATGCGCACGTCTCATCGAGCGGTCTGGTGTCGTCCTTGTAGCGCGCATTGCGGATTTTGATGTCGCCGTGGCGCGTGAAAAGCCAGCCGTTGCGGGCATTGCGGGTGGGCATCACGCAATCGAACATATCCACCCCCTCGGCCACAGAGGCGACCAGATCCTCGGGCGTGCCCACGCCCATCAGGTAGCGCGGCTTATCGGCCGGCAATTTGGGTGCCGTATGCGCAAGCACGCGGCGCATGTCTTCTTTTGGCTCACCGACGGATAGCCCGCCGATGGCGAAACCATCGAAGTCGATATCCTTCAATCCCGCGACAGATTCATCGCGCAGCGTTTCGTGCATGCCGCCCTGCACGATGCCGAACAGTGCATTCGGGTTTTCCAACCGGGCGAATTCACGTTTGCAACGCTCCGCCCAGCGCAACGATAATTGCATCGAGGTCGCCGCTTCATCAATGCCTGCCGGATAAGCGGTGCATTCGTCGAAAATCATCGCGATATCGGAATTCAGCGTGCGCTGAATGCGCATCGATTCTTCGGGAGACAGGAAGCATTTGTCGCCATTCACCGGTGATTGAAACGCGACACCTTCTTCGGAAATTTTTCGCAATTCACCCAGGCTCCAGACCTGAAATCCGCCCGAATCGGTCAGGATCGGCTTGTGCCAGGCCATAAATTGGTGAAGCCCCTGAAACTTGCCGATGATGTCCATCCCCGGGCGCAGCCAAAGATGAAACGTATTGCCGAGGACAATTTGCGCGCCGATGTCGGTCAACTCGGTGGGGCTCATTCCCTTGACCGAACCATAGGTGCCGACCGGCATGAATACTGGCGTCTCAATGTCGCCATGGGTCAGCGTTATTCGACCGCGGCGGGCGCGGCCACTGGTGGCGAGCAATTTGAATTCCACGATGGGGACTTTTCGGCGACGGTTGGTTGGGTTGTGTGTTCCCGCGCACTCGAGTCAGCGGGATGCGCGAGGATAATCGCAATCGCCGAAAATGCCAATCTGGCCGCTGCAATGATGGCGCGCTAGGAGCATTAATCGGGGCAGCGGCCACCGATTTTGGCATGCGCAGCGCACCCAAACCTCACGTAACGCGGTAAACTAGGCCCTTGCATCAGTCAGGCGCGTTGGTACCCGCATGCTTTTGCCGCCGACTCAATTTTCACGCCTCTTACCGCAAGCACTCTCCCCATGTCGGAAAAAATTAATGCCGAGAATATCAAGACCGGCATGTTTGTCGTCGATCTGGATCGTCCCTGGATCGATACACCATTCTTGCTGCAAGGTTTTCTGGTGGAAGACGACGAGCAATTGCGTCAATTGCGTGCACATTGCAAGTGGGTATTGATCGATCCGCAGCGTTCCATCGGCGACGAGTACAGCGCACCGGCCAGGAAATCTCCACTACCACCGCGCGATTTGGGCACTGAGCCGCGCGTCAACGTCAACAAAGTCGCGGCCCCGCCTTCCTCGGCGACCGCCGGTGGCGCGCCAAATACGAACGCGAAACGCATCACCACACCGACACCTGAAGCGAGAGCCACTGTCCCTTCCAAACCTGGCGACGCACGAACGCGCGCTGCCGAATTCGCGATCCCGGTCAAAGACAGCCGCTTGTCGACCGGACAGTACGATGCACGTAAATTGACTGGCAAAGGGGACGCGCGCGGCCAGGCACCGGAAGCAGACAACGCGTCCGACGGCACGGCACGCGGGTTGTGGGGCAAAATGCGCGCCGGCGTTTCGGGCTTGTTCGCGAAGCGCGAAGACGACATGATCGACGATACCAGCGTGGAAGAGTTCGTCCCCGAAAAAACCACGCAAGTACGTGCCCAGTTCATTCCCGAGACCGTGCAGCTGATGATTTACGAGGATGCCAAACCGGTCGAAGAAGAAATCGGCGCCGCAACGATCGCGTTTCAACGCACCACCGACATGTTGAGTCAGGTCGCCAATGATATCCGCGCCGGCAACAACCTGAAACTGGAAAGCGTCGAGGAGGTGATCGACGACATGGTCGAGAGCATGGTGAGAAATCCGGACGCGCTAATGTGGGTTGCGCGCATGCGCGAGCGCAGCGCCGGCATTTACGATCACGGTTTGTCTGTGGCGATTTGTCTGGTCGCGTTTGGCCGGCATCTGGGCTACCCGAAGGAAGCGCTATCACAACTGGGCATGTTGGGCCTGTTGCTGGATATCGGCAAGATCAAATTGCCGCGCGAATTGCTGGAGCGCAATGCGCGATTGAGTTCCGATGAATTTGAGCAGATCAAGGAACACGTCGAACTCGGCCTCGAGATTCTTGGTCAGACGCCGAACCTTCATCCGGATATCATCGACGGCGTTGCGCAACACCACGAACGCATGAACGGCACCGGTTACCCGAACAACATGATGGGCGACAAGATCAGCGTGTTCGGCCGCATGAGTGCCATCGCCGACACGTTTTCCGCCATCACCAAGCACCGCCCTTATGCGGAAGCCGTCTCGCCGCATCAGGCCCTGCAAATGCTGTCGAACTGGAGCGGTACGCAATTCCACGCCGAGATGGTCGAGCAATTCATTCAATCGATCGGCGTGTTCCCGGTCGGCAGTCTGGTGGAACTATCCACCGGTGAAGTCGCGGTGGTGGTCACGCACGGAAAATTGAAGCGTTTGCGGCCCAAAGTGCTGGTGGTGACCGAGGCCGACAAAACCCATTGCAAGCATCCTGCGATGCGCGATCTGCTCTACGATGTTTCGGAAAATCCCGCGCATATCCGCCGCGGCCTGCCGAGCAATTCCTACGGCATTGATCCCAGCGAGTACTATCTCGCATGAGCACGCCGCCCAGAGGCAGCAACGTCATTCCACCGAAGCCGCTGACGGCACCGGTGCGGGAGGTGGTCACCCAGGAAATATTGCGCGACGCG
>JANPBQ010000050.1:0-3889 GCA_031430555.1 Betaproteobacteria bacterium
AACGTTTCCTATATCGACCAGTTCGCCGATCGCACCGTCGGTATCGCATTGGGATTCGCGCGCCTGAAATCCGCCGCCAACACGGCACGCAATGAGACCTACTCGACCAACGACGACTTTACCCAGGCCGGTCTGAACAACGGCCAGAGTTTCAAGGTCAATCACGGTTTCAAACTCTTCAACGACGATTCGACGCAGACGCGCGATGGCGCGATGGGCGTGTTGGAATTCAAACCGAACAAGGACTTCACGTCGATCGTCGATTTGTATTATTCAAAATTCGATCGCGAAGTGGTCAAGCGCGGCCTGGAATTTCAGGTTGCGGATAGTTGGAAAGGCGGCAATCTGGCCTATCAGGCGGCGTCACTGGCACCTGGCGCCGTCGTCACCGGTGGCAAATTAATCAGTGGCACGTGGCTGAATGTCGATCCGCTGTCTCGCCATATCTATGAGCCGCGTAAAGACGATCTCACCTCATTCGGCTGGAATTCCAAGCTCAAGTTTGATGAAAAATGGACCGGTATTGCCGATATCAGCACCTCGAAAGCAAAACGTACCGAGCGCATCACCGAAATCGAGGCGGGCGTGTACGACACCGCGCGCAATCGCCCCTTGCCGGGCACCGTGACGGTCGCCAATTACAACCAGATCACGGCCATGCAATACGATCAGGGCAATCCCTCGATCATGCGTTTGACGGACCCGGAATCCTGGGGCCAGAACGGTTACGACAAAGTCATCAAGACCGAAGACAAACTCAACGCATTCCGACTCACCGCCGAGCGCGATCTGGACATGTTCATGAACAAGGTCCATTTCGGTGTCAATGCGACCGACCGCAAGAAAACCAAAGGTGCCAACGAGTTCGCCCTCCGGTTGCCGGCGGGAACCACTTCCGGCGGTGCGCTGCCGGCGGGTACGGGAACGATTTCGCTGGCCGGTACTCCTTTCAAGACCATTTCGTTCAACCCGAGTGACGTTTTCCCCTCCGCATACCGGGCTGATCCCAACGTATATGGCGATGTCCTGGTAAAGGGCTGGGAAGTGCGCGAGAAAGCCAACACGGCTTTCTTCAAGGGCGACCTCGACACCGAAATGGGTGGCATGCCGTTGCGCGGCAATATCGGTTTGCAGGTCATCAATACCGATCAAAAGTCGACAGCGCCGTCGATTGATAACTCGAACAATTCATTCTCGCTGGTCACGCGCGGCAAGACCTACAGCGATATTCTGCCAAGCCTCAACGTGAATTTGGATCTCGGCAACGAACAGGCGTTGCGCATGGGTGTGGCGCGGGTGATGGCACGGGCGCGCATGGATCAGTTGAGCGCGTTCCAACGCACTGAAATTAGCCAGGGCAAGTGGAGCGGCAGCGGCGGCAACCCCTTGCTGGATCCGTTCCGCGCCAACGCGGTTGACGTGTCATACGAAAAGTATTTCGGCACCAAAGGCTATATCTCGGCCGCGGCCTTCTACAAACAGTTGAAGAGCTACATTTTTGATTTCACCGATACTGCCTTCGACTTCAGCGCCCTGCCGGACCTTAAAGGCAGCGGCATCCGGCCGGGTACCTTTGTCGGCAAGTTTTCGCAGCCGCGAAACGGCAAAGGCGGCAAGATCAGCGGCGTCGAACTGGCAGTTTCCGTGCCGCTGAATCTGGTGACGGATGTGCTGGATGGCTTTGGTGTGGTCGCCAGCTACGCGGATACCACCAGTGCAATCAAACCTTTCGGCGATGCCGATACGCGTCCGTTGCCGGGCCTGTCAAAGAAAGTGTCGACGATCACCGCTTACTACGAGAAATATGGCGCCTCGGTGCGAGTGGCGCAGCGCCATCGCTCGGATTTCATTGGCGAGATCGAAGGTTTCGGTGCCAACCGCGAGTACAAGTACATCAAAGGCGAGTCCATCGTCGATCTGCAGCTGGGTTACGAATTTCCAGCGAGCATCGTCAAAGGGTTGTCGTTGCTATTCCAGATCAACAATGCGGGCAACGAGAAGTATCAGGAATACTCGGGTACGCCGGACAACATCACCAAGACCGACAAATACGGCAAGACGTATTTGTTCGGCGCGACCTA
Organism: Betaproteobacteria bacterium; assembly: GCA_031430555.1. GTDB lineage: Bacteria > Pseudomonadota > Gammaproteobacteria > Burkholderiales > Usitatibacteraceae > UKL13-2. The sequence continues at coordinate 2,082 of JANPBQ010000050.1, forward strand.
CAAGTTCTGATCGCGGATTTGTTGTCGAACAACCCCTGCCGGTTCGCGCTGGCAGGGGTTTTCTTTTGGCTGCGCCGAGTGGCGGACGCGTGCCAAAATGCTATCTGCAGATTGGCAATAAATTGGGGGTGCAGCGCATGACTACATCGCATATCAAAGACATTGTCATCGTTGGTGGCGGCACTGCCGGCTGGATGACGGCCGCCGCGTTGTCAAAGGTGTTGACCGGGCCCTGGAATATCACGCTGGTGGAGTCCGAAGAGATCGGCATCGTTGGTGTCGGCGAGGCGACCATTCCGCTCATCAATATTTATAACAGCGCGCTGGAAATCGATGAAAACGAATTCATGCGCGAGACCAATGCCTCGTTCAAGCTCGGTATCGAATTCGTCAATTGGGGCAAGCTGGGCGAGTCTTATATTCACGGCTTCGGGCCGCTCGGGCCGGACATCGGCATCACCAAATTCCACCAATATTGGCTGAAATTGCGCGAGACCGGCGAGGCCTCCGGCATCGAAAATTATTCGATCAATATTCTCGCCGCCCGCCATAACAAGTTCATGCGCGCGCAAAAAGAGATGGGTAATTCGCCGCTCGCGGAGATCGCCCACGCGTTCCATTTCGATGCCTCACTCTACGCGGCCTACCTGCGCCGCTACGCCGAAGCGCGCAAGGTGCGGCGCATCGAAGGCAAGATCGCCGGCGCCACGACGCGGCCGGACAACGGTTTCATCGACGCCGTGGTACTAGAGAGTGGTCAGCGCATCGAAGGCGAGTTGTTCATCGATTGCTCCGGTTTTCGCGGCTTGCTGATCGAGCAAACGCTGAAAACCGGTTACGACGATTGGACGCATTGGCTACCTTGCGACCGCGCGCTGGCGGTGCCTTGCGCCTCCGTTGTGCCACTCACGCCTTATACCCGTGCAACCGCGCGTAGCGCGGGATGGCAATGGCGCATCCCTTTGCAACACCGCACCGGCAATGGTCACGTGTATTCAAGCAAGTTCATTTCCGACCAGGATGCTTCGGACATCCTGATGCAGAATCTCGATGGCAAAGCGTTGGCTGATCCGCGTCCCTTGCGTTTCGTGACCGGTAAGCGCAAGAAATTCTGGAACAAGAATTGCATCGCCATCGGCCTCGCCAGTGGTTTCATGGAGCCGCTGGAATCCACCAGCATTCATTTGATTCAATCGACGATTTCACGGCTCGCGACCTTTTTTCCGGATCGCGCCTTTAATCCCGCCGACATCGACGAATTCAACCGTCAGGCCGATTTCGAGTTTGAACGCATCCGCGATTTCCTGATCCTGCATTACAAGGCCACGGCCCGCGACGACAGCGAGTTCTGGAATTACTGCCGCACCATGTCGATCCCCGACACGCTGCAACACAAGATCGATCTGTTTGCCAGTAACGGTCGCGTGTTCCGCGAAGCCAACGAAATGTTCTCCGAAATCAGTTGGGTCGAAGTCATGCTCGGTCAACACATCATGCCGCGCAGTTACCACCCATTGGTCGATGCGCTCGATAAACAAAAGATCGTCGACTTCATGAGCGGTATTGAGGCCACGATGAAGCGCTGCGTCGAGGCCATGCCGACCCACGCCGAGTATGTGAACCAGCACTGCCGTTCGCCACAAAGCGTGATTCGCGGCTGAAATCCCGACAGTGTTCAATCCGCATCCGAAAATCGACGCGGTCTCGATCGATGGCGAGCATGCCTGCCTCGTCATCGATGACGCTTTGGCCGAACCGGCGCGCCTGATCGACTACGCGCTTGCCCATCGCGCCGATTTTTCAATGGC
>JANPBQ010000051.1:0-17030 GCA_031430555.1 Betaproteobacteria bacterium
CAGCACTTTGAGGCGGTCGCGCCACGGCAGCGCCATCAAGGCTTTCGGGAAATCGGCCTCGTGCGGGCGGTCGAATGCGATCTTCAGCGGATTCCACTGATCCGACGTGCGCCGCACTTCGGAAGCGATCATGAGCCGATACATTTCCGCCACCGGCCGATTGCGCAGATTCGCCTCCACCACCGCTTCGCCGCAAATCGCCCCCGAATGCAGTGCGCAGCTCATGCCCTCACCGATCATATTGAGGAATCCCGCCGCCTGCCCGGTGATCAGTACATTGCCTTTGCCGAACACATAACGGTTGATCAGCGACGGACCGAAATTCTCTCCGCAACCTTCGTCGTCCAGCGGCGGCCCCAACCTCACGCCGTGCTTGTCCGCCAGATAATTGACGACATTTTGATGCTTTGCCGCGAAGTTATCGCCGCGTTTGAAACCGACGCCGACAATCTGCCGGCCATCACGCGCATGGCTCCATGTGTAATGTCCCAGACCGGGATGAAACCAGAAATGAAAATACTGCTCATCCAGCGGGCACTCGATGATTTCGTGAAATTTTTGTCCCACAAAAAACCACGGGATCGATTGGGGATATTCCGGATAGATCGCACGCGTCACTAGCGAACTCGGGCCATCTGCGCCGATCACTTTGCGGGCGCGAAATTCGATCGGCTCGCCGTGCTTTCGCGCTTGCACCATCACATGGTCGCCGTTGTCCTGCAAGCCGGAAAACGAGGTCTGATCGTGAATTTCCGCACCGCTTTTCTGGATTGCCCAGTGATCGGAAAATTTCCGGTGCAGATGCGGCGTGGTGCCGCCGAAAAAATCCATCGACATCGACACCCTGCTCGGAAAATGAAACGTGACACCCTTGCACGACACCGGGTCGTGCAGCACTTCGCGCGGCAGCGGGCCGAAATTCTCGATCAAGAAACGGTGACCGCGGGGCGAGAGAATGCCGCTGCAAATCTTGTGCCTCGGCAACTCTTTCCGCTCAAGAATGATGGTTTCAAGGCCCGCATCGACCAATCGTTTGGCGGTGGCGGCAGCTGCGAGGCTTGCGCCGACAATGACGACATCAACGCTGCGCATCAGGCAGTTCCACTTTGATTTTGCGTTTCGGCACTGGCGATGTCCGCCACATGCACGACAGGGACATCCGTGACTTTCGACAATGCGGCACCCTCTTCCGGGCTTTCGACCACGATTCGCGCGAACTTTCTCCCTTGCAACAGCCAGCGCGCCTGGGCATCGTCGTCGATGGCGACTTTGCCAAGGCGTTGCCCAAGACTGCGAACCGTCGCCGGAATGGCGATGCGCTGCAAATCGAGATTGAATGCGCAACCGCGCTCGTAGCGCAGCGCCGAATAGTGTTTGACCAATCGCTCATAATCCGAATGATAGGCGCGCGTCTCGATCACGTACAGATCGTCTTTTCGCAGCGCATTGCGGACGATGGATAGCGTGCTGAGCGCTTCGCCGAGACTTTTCACCCGCGTATTGGGCAGCCATTCGCGCAATTGCCGCAGCAACAATCCGTCGCCGACAATAATAAATCCGGCAGCGCGAAGCGGCGCGAGAAACTCGTTCCGACGTGTTGGCGAGACACCCACGCCGGCTTCCAATGCGCGTGCGATGTCCGCACCATCGTCGTCACACAATGCCGTCTTGCCAGTGCCACCGAGAAGCGCTTGTACGTGCGCAAGCAAGGCAATATTGGCGGTGAAAGATGCGTCCAACACCAAGTGCGTAGCGGTTGCCGACGGGGATGCGCGGTTCACTCGATTTGGCGTGGGCATTTCAGAGTGACGATTCGGCTCCAACCCCATCAACTCGCGCCGCATTGCCAACAACATCGGCGTCAACGCAATATTCTCCGGGCACACCGGCTCGCAGGCCATGCACAGCGTGCAGCTATCGATGGATACCGCGATTTCCGCTACACCGACGCCGTTTTGCAGCGCCTTGCTGCGGCCATGCGGCGTCATGGTGACATCACGCGTCTGCCGCCACACAGGGCATACCAAAAGACAAAGGCTGCATCCGCTACAGGCGCTATGGTCTTTACCATTCGATCGCAATGACGTTGCCAACATCAAAATATCACGCCGCGATTCAGGATCATCGCCGGGTCGGCGGCTTTTTTCATGGCCAAATGCCGATCGACGGTTTCATTGCTGAACACGCGCCGGATGTAGCCCTTCATCATCCCGCCAAACCGATAGTAGCTGCCGCCAACATCGACGCCGATATCGTAGATCGCGTTCTTGAACGACTGCAGCGTATCGCGGCTATAGAACTTGCCTTCCATCATCGGTTCGAATTCGCAGCCGTAGGCCCAACCCTTCGCGTCGGGCGGAATGCAGGACATTTCATAGTGTGGCTGGTGATCTTCGCGCAATTTGATGCCCACGCAATAAAGCGTGTAGTGCGGGAAATATTTGCGGCACACCGCATTGCCGCGCTCCACCGACTCGATAAATTTCTCAATCGAGGTCGCGAGATCGGGTATCACCATTTGCCGGCTGCCCCAATGCTTCCAGACGGCGCGCGAAAACACCACCGTACGATCCTGCATGACACCATCCTGCACATACTCCGGGCGACGGAATTCGGGAAAGACGTCGCGCTTGCGCTTCAACAAATACAGTGCTTCGGCGATTTTCCATGGCCGCAACGCATAGCGCGCCACCATCAACATCGCAAAGCCCAACTCGCCGTGACCCCGCACCCGCGCTTGCCATTTCGTGTCGAACGCGGCCTCGCGTTCGGCCGAATCGAATCCCACCAGCAGATTCACCGCGCAATCCATGATCGTCAAAATGCCGCAGTAGTCGCTGGCATCCTGTGTATCGATCATTTGCATATCTTCGATCGCGGTGCGCAACGAGGCGTAGTAAAAATAGCGCATGCGCAGCGGCGTGTAGCGGCGGATTTTCAGGGTGACTTCGGTGATCACGCCGAACTGGCCGTAACCGAGGATCACGCGCTGGAACAATTCCGCGTTGTGCGTGTCAGAACACTCAACGATATCGCCGCGCGGCGTCACCACCTGCAACGCAATCGCCTGATCGGCGCTGCAACCGAAGCGCGCCGAATTGACGTCGATACCGCCCACGCCCAGCGTGCCGCCGACCGATGAGGTCATGTTCAAGGGCGCGGACAGGTAATCCAAGCCTTGACGACGCAACTCTTCGGCAAGGCTCGCCCAGAAAATTCCGGCTTCGGTGCGTACCGTCATCGCTTCCGCGTCGATTGCAACAACGCGGCTCATGCCGGTCATATCCAGCAGTACACCGCCGAAGGCGACCGACTCGCCTTCCGTGGTCAAGCCACCCCCGCGCACGGTGACGGGTACCGAGAATTCCTGCGCCGACTTCATGAGTGCGGCGATCTGCACGGCGTTGCGGGCAATCACCACGCCATGCGGCATGCCATAAGCCGTGCCGCCGGCATCGGTGGCGAACACACCGCGAACAGCCAAGTCTTCGCGCAATTCAACGCCCGACTCGCGCACGGCGGCGGCAAACATCGGCCAGCGCTCGCCGCTCCATCGCGGTGGGTTGGTTTGCTGGCGCGAGATACCCAACAGTGAATCGGCGCCGACCGCGCAAAAACCCAGGGGACGGGGATCGGATAAATATAGAGTGGATGCGTGGTCAGTCATTGCATGCGGGGTTGAATGGTCAACCGGCATGATACAGGCATGCTGCTATGCCTTTCAGCGATGCGCAATGATGAGCGACCGTAGGATGGGTGGAGCGCAGCGATACCCATCGTTACCGTCGAAATAAATGATGGGTATCGCTGCGCTCCACCCATCCTACCGACCGCCAATCGCGATCCGCAAGAAAACTAACCCACCTTCAACACCAGCTTCCCATAATTCTCGCCGCGAAACAGCATGCCCAGCACTTCGGGAAAACGATCAATGCCCTCCTCCACATGTTCTTTCGAGACCAACTTGCCTTCGCGCAACCATTGCCCCATCTGTGCCGCGCCCTCTTTGTACCGCGCCGCGTAATCGAATACCACGATGCCTTCCATGCGGGCGCGGTTTACCAGGAGCGATAAGTAGTTGGCCGGCCCTTTGACCGGGGTCGTGTTGTTGTATTGCGAGATGGCACCGCAGATGACGATGCGTGCCTTCAAATTGATCCGTGTCAAAACGATATCGAGAATTTCACCGCCGACATTATCGAAATACACGTCGATACCGCCGGGGCAGGCTTCTTTCAATCCCACTTTCACGTCCTGATTCTTGTAATCCACGCAGGCATCGAAGCCGAGTTCCTTGACCGCGTACGCACATTTTTCCGGCCCGCCGGCGATACCAACCACCCGACAACCCAAAATCTTGGCCACCTGACCGACCGTAGCGCCCACTGCGCCCGTAGCACCCGAGACGACGACTGTCTCCCCTGCCTTGGGCTGTCCGGACTCCAGAAGGCCGAAATAGGCGGTCATGCCGGGCATGCCCAATACGTTGAGGTAGGTGGTCAATGGGGCCAAGTCCGGATCGACCTTGGTAAAGCCGCGTCCGTCGGTTACGCACCAAGTTTGCACATTGAGCATGCCGGAAATTTTGTCGCCGACGGCGAACTTCGGACTATTTGATTCGACGACTTCACCCACGCCGCCCGCGCGCATCACCTCGCCCAGCCCGACCGGCGCAATGTAGGACTTGCCCTCGTTCATCCAGCCGCGCATGGCGGGATCGAGTGACAGGTACAGCGCCTTGACGAGTATTTGCCCGTCTTCGAGGGCGGGAAGCGGCTCATCGGCAAACGTGAAATCGCTGCGCTTGGCTTCCCCCATGGGGCGGGAAACAAGTCGGACGACGCGGTTCATGGCAGACATGGATACCCTTTCAAAACGCACAAATGAAAAAGCCGGTAACGCGAAGCTCGCGCCACCGGCTTATTGATGCGAGAAACCGATTACTTCAGATGCGAAGAAACCAGCTTGGTCATTTCAAACATCGAAACGACTTTCTTGCCGCCGAATACGGCTTTCAGCTTTTCGTCGGCATTGATCATGCGGCGATTGACGGCGTCTTGCAGTTTGTTTTTCTTGATGTAGTCCCAAAGCTTCTTGGTGACTTCGGTGCGCGGCATCGGAGCGGAGCCAATCACCGCGCCAAGCATCGAGCTGATGGTCATTGGCTTCATGAACGCCGCGTTGGGCTTGCGTTTGGCGGCAGGCTTTTTTGGTGCAGCGGCTTTTTTGGCTGCGGGCTTCTTGGCAGCGGGCTTCTTGGCAGCGGGTTTTTTCGCTGCGGGTTTTTTAGCGGCGGGTTTCTTTGCCGCAGGTTTCTTGGCTGCCGGTTTCTTGGCAGCGGGTTTTTTTGCAGCGGGTTTCTTTGCAGCCATGTAAATCCTCCAGTCTGTTGTCGGAAATTCCCAATCACTTGCGGCGGAGCTTCCCTGTTTCAGAGAGTGAATCCGACCACAGGCGCAAATATAACGCATTCTTTGCGGAAATGTGCAACCACTCGTTGTATGCGCGCAACGCCTGTGTCGATCGGAAATTTCGCGCGCGCGCGTCGAAGGGATTAAGATTGCAGGTTTTTGAAAATCCCATGTGCACGATGAATCTTCTCTCCGCCCTGAATTCGCACGCGCCGCACGATGCGGAAGAACGCGCGCACCGCGACAACACGATCGCATTTGTCGAACGCCATCCGCAATCGTGGTGGCGCCGCTCCACACTCGAAGGACACCTCACTTCATCGGCATGGGTGTTGAATATTTCCCGCACGCAAGCACTGCTGCTGCACCACGCCAAACTCGATCGCTGGTTGCAGCCTGGCGGCCATCTCGATGACACCGACGCATCGCCATCGGCCGGCGCGATGCGCGAAGCCCGCGAAGAAAGTGGACTCGCCGGTCTGCAACTTGCAAGCGAAAATATTTTCGATGTCGATGTTCACGCGATCCCCGCACGCGGGTCTGAACCCGCGCATTTGCATTACGACCTTCGATACCTCATCATTTCAACCGGGAACGCGCTGGCGCTATCGGATGAATCCCTCGCGGCACGCTGGATCGCTCTCGATGAACTTGCGCGCGCGCCTTTTGAGCGCAGCATTTCGCGCATGGCCGAAAAATCACTTCACCGTTGAGCACACATGACGACCGCACCCGAAAATCTCGCTGACCTTCGCCGCGACTACAAACTTGCGGCACTCGACGAGTCCGCGGCCGCGGCAACGCCGCTTGCGCAATTCGACAAGTGGTTCAAAGAAGCGCTCGCCGCCGAATTGCCCGAACCCAACGCGATGACACTCGCCACCGCCGACGCCGAGGCGCGGCCTTCCGCGCGGGTGGTATTGATCAAGGGTTACGACGAGCGCGGCTTTGTATTTTTTACCAATTATGAAAGCCACAAAGGCCAGGATCTGACCACGAACAACCGCGCGGCGTTGCTGTTTTTCTGGCCGGAGCTTGAACGCCAGATCCGCATTCAAGGCCGCGTCGAGAAAGTCAGCGCGGCGATGTCGGATGATTACTTCAAGTCTCGCCCCTTGGCGAGCCGCATCGGCGTCTGGGCCTCATCGCAGAGCCAGGTGTTGCCATCGCGCACTGCACTTGAGGCGCGCGTGGCGGCATTTGAAGCGGAATACGGCGAGAACCCGCCGCGTCCCGCGCATTGGGGCGGCTACCGCGTGGTGCCGCAAGTGCTGGAGTTCTGGCAAGGCCGGCGCGATCGGTTGCATGACCGCATCCAATATCGGCTCAACAAAGGCAAGTGGAAAATCGAGCGGTTGGCGCCGTAATCGTCGCTACTTTTTGTAGTACTCCGGCAACGCCTTTAAATATTCCGGAATATTCGGATTCGCCAATATGCGCGGGAAGAATTGCAAATCCTCATTCACCGTGAGTGGTGCCAGATCGGTCTTCTCAAAGGGCAGGCCGAAACGGCAAGACAGCATGCGGCGGGCGTCTTCGGCACTGGCGGGATCGCCTGGACCGGGAGCGTTACAGCGCGCCAGATCCTTTGCAATCTGTTCCCGGGAAACGACGCGCGCCGTATAGGCGGCATCGAATTGCAATGCTTCCTGGAGTCTCCTGCGCGTCTCCGCCACACTAACGTAAGGCATGCCAATGCCCGGGCAGTCCGGCACAATCGACTTGCGACGCCCGCCATTGAATAGCGCCGTCTCCTCGATGCCCTCGGTCCGCGCGCGCGCCGCCGACAGCAGCGTCGAATCTCCATATAACGCTTCGCCCCGCACGATAACCAGCCGGATATTTTCCTCTGTCGCCGCGATAATATTGCGATAGCTGCCCGCTTCGCGATCGTCGACCACCAGAAGATCGGCAAGAAAACCCGGCCCGATCTGCCCCAGTTTCTGTTCCCAACGAAGTGCGCGCGCGGGATTACGAGTCACCATCTCAACCAACTCACGATTGCCAAAAAGGGAGTTGAGCTGCCGGCGATTGACGAGATCAGCCACTTTCAATTCGCCGAGTGCCGACTTGCTTCCCGACGGCCCCCAATCCGGGGCAAGACTGATCAAAACGCCGGCCTCACGCGCGACGCGAACATTCGCGGTTTTTCCGTACAGCAGGAAATTCGACAGCGGCGACCAGACGAGTTTGGCACCCGCAACGGCCATCTCCTTCAACTGTGCGTCGGTCAGGCCCACCCCGTGAATTACGACCAGATTAGGCCCAAGCAGGCCTGCCGATTTTACATAGCGAAACTCATTCGCCATGCGTGAAGTAGTGCCTTCGGCGAGGTGGACGACAATGGTGCCGCGTTTGAAATCATCCTGGAGCCGTTTCCATTCGGTGACATCGCGCCCAATATCGACGGACGAATAAGCCTGACGTTCGGCAACCGAAGTGGTTTCAATGTTTCGCGCCAGACATTCCGATCTGGCGTAAGGCCGGAAATAGAGTCCCCCGTACAACACCGATGCCGCCGCCAGCGGGTAGGAACTGCCGCCGCCTTGCAGCGTGGTGGTGCCGCCGGCGAGCGCCATGTATTCACCATAGCGCCCGACATCCATACCGAGGTTGTAATACTCGGCGTTGCCGAGAACCACATTTGGGTCTTCGATACGCCGGGCATAGTCGTCGTCGTAATAGCGCCACTCATAACGGTCCTTGTATTTTTTTACAATCGGCATCAACGGATAGACGGCATATTCCGGGTGATTGTGGATGTCGATCAGGCCCGGATAAATTACGCCGTTCGTCTCGATGGATCGCGCCAGTTCGGCACCGGGCGGCAGCGGTTCGCCGGCCTTGACAATGGCGTCAATGACGCCGCCGCGAATCCAGACGCGGGCACCCGTGAACACGTCGCCGGCATCATTCATCGTTACCACTTTTCCCGCGAGCAGAATGCCGGGATCCGCGTTTGCGTATGTAACAACCCGTCTCGATGCCGCGACCTCCACCGGCACCGGCAATTGCGTCACACAACCAAACAATAAAGCGCTTCCGACAGCCAATATGCCGCATGAAATTCTTATCACTTTCGCCCCTTTGGTCGTGCCAACCGCTACGCGCATGACGCGATCCGATTGGCGATAATCGCATCATATCGCTACCGTGCGCGCTCGTGCGTCTCACGGTGCAACTTGAAAAACTTGCGGCACACCCAACCATTCCTCAATGAATTCCTACTTGCTGCGCCCTTTCAAGAAACTGTTCCGCCGCGCGCGCGCAATGACCACCCGCGCCGTCGTGCCCATCGACGAATCCGCGTGGCAGGCAGCGACGCGCGGCTATCCATTTGTGCAATTGCTGGGTGCCGAGGAAAACCGACGATTGCGGTTGATCGCGGCCGACTTTCTATCGCGCAAAACCATCACCGGCGCGGCCGGCCAGGTTATCGACGATGCGGTACGCATTCAAATCGCGGCGCAGGCCTGCATCCTGGTGCTGGAACTGGGCGTGGAATATTTCGATGGCTGGTCGGAGATCATCGTCTATCCCAGCCAATTTGTGCCTGAACGCGAAGTGGTCGATGAAGCCGGCGTGGTGCATATGACGCGCGACGCACTCGCCGGCGAAGCCTGGCTGGGCGGTCCGGTGGTGTTGTCGTACGAGGACATCGCCAAAGGCGATGAGACGGACAAAATGGCGGCAGGCTTCAACGTGGTCATCCATGAATTTGCCCACAAGCTCGACATGCTCAACGGCGCACCAAATGGATTTCCGCCGATGCAAAAAGGCATGAACCGCGAACATTGGAAGCGCGCGTTCATGACCGCCTATCTGGATTTCTGCAAGCAGGTTGACGAGGCCGATGCGCGTGCGCGCCGTGATCGTGGGCAGGCGCTGGATGCGTTGCCGCTGGATCCTTACGCGTCTGAAAATCCGGCAGAATTCTTTGCGGTCATCTCGGAGGCGTTCTTTGAAACGCCGCTGGCGATTGCGGAACACTTTCCGGCGGTATACGAGCAATTGTCGCGGTTCTATCGCCAGGATCCGGCGGCACGATCAGTGCGTTGACGACAAGAACGCGAAGCCGCACCGCAAAAAGAAAAACCCGCAGACACCGAAGTTCTGCGGGTTTTACGATGATTATGCTGGGCGAAACTCCGTTACAAGTAAAGCACCGCCGGAAACACCGCCACCGCCAGAACAATCAGAATCCACTCGCAATTCCAGCGTTTCAGGTGACCGGTGTAGTAAAAAATGATGCAAAGAATCGCAAATACATAAAACAATGCCAGTAGCATCTCGCCCCCTTAGTGAATCTTTCCGTTATCGGCAACTCGTGCAGTTTTCAAACGATAAATTACCATAATCGCGACTTCAATGCGAGTTTGGCAACTGTCGCCCCGCTATACCGCATCCTCGTTTGTCTCGCCTGTGCGTATCCGCACCACCTGGCTGACATCCATCACAAAAATCTTTCCGTCACCGATCTTGCCGGTTCGCGCGGCTTTGATGATCGCGTCGATCGCCTTGTCGACCATTGCGTCCGATAGAATCACTTCGACCTTTACCTTGGGCAAAAAGTCGACGGTATATTCCGCGCCACGATACAACTCGGTATGGCCTTTTTGCCGACCAAATCCTTTGACTTCGGTCACGGTCAGCCCCGTGCAACCGAGTTCCGAAAGCGCTTCCCGCACTTCGTCCAGCTTGAATGGCTTGATGATCGCTTCGATTTTTTTCATTCTTTTCCCCTCGATGGCGTGCTGCCGCTATTTGGCGACATATCGCGATGTTATGGGATAACGCCAATCCTTGCCAAACCCGCGACGGGTTATTTTCGCACCGATGGGCGATTGGCGGCGCTTGTATTCGTTGATCCGCAACAGGTGCGTCACGCGTTTCACGTCGGCATCGAGAAAACCCATTGCGACAATTTCAGAGGGCGAGCGATCCTGTTCCATGAAAAGTTCGACAATTTGATCGAGCGTATCGTAAGGCGGCAGCGAATCCTGATCCTTCTGGTCGGGCCGCAATTCGGCGCTCGGCGGTCGGGTGATGACGCGCTCGGGAATCACCCGTGAGATGCGATTGCGGTACGCACAGAGTTTGTAGACGAGCGTTTTCGAGACGTCTTTCAAAATCGCGTAGCCGCCCGCCATGTCGCCATAAAGCGTGGAATAACCGACCGCCATTTCGCTCTTGTTGCCGGTGGTCACCACCATCGCACCAAACTTGTTCGATAGCGCCATCAGCAATGTGCCGCGCACCCGCGCCTGAATATTTTCTTCGGTCGTGTCGGGTTTCCGGCCGGCAAACTCCTGCGTGAGCGATGCCTTGAAAGCTTCAAACATCGGCGCAATCGGAATCTCGGAATATTTCACGCCTTGCAACTGCATCATCTCGCGCGAATCATCGAGCGAGATCTGCGCCGTGTATTCTGAAGGCATCATCACCGCGTGAATGCGTTCACGACCGAGTGCATCGACCGCAATTGCCAATGTCAACGCAGAATCCACGCCACCGGAAAGCCCCAGCAACACACCAGGAAAGCCATTCTTGTCGACGTAATCTCGCAACGCGACCACTAGCGCGCGGTACACGCTGGCCTCGGTCGAGAGCGCCGGATGTACGGCACCCTTCAGCCTGCCGTGTTCGAAATCCACCAGGCCCAGTGTCTCCTCGAATTCGCGTTCCTGATAGCCGACGTCGCCATCGGCGTTGATGCCAAACGAAGCGCCATCGAACAGCAACTCGTCCTGCCCGCCCGTCCAATGTGCGTACAAAATCGGCACCGAACATTCGCTCACCCGCGCGCGCACCACGTCGTAGCGCGTTTCCAATTTGTCGATATCGTAAGGCGAGGCGTTCGGCACGACGATCAACTCGGCCCCGGCAGCTTTGGCGGCGGTGACGGGTTCAGCGAACCACACGTCTTCGCAAATCAACACGGCGATTTTCACGCCATGATGGTCGAAGACAAACGGCTGATCGCCCGTTTCAAAATAGCGTTTTTCGTCGAACACTTGATAATTCGGCAAACGCTGCTTCAAGTACGTACCAACGACGCGGCCATTTTCGAGCAGCGACGCCGCATTGAACAACTTGCCCGACCTCAGTTGCGGATGGCCGACGATGATCGAAATATCACGCGTGCGTTGTGCAAGATCCAGCAGCGCCGCCGCACACGCGAGGCGAAAATCGCGGCGGAACAACAAGTCCTCCGGCGGATAACCGCACAACGCCAATTCAGGCGTCACCAACAGTGTCGCACCCGCAGCCTTGGCACGCTCGGCGTAATCGAGGATACGCGTCACATTGCCCGACATGTCGCCCAATATCGGGTTCATTTGCGCGATGGCGATTTTCATTTTTTGTGTTTGAATTTTTGACGGGTGAATTTGTCTCTATTATACGATTCACCCCATTTCACCCACCCACGATAGATGCGCGAAGTCACCCTTAAAGTCCTCGATAGCCTTGCCAGCATTCCGGCACCGGAGTGGGACGCATTGGTCAACGCTGCCGGCGGCAACCCCACTCTGTGCCACGGCTTTCTGCAATCGATGATCGACGCCGGCTGCACCATCGCCAAAACCGGATGGCTGCCGCAATTTCTGACGCTATGGCGCGAAGGTGAAGGAGATGAAGGCCGCGAAAAACTCTGCGGTGCCGTGCCGCTTTATGTGAAAGGCCACAGCTACGGCGAGTACGTATTCGATTGGGCCTGGGCAGAAGCCTATCAACGCCACGGACTCGAGTATTACCCCAAGCTGCTTGCTGCGGTACCCTTCACGCCCTGCACCGGTGCCCGGCTATTGGCGCATACGGCGGCCGACCGGAAAATACTCGTCGATGGCCTGCTCAATCTCGCGCAGCAAAGCGACGTGTCGTCGCTGCATGTACTTTTCCCCGAAGCGGCCGAACATCAATTGCTGATTGACGCCGGCATGATGCCGCGCACCTCGATTCAATTTCATTGGCGCAACAATGGCTACCGGCACTTCAATGAGTTCCTGGCGACGATGAGCCATGACAAACGCAAGAAATTGAAACAGGAGCGCCGCAAAGTCACCGAGGCCGGCATCACGTTTCGCCGATTGGTCGGCACCGACATCACCGACGCCGATTGGGATTTTTTCGCGAGTTGCTACGGGCGCACTTATCGAGAGCATCTTTCTACTCCATACCTGAACCGCGAATTCTTCGGCCTGATTGGCCAACGCATGCCGGAGAACATCTTGTTGATCATCGCCGAGCGCGAGGGAAAACCGATCGCCAGCGCCTTGAATCTGTGGGACGCACAAACACTTTACGGTCGCTACTGGGGAGCCACCGAATTTCACTCCGGGCTGCATTTTGAAACCTGCTACTACCAGGCACTGGAGTTTTGCATCGAACGCGGCGTGCACGTTTTTGAAGGCGGTGCGCAAGGCCAACACAAACTCGCTAGAGGATTTTTGCCGGTGAAATGCCAATCCGCACATTGGCTAAAGGAGCCGCGCTTTGCGCGCGCGGTGGAAGATTTTCTCGAGCGGGAGAGCGGCGGAATCGAGCGATATGTAGATGAATTGGCGGAGAGTAGTCCGTACAAAACTTCACCGTGACTTTTGCTGACGCCACCTGTTGGTTATTTGCATAATGGCCCACTTGAGCACATAAGGCACACAGTGCTAGAATAAGTCTGTGAACGTCAAGAAACCCATCCGTTGGAGCGCGGAGAAAAACCTGGAGCTCAAGCGCGAACGCGATGTGTCATTTGAGGAAATACTTTCCGCCGTCGAGCAAGGCGGACTCTTATTGACAGTGGAGCATCCCAACAAAGCGCGATACCCCAATCAGCGAATATGGATCGTAAGTCTGCGAGGTTACGCGCACATGGTTCCATTTGTTGAGACCAATGACGAAATTTTTCTGAAGACAATCATGCCGAGCCGTAAAGCGACGAAGCAGTATTTGAACGAGGCCAGCGATGAATAGCGACAAATCATTCGAGCACGACATTCTTGCGTCCTTCGAGAAGGGCGAATGGCAACCTGTCAAGAATCAGAAAAAGGAAATCGCGCGCTATCGGGAACTGGCGGCGGAGGCGCTTCGCAAAAGCCGGCGCGTCAACATCCGCATCTCGGCGATGGATTTGGAAGGCATTCAGGCCAAAGCAGCTGCAGAGGGGTTGCCGTACCAAACACTCATGGCGAGTGTGTTGCACAAGTATGTGTCGGGGCGCTTGGTTGATGGTACCGAACAGGCAACATTGCAATCAAACCCAACGACGCGAAAGCGTCGTCAAGCGTAGCCACAACGTCAAGTGCTGGCGCGCGTTTCGGCGGCATTTCACCCCGAACACCGCGCCAGCTCTCGACTTTGATTCCCGGGCTTCTCACTCGAGACAGTGGTTAGATTTCACCTCCCCCCGGGAACAAGGGCACACTTGACGCGAAGCAGAGGTCGGCGCACCGCGCGGGGTGAGAGGCCGTGGCGAAATTCGGCGAGGCAGACTACGGCAACACCAGCCCCGCCCGCGCCTTCACCATCGACACATCCTGCGCAGTAATCGTGCCGCTCGCATTCAGGTCATACATGAATGTGGCAGTGTTCACAACCTGATTGACCCGCGCCTTCGCAGCCGCGATGTCCGCCGCATTCACTGCACGCGAATTGTTGACATCGCCAATCAGAAAGCCCATCGAAATCGAAAAGCTATTGGCAACATTGTTGACGTTGTTCAATGCAATGGTCGTCCGCCGGTTGTTCGGAACATTCGTCAACGTGACAAGAACGAAATTTCCCTGGGCCGCGATGTTCGAGATTGTTCCAATATTTGCGCCCATCGCATCTACAGCGGTTACCACGCCGGTTTGCGTGACTGCTTGGTTGAACTCAAAAATGATGAGATGG
This sequence comes from Betaproteobacteria bacterium, assembly GCA_031430555.1. Classification (GTDB taxonomy): domain Bacteria; phylum Pseudomonadota; class Gammaproteobacteria; order Burkholderiales; family Usitatibacteraceae; genus UKL13-2. The sequence goes on from JANPBQ010000051.1 coordinate 14,298, forward strand.
CCCGCACCGATATCGCGCGGCTCAACCGAGACTTGCTGTCCAATTTGCTGAAGCAGACCGATGCTCAAATCGAATGTTCCCGCGCCGGCATGAGTTTTTCGAGAATACGCGGCAGCCAGCGACAAATTCGATGTGGAAGGCGTTGCCATCACGGTTGCCGTGGCAACGCTGCTGCCGATCGCATTGTTCGCCCTTAGACTGCAGGTGTATGCGGTGCCATTCATCAAGCCCGTGACCGTAATCGGCGAATTCATCGCCGTCACGGAAATGTTTCCGGGGTTGCAGGTGGCCGTGTAACCGGTGATCGCCGATCCTCCATTGTTCGCCGGCGCATTGAAAGTGATTGTCAGTTGCCCATTGCCCGGCACAATACTTTGGATAACCGGGACGTCGGGCACCGTGGCCGCAGGCACGCCGCCTACACCGGTTCCTGACAACGTCACAATCTGCGTCCCTGCATTGCTAATCAAAGTCAGCTGTCCAGCAATCGGTGTCGCAAGTGTCGGCGCAAATGTCACCGGCAGTGTGCAGGATGTACCCGCGATGATCGTCGTCGTGCAGACACTCGTGATATTGAAATGACCAACACCCGTGGTGACCGCAGTGCTGCTGATAATGAGCGGCGCGGTGCCCGTATTGGTGATGATCACATTCGCCGCGTTACTTGCCGTACCCACGTTTTGCGGCGCGAAGTCAAGGTAGGTGTCCCCCGCCGTCGCGTTGACTTTCAATCCCGGCGAATTTGGCGCCAGACCGGTACCGAACAATGAACGCCGTTCCGGCGAACCCACGAGACTTGAGGCGACTTGCAACTCGCCTGCCGCGTCCCCCGCCACCATCGGCGTGAAAGCCACTGTGAAGTCACATTCGTTGGCGGGCGGGATGTCGGGATTGAGTGTTGCGGGACAATTAGTCGATTGCAGGCTGAATCCGGGGCCAGACACATTCAAGCTGATGTCGGTAATCGCGCCAGTCAACGCCTGATTCTTGAATTTGCCGAGTGCGCTGGCGATGGTGCTCGTTGTAACGGTTCGGAAGTCGTAACCGGTGGCAATTTCAGCAATTTCAATCACCGCACTTCCGGAGGAACTACTCGTACCAGTGGAGCTTGCTGCGGCTTGCGCATATGTCGCGATTTGCGAATTCCCCTGCAACACATTGGTGCCGCCCGACAACGGATCGTAATTGCCGCTGCGGTTCCCGACTTGACCGTAGAAATTGTCACCCCACAAGTACAACTGGCCCCGATTGTTGATTGCCGCGCTATGGCCGCCGCCGGCAGAGATTCCCACCACGCTGGTGGGCGTCGCCACCGCAAATGGGGTGTTGCGGCTGTTACTGGTGCCGTCGCCAAGTTGACCTCGCGGATTGGCACCCCACGAGTACAGGGTGCCACCCGATTTGACGGCCAGGCTGTGGTTGGCACCCGCCGCTATGAGGCCGATGCCGGTGCCCAATGCGGTAATTTTCAGCGGAACCAGGCTGGTGTTGGTATTGCCGATGCCCAACTGCCCAAAACCATTGCCACCCCAACCCCAGGCGGTGCCGTCATCCTTGATCGCGAGGCTATGCACGCCGCCGCCCGCAATTGCGACCATACCCGTGAGCGAGAGCAGCGTTTTCGGGACCAGGCTTTTTGCGATTGTGCCATCGCCCAACTGGCCGGTTTCGTTTGCACCCCACACCATGATTTGCCCGTTGGCAAGCAGCGCAAGACTGTGGCGGTCACCGGCGGCAATCGCGATTGCGGTAGTGATGCCGGGCACCTGCACCGGCGACGGCAGTGTCGCGATCATGCTGCCACTGCCTGTCTGCCCATCGTCGTTGCGGCCCCACCCCCACACCGTTCCGTCGGCTTTCAACGCGAGCGAATGATCGCGGCCGGCGGCAATGGCCTTTACAAAGTTGAGATTGGGAAGACTGATGGCAACGATCACGGTATTCAGCGCGGTGCCATCGCCCACCTGACCGTATTGGTTGTAACCCCATGCCATCACGATTCCGTCGGTCTTCAGCGCGAGGCTGTGATTCGCACCCGAAACAATTTTCGCAATGCCTGTCACACCCGAGATCGGATTTGGTACCGGCGTGCTGAAATTTGTCCCGTTGCCCAACTGCCCATTGCCGTTATAGCCAAATCCAAAAGTGGCACCTTTGGTGTTGAGAAGAATGCTGTGATTCTCGCCCAGCGCAATGGAAGGGGTGGATGCCGGTCGATTGGGATCGCGGCGCGTATAGACATTGAGTTTTGCCGAATATCCGATCGCACCACCAATGGTGACCGTCGCGGTCGCGAGCGTTTCAAACGTAGCAGCGGACAACACGCGGGCGCGTACGGTGTCGCCGTTGACCACGACGCCGGGCGATGACGTAAATGCGCCGCCATTTATGGAATATTCGCCGCCCGTTACCGTAATGGGCGATTGGACACCTATGCCTAGGCCGCTCACGGTGATACTGTTCGAGACGATGAAGGTCGATATCGGGACGCCGTAGGCAGAGAGGAAAGTAAATGGTGCGGGTTTGAGGCCGTCGATGATAAGGTCGAGAATACCCACCGCACCTACTCCCTTCACAGGTGTTGGTTGTACCAGGCTACCGGAGACCCCCGTGCCGGTGTCTCCGCTGCCCCACGCGTACACGCTGCCATCGGATTTGATCGCGAATGATATCGAGTCCAGGTAGGCACCCGCGCCAATGGCAATCACGCCGGTAAGGCCAGCCACCTGCACC
>JANPBQ010000052.1:0-21468 GCA_031430555.1 Betaproteobacteria bacterium
ATATAACGCAAGAAACGGCCGATACTGTGCGAAAGTAAATTTCAGTCCTCAGTGTGGACTTAAACTTGGGCTGTTGTGCTTGTGTCACGATGGCGCAGCATTTATTCAAGAAGTTTTCTGAGGGTCATATGAACGTCAGCAGCCGGCCAGGAGCCGCCAGCGAGGCGAATCTGCGACGGCTCAGGTTCTTGACGCGCGAAAATCCTGGGTAATAATCGGCCCGCCATTGTGAGCACGGACCCAGAGGTTGTATCGCAGGTGGCGGATTCCCATCTGGCGTCGTTTGATGGCGCCAAGGTGATACTGAAGCACCATGCGCAGGTTGCCCGAGATGGGCATGACCAACGCTTGTTGATAGGCGTTGAATGTGGCATCTTCGCGACGTTTGCAAGCTTCGACAATTTCGAAATCGTTGCGCTCACGCCAGCTGGTCGCCAGCCACGCCCAAGTCCGCGCCAGTGGTGCGAAACAATATTGCCAAAAGGGCCTGCTTCCTGTGCGATAGAGGATTGAAATGTCTTCGAGTTCGTCGGCACGTTCGCCGCAAACGACGGCGCAGGACACGGAGTAGTCGGTCAACGTCAGATCGTTGGCATACTCGGCCGCAGTAATGTAAGCCGCCTCGTCATCGCGCGCCTGTTCGGACAATTTATCGAGGATTTGAACAGTTTTCCCGGGTTTCATGGATTTGGCTTTCTTTCCCTTGTCGCGCGACGCGCGCTACTGGCGTCCAATTTGACGGTAATGTCACTGCCTGAGCAGAGGACGCCACCCTACTTTGATGTAGGAAAAAGGGAAGAATGTCCCGACAATCCTGTCGTGAAAGTCCGCTTCCGGAAAAGCCGACCGGCAGCATCGGGTCGGCAATAGGCTTACAAACGACTGTCGGCTTCCGGCTTCCGGATTTCGGCCAACTCCGGTCACTCGAGTTTAGCATTCCGTTTTCTTGTAAGCAGTCATTGCACAGGCAAAAAAAATTAATGAGTCGCAGCTTGCCTCACAATAGCCTTTGTCCTATCAAGAAAAATTTAGGTTGCAAAAGCTGGGGGATTTTGAAGTGGGCGGTAAGTTCAACGTGGGCTAATGTAACGTTCATTGCTCCGATAGTCATGCTTGATTTTCCTGATGTTTGACGTCGTCGGCGGTCCTCTCCCTTCTGGATCACTAAGAGGGCTGGAGGCCGTGCGAAGAATTTCATTTTCCGGTAGAGTCTGGCGTGGTTAGGAATCGATTCGATGAGCTTGTGCGGTCGGTAAATGTTGGCTTTGTGTTCCTACCGCCGGAGATTGCAGAACAGCGAAAAAATTTGCGTAATTCGGTTGCGGTATCTGATAACCAACTACTGGGCTATTTAAGCTACTTCCGATAGGTTGACGACTTTGGAGGCGCACGCATGCCGCAATTCTCCCGCAGACGGTTTATCACGATTGCGTCGGTAGAACTGGCGACGCAGTTTTCAGGACTTGCGTTTGGATCCGCCGCACAGCCCATCCGGATCGTTGTCGGTTACCCGCCGGGAGGAATGGTCGACAGCTTCGCACGACTTTTGGCAGTGCACGGCGGCAAGGTCCTAGATCAGCAGATCATCGTTGACAATAAGCCCGGGGCGGGCACGATTATCGCGGCGGAGAACGTCGCCAAGTCTATGGCCGATGGGCGTACCCTTTTTCTCACGCTGTCGGGCTCGCTGATCAACAATACGGCGCTGTACCAGAAACTGCCCTATGACCCGAATCGCGATTTCACTTACATCGCACTGCTCGCCACGGTACCTATAGTAACAACCGTTCACAAATCTGTTCCCGCAGCAAATTTGCAGGAACTTGTGGCCTACTCACGTTCGCGAAAGGACCTCAGCTTTGGGTCCTGGGCACCAGGCTCAGCGGGGCATATAGTGTGCGAGGCGCTGAATAAGAGCTATCAACTTTCTCTTGTGCATGTTCCCTACAAAGGCGAGGCGCCGATGATCCAAGACTTGGTTGGTGGGCAGATTCAGATCGCGTCCGGTAGTGTTGGTAGCATGCAGCCCCACCTGCGAAGCGGCGCGGTGAAGGCGATTGCTTTAACTGGCTCGCATCGAAGCCAGGCGGCTCCGGAGGTGATGACATTTGCCGAGCAAGGTGGTTCCTCGCCTGCTTTTGCGGCGGTCGGCTGGATGGGGCTGGTGGGGCCCGCCAATTTGCCTGCTGAGACGGTAGCGCGCTGGAAAAAAATCGTGCTCGACTTCCTAAATCTGCCCGATGTGCAGCAGCGTTTGAACACCTATGGTGCCGATCCAAAGTTTTTGCCCGCAGAAGAATTCTATCGGTTCTGGCAAGCGGATTTGCCTGTCTGGACGAAGCTCATCAACGACACCGGCGTAAAGCTTGATTGATTGCGCTGCAGGCATGCCCAGACGCGCTGGGATCAATCGCTGCGCGACCTTTCAAGTTGGAAAATGACTCAATGAAACGTTTGGTTGTTGAAAGCGGACGGGGCCTACTGCGTCGAAAGTGCGCATAGAATTAAACGACTCAAATCGGCCAATTGCTGTCTGTCACTGGCGTGCTCGAATTTTCCGTATAGCGGACGTTCGCGGCCGAGCCGAAGCGCTGGATGAGCGTGACTGCGCCGGTGGCGGCCTGGTCGCGCTTGATGCCGGTCTGCTTGAAGAGAAACGTGGCAATCGAGCGATGGATGATCTGCAATACCGGTGCGAGCAATTCGGGATGGACGGCGAACAGGCTGCGCAGGGGAATCAGGAACGACAACACCCACTGGCGCACCGGTACCTTCGGGATGACGTGATCGATCAGATGGGCCGCCGCCTCGGCCATGCGCCGTGTGCCACACGAGGGGCAAATGCCGCGCCGCTTACACGAGAAGGCCACCAGTTTCCCTTCCTTGCAGCCGTCGCAGGCGAGGCGCAGGAAGCCGTGGGCGAGAATGCCGCAGGCCAGAAACGCATCGAACTCGTCGGTGACAAAGGTTGGCAGGCCGGCACCGCCGGTCTCAATGTCAACGAATGCGAGGTACGTGTCGAGGTGCGCTTGCACGACGCGGTAGAGCGTGGTTTCTTCGGGGCGGTGGCGCTCGTAGCGGGCCGGGTTTGCGCGCGCGGCGCATGACAGCGCTGGGCGCATGGGCAGGTGTTGATACCGCTCACAGAGGGATTTTCGGTGGGTAGCGACGGTTCCCTCTTGCCAAAACCCCACATAAACCTCCCCCACCACCGAACGAACCTCCATTCCCGCACTCTACTATCTAATAACTGACACCACTATCGCGGGGCAGGTCACCATTTTGGATCGCCGCCGTGGGCCACGAAAGCGCGCCTCAGTTAACGGAGGCACCATCATGGCCAAAAGGAAGCACGGCGCGCGGACGCGGATCGGAGACGTCGAGAGCGCGGGGGACGTGAACCCGGGACGGCAGGAGGATGAGGCCCTGCTCAAGGCCGGCGCCGCTCTGCAGCGAGCCATTTTCAACAGCGCGAACTTTTCATCGATTGCGACCGACGCCAAAGGCGTGATCCAGATCTTCAACGTCGGCGCCGAGCGCATGCTCGGCTTCACGGCGGCGGAGGTGATGAACAAGATCACCCCGGCCGATATCTCGGACCCGCAGGAGGTGATCGTGCGGGCGCAGGCGTTGAGCCTGGAGCTGGGTACGCCGATCACGCCGGGTTTCGAGGCGCTGGTGTTCAAGGCCTCGCGCGGCATCGAGGACATTTATGAGCTGACCTACATCCGCAAGGATGGCAGCCGCTTTCCCGCCATCGTCTCCGTCACCGCGCTGCGCGATGACCAGGACGCCATCATCGGCTACCTGCTGATCGGCACCGACAATACAGCCCGCAAACAGGCCGAGGAAGCGTTGCGCAAGGCAGGTGCCCTGCAAAGCGCCATTTTCAACAGCGCCAATTTCTCCTCCATCGCCACCGATGCCAAGGGCGTGATCCAGATCTTCAACGTCGGCGCCGAGCGCATGCTCGGTTATACCGCGGCGGAGGTGATGAACAAGATCACGCCGGCCGATATCTCGGATCCGCAGGAGGTGATCGTGCGGGCGGAGGCCTTGAGCCTGGAGCTGGGCACGCCGATCACGCCGGGGTTTGAGGCGCTGGTGTTCAAGGCCTCGCGCGGCATCGAGGATATTTACGAACTCACCTATTTCCGTAAGGACGGCAGCCGCTTCCCGGCCATCGTCTCGGTCACCGCGCTGCGTGATGACCACGGCGGGGTGATCGGCTACTTGCTGATCGGCACGGATAACACCGCGCGCAAACAGGCCGAGGAAGCGTTGCTCAAGGCGGGCGCCTTGCAAAGCGCCATTTTCAACAGTGCCAACTTTTCGTCGATCGCCACCGACGCAAAAGGCGTGATCCAGATTTTTAACGTCGGCGCCGAACGCATGCTCGGCTACACCGCCGCCGAGGTGATGAACAAGATCACCCCGGCCGATATTTCCGACCCGCAGGAAGTGATCGCACGCGCCAAGGCGTTGAGCGCCGAACTGGGCACACCGATCACGCCGGGGTTTGAAGCGCTGGTGTTCAAGGCTTCGCGCGGCATTGAGGATATCTACGAGCTGACCTACATCCGCAAGGACGGCAGCCGCTTCCCGGCCGTGGTGTCGGTGACGGCCTTGCGCGATGCGCAGGACGCCATCATCGGTTACCTCTTGATCGGTACCGACAACACCGCGCGCAAATTGGTCGAGGCCGAGCAAATGAAGCTCGACCAGCGCCTGCGCGACCAGCAGTTCTATACGCGCTCGCTGATCGAATCCAACATCGACGCGATCATGACCACCGACCCCGCCGGCATCATCACCGACGTCAACAAGCAGATGGAGGCACTTACCGGCTGCACCCGCGATGAGCTGATCGGCGCACCGTTCAAGGGCTACTTCACCGATCCCGAGCGCGCCGAAGCGGCCATCAAGCAGGTGCTGAGTGAAAAAAAGGTCACCGATTACGAGCTGACGGCCTGCGATCTCGATGGCCAGCAGACGGTGGTGTCCTTCAACGCCACCACCTTCTACGATCGCGGCCGCAAGCTGCAGGGGGTGTTCGCGGCGGCGCGCGACGTGACCGAGGGCAAGCGCGTGGAAGCGGAATTGCAGCAGGCCACCGCCATGGCCGAAACGGCGAGCCAGGCCAAGTCCGATTTCCTCGCCAGCATGAGCCACGAAATCCGCACGCCAATGAATGCGATCATCGGCATCGCCGACCTGCTCGCCAAGACTTCCCTCACCGACGAGCAGGACAAGTACGTGCAGATTTTTCGCCGCGCCGGCGATAACCTGCTCAATCTCATCAACGACATCCTCGATCTGTCCAAGGTCGAGGCCTCGCAGCTCGAATTGGAACACACCGCGTTCTCCCTGAACGACCTGCTGGAAAAGGTGCGGGAAATGGTGGCCGTGAAGGCCATCGAAAAGGGCCTGACGCTGGTGTGCGAGATCGCGCCGAAAGTGCCGACCGATCTGGTCGGCGATCCGACGCGGCTGCGACAGGTCTTGCTCAATCTGCTCGGCAACGCGATCAAGTTCACCGAGTCCGGCGAAGTCGCCTTGCGCGTCACGGCCGCGGCCGCGGGGGCCGCGCCGGGCACCTTGCGCTTCACGATTTCCGATACCGGCATCGGCATCGCCAACGAAAAACTGGGCGACGTGTTCGAGCGCTTTACCCAGGCCGATTCCTCGACCACGCGGCGCTACGGCGGCTCGGGCCTGGGGCTGACGATTTCGAAACGCCTGGTGGAGTTGATGGGCGGGCGCATCTCGGTGGAAAGTGAAGTCAGCAAGGGCAGCGTCTTTTCCTTCACCGTGCCGCTCGAAATCCGCGCGAGGGCGTTCGGGCGGGCTGCCGTGCCCGACGATTCCGGTCTTCATCCACCGCTGCGGGCGCTGAATATCCTGCTGGTAGAGGATTCGCCGGACAATCGCATCATCACCATTGCCTACTTGCGAGAGGCGCCCTATCGGGTCGAGGTCGCTGAAAACGGCGCCATCGCCTGTGAAAAATTCATGGCCGGGCACTTTGACATGGTGCTGATGGACCGGCAAATGCCGGTCATGGATGGCCTCACCGCCACCCGCGCCATCCGCGCCTGGGAACAGGAACATCATCGCCCGCCCACGCCGATTCTCGCCTTGACCGCGTCCGCCCTGAAAGGCGACCAGGAAAAATGCATGGCCGCCGGCTGCACCGCCTACCTGACCAAGCCGATCAAGCAGGAAGTGCTGCTGCAGGCAATCAAGGAACACTCCCAGGTTTCGCCGTCCTCCACTCCCGGCACGAACAACCGCGATGAAAAGATCCAGGTGCGTGCCGATCCCAAGTTCGCCGACCTGATCCCCGGCTTCCTGCAGAATCGCCGCCATGACGTGATCGCCATGCTGGGCGCGCTGGATAAAGGCGACTTCGCGACAGTGGAAAGCCTGGGGCACGGCATGAAAGGCGCCGGCGGAAGTTACGGGTTCGACGCGATCACCGATATCGGCGCGGAACTGGAGCAGGCCGCCGTGAGCGCGGACAACGACGCATCGCGGCGGTGGGTCGCGGAATTGACGCGCTATCTGGATCGGGTGGAGGTGGTGGCGTAGGAGGTTGAGCCGGTTTAATAGTTTAAGGAAGGTTCAAATCGTAGGATGGGTTACGCATCGCGTTGCCCATCCTACGAGGCGTTCTTCGTCCCAGTGTAGGGTGCGCTTTGCGCACCCTACGCAGGCTGTCAATTCATCGACGACTGAAAATCCCCCTCAATCCCCCTTTAGAAAGGGGGAAGTGCATAGTGGGAAGGCGGTGCATAAAGGGGACCTCCTCCCTTTTCTAAAGGGAGGCCGGGAGGGATTTTTGGTGATTATTAACCTGCGACCGCCGCAATTCCCCTTACCTCCCCTCACCGCATCTGCGTCCTCGCCAGGCACGCGCGCACCCGCGACGTCAGTTGCGGAATCGAGAACGGCTTGGTCACGTAATCGGTCACGCCGGCTTCAAAACCGGCGCGGGTGCTGGGTTCGTCGCTCATGCTGGTGAGCATCAGCACCGGCAGGTCCTGCGTTTTCGGATTCGCGCGCAGCGTCTTCATGACCGCGAGACCGTCCATGCCGGTCATCTTGTAATCCAGCACCAGCAGGTCGGGCATGTATTCATCGATCATCTTTAGCGCTTCCGCGCCGCTCGGCGCCTTGCTGACGGTGTAGTGATCCTGCTCCAGCGCGCGCACGATCAGCATGAGCGTGTCGGGTTGGTCGTCCACGACCAGGATGTGGAAACGGCGTCCCGCCACCGATGCCGGGAACGGCTCGGCCGCGACGAACGGCTCGACGGCGGCGTGCGGCTCGGGGTGCAGTTCGCAGCCTTCGTATGCGCAAAACACCTTGAGCCCCATGCCGACCTGCGACGCCAGCGTACGCGCCTCGCGTTCGATGTTGGCAACGAAGGCGTCATCGTGGCCCGGGTCATGATGGGTGAGCGCCACGCATTTCACGCCCGCTGCGGCGGCGATGCGCACCACGTAATCGTAGGTGCCATGCCCCCAGTTCTTCTTGGTGAGGTATTCCTCGGGGGTGTACTGGGCATCGTGGATCACCAGGTCGGCGTCGGCCATGAATTTGGCATGGCGGCGATCGCCTTCGTGGAGAATGGAATCGATCTGCCCCGGCTCGGCGCCGGCGCGCCAGAGTTCGTCGGAATAGGGTTCGTGGTCCACCAGGTACACCACCACCACGCCGTCGGCCTCGATGCGGTAGCCGAGCGTCATGGCCGGGTGATTGAGGAATTGCGTGGCGACGCGCGCGCCGCCGATGGCGTGGATGCCCTCGGTGAGATCGTGATAGGTGATCGCACCGGGCAACTGGCTGAGTTCGATCGGGAAGTAGGTGTATTCCATTTGCCCGGCCAGCACATCGTGCAGCGAGCTGCGGCTGCCTTCCGGCCCATAGATCGCGACCGAATTCCCGCTGGCAAAGGCCGGCGTGAAGAAGGGAAAGCCCTGGATGTGATCCCAGTGGGTATGCCCGAGGAGAATGTTCGCGTGGATGGCCTTGGTGCTCTCGGCCATCAGCTTCGTCGCCAGCGGATGCACGCCCGTGCCGCAATCGAGGATCAGCAGGCCGCCGCTGGCGGTGGTCACCTCGACGCAGGAGGTGTTGCCGCCGAAATGGTTGGTGCCCGGCCCCGGCGTGGCGATCGACCCCCGGGTGCCCCAGAAACGGACTTTCATGATTCGGCGGCTCCCTTGTGTGGCGGTGGCCCGTCCGCGGTGGCGGTTTCAGGGATGGGGGATGATTGGTGGCCGTGCGAAGGCCAGGCAATCAAACCGAGTTGGACGCGCGATGGCGAGGTTGGTTCGGTGTTTCGATGGATTTGATGGATTTGATGGAAGGGGGAGTGCGGCATGAGGGAAAGGCACCGGGAAACCCCTTTGATCGCGATTTTGAATTTCCCATTTCTTTGAAGACCGAGAAATCCCCCTCCTTCCCCCTTTTTCAAAGGGGGAAGTGCATGGTGTGAAGGCGGTGCGTGAAATTGGGGTATAGGAATTTCAAACTCCCTTTTTCAAGAATCCTCAATGTAGCCGATGACGCACGAGCGGTCAAACGCGCGCTCAGCCACCCAAACCCCGCCGTTTTCTCAACCTCGCTGACAATTTCCCCGCCCAACGCGGACGTAACGGGCCCGATTTCCTTCCCGTCCGAGCGACAACACGAACGCCGGCCGAACGCCACCCCCGGCCCTGTCAAAAAACGAGTCCGGTTTTGTCTCTTATGCCGCCTCAAACAGATCCACCCGCACGGCCGGCGCACGCGGTGGCGGCTGCGCGGCCAGCCCCAGATGCGTAAGGATGCGGGTGATGGCGGCTGGTTCTTCGATGGCCGCGAAGAGCTTCAGTTGCCCGCCGCAGTGCGGGCAATGTTCGATGTCAATATCGAATCCGCGCTTCCCGACCACTGATGTTCATCTGAACGACCGCTCTGCCTCTTTTGAATGACCGGTCTAGCGCCGCGGCTACGTCAACTATGGGTCGGTTGCGGAAACTCACAATTCCAGAATGACCTCAAAATCGAGATGCGATTGCGATTTATTGTTGCGCTGCTTGACGTTGCTGCACGCAATTGCCAGAGAAACGCGTCATTAATATAAGTTCAAAACGCAGCGATAGAAGCGAGCACAAACTCTTCGACTGGTCTCATGGCTTCGGTCGCCTTCACATGAGCGCGATGACGCCACATTTTTCAGCGATGGGAGACTTCTGAACGCGATCTTCCATTGGCCCGTCGAATGGCTGGGATGCTGAAACGCAGGCACAATGGGCAGTTGTTGCAGGCAATAATTCTAGTACCGGCAAGGTGTTCAGACTGAAAATGCCCGGGAATGCCCGTCAAATGGCGTTCTGCATCGAGTTATTCCGGCCAATTCTTGATGTACTGCTTCAGCAGCTTGTTCTCAAACGCCACATCCTTGATGGCACTGCGCGCGATATCGTGGAATGACAAGATACCCACCAAGGCGCCCTGATCCATCACCGGCACATGGGTGATATGCAACTCGGTCATCAAGCCGCGCAGGTGATCGACGCTGTCTTCCGGTTTGGCCACCGGCGGATGGGCTTTCATCGCGATGCGGCAGGGCGATTGCATGAGGTTGCCGCCGTGCGCATTAAGGCCGTTGAGAATTTCACGCAACGTGATCAGACCGAGAAACTCGCCAGCCTCCATAACGAGCACCGAACTGATCGCGTTTTCGACCATCATCGACACCGCGTCGGCGACCGCCAGATCGGGGCTCACGGAAATCAAATTCCGGCCGGCGGATTGTTCGGCTTTGTCTTTGAGGAGATTGGCGACCGTGGATGTGCTCATGGGGTGCTCTCGAAAAGGGCGAAAACAACAGGATACCGGCAACTGATCAATATTGAGCCGATGCTGCCATTGTTGCGCCGCGATGCGGTTGCAACACGGCAAAAAAAGTCTCTGCCGCAATGAATGCTACTTGATGACCCGCAATTTCCCGCGCGGCGGGGCTTTCGGTTTGTCGGGTGGACCTTGATCGTCGTCGGCTTTGGCAACCGGTGCGTCGCCGCCAATTTTCGTTGCGATGCGAACGGGCACGGATTGCAGGGCGGGGCCGGGTGCCGAAGCGGGTGTTGCGGGCTGACCAGGAGCGGTTTCCGGGTCGAAAAATACGCCGCGACCATTCTCGCGCGCAAAGATACTTTGCACTGCGTAGATGGGCACGGCGATCTCGCGCGAGACACCGTTGAATCGCGCCGAGAATTGCACCAAGTCATTGCCGATCGTGAGATTGCGCGTCGCCTGTTGGCCGACCGACAACACAATCTCGCCGTTCTTCACGTACTCCATCGGCACGCGCGTGTTGGTGTCAACCTTTACGTTTAGGTAAGGCGTGAACCCGCAATCCGCGCACCATTCATAGATTGCGCGGATCAGGTACGGCTTGGTGGACAATTCAGCCATGCATCACGCCCGGCGCGAACGGAGGACTTACTTCCTCATCGCCTTTTCAGACGCCGTCATCGAATCGATAAACGCCTGACGCGAAAACAAACGCTCGGCATATTTCAGCAACGGTGCGGCGGCTTTGGGCATCTCGATCTGATAGTGCTCAAGCCGCCAGAGCAGCGGTGCGATGGCAACATCGAGCATCGAGAATTCGTCGCCGAGCATGTGTTTTTGCTTGACGAAAATCGGTGCCAACTGGATCAGGTTTTCGCGAATATAGAGGCGCGCCTTGTCGTGCTGATTTTGTTTGCCGCGCTCGATCGTATCGACATGATTGAAGATTTCATTTTCCATGCGGAACAAAATCAACCGGGCGCGCGCGCGCATCACTGGGTCGGCGGGCATCAATTGCGGATGCGGGAAACGCTCGTCGATATATTCGTTGATGATGTTCGACTCGTACAAAATCAAATCGCGCTCGACCAGCACCGGCGTGCGGTTGTAGGGGTTCATCACCGCGAGGTCTTCGGGTTTGTTCATCAGATCGACGTCGAGGATCTGAAAATCCATGCCCTTTTCGTAGAGCACGATACGGCAGCGGTGGCTGAATGGGCACGTTGTGCCCGAGTACAAAGTCATCATGGCGGCTTACCTGTTTTATCTAACTTCTTGAATGCTTGAAATGCCAAGCCGCGCAAGAGTGCGCGGCTGGCGGCGACATCGGTGTCGCCCGGTTTTGGATTGCGCGCTACTTAACGTCTTTCCAGTATTCGTGCTTCAACCACAGCGCCACGAAAAACGCGAACACCAGGAAGAACAGCACAATGACGCCGATTTGCCTGCGCTCGGCGCGCACCGGCTCGGCCATAAACGTCATGTAATTCACGAGGTCATTGATGAAGAGATCGTACTCGGCGGTCGTCATGGTGCCGGGGCGATCAACGGTCAACTTCATGACGGGTTCCATTTTTCCGTCGTGACCGCGTTTTTCGCCGACTTTAGCCATCACCTGCGTGCCTTGCAAATTGTGCAGTACGTTTGGCATCGCCACGTTTTTGAACACCGTGTTGTTCCAGCCGGTGGGCGTGGAATCGTCGCGGTGAAAACTGCGCAGGAATGTGAACAGCCAATCGGAACCCCGCACGCGGGCGGCGAGCGTCAGATCAGGCGGCACACCGCCGAACCAGTCCTTCGCATCCTGCGCATCAAACGCCGAGACCATGGTGTCGCCGAATTTATCGGTCGTAAACATCAGGTTGTCGCGGATTTGCTGCTCGGTCAAGCCGATTTGTGTGAGCGCGCTGTAGCGCATGAAGGCCGCGTTGTGGCAGTTCAGGCAATAGTTGACGAAATTGCGCGCGCCACGCTGCAGCGAGCCTTGGTCATGCAAATTGATCGGCGCGCGATCCAGTGAGACGTCGGCGTTGGAGGCGAACGCGCTGCCGGTGTTCATCAACAACGCGGCGAATACGGTCGCGGCTACGGCACGGAAGCTGCACATTGCGGGGAAAGTGGTGAGCGTCGCGGTTTTCATTAGATGTTCACCCTTTCCGGTTCCGGAAGTTCCTTGTCGACTTTTGTGTACCACGGCATCAGGATGAAGAAGGAGAAGTAGACCAGCGTGAGAATCCGGGCCGCCAGCGTCGCCAAATCCATCCCGCCGACCAGCGGCATCCCTTTCGGCAATTGGCCCCACACGGTCGTGGGCACCACGCCGAGATAACCCAGCACCAGGAAGCTGATGACAAATGCGGTCAGGAAAGCCTTGTAGCGCGGCCCACGGTAGCGCACCGATTTCACCTTGCCGCGATCCAGCCACGGCAAGGCAAACAAAATCATCGTCGCCGCGCCCATGATCGCGACCCCGTAGAACTGGGTGATTGGCAGGAACGAGGCGAGTTCGGAAGGCACCGCGCGCAGCATCGCGTAGAAAGGCGTGAAATACCAGACTGGCGCAATATGCTCGGGTGTCTTCAGCGAGTCGGCCGGCACGAAATTCGCGTGTTCGAGGAAGTAGCCGCCCATCTCAGGCGCGAAAAATACGATCACCGTGAATACCGCGAGGAATACCACCACGCCGACGATATCCTTCACCGTGTAATACGGATGGAACGGGATGCCGTCTCTCGGCGTGCCGGTTTTCGGATCGAGATTCAGTTTGATTTCGATGCCATCGGGATTGTTGGAGCCGACTTCCCGCAACGCCATCAAGTGCGCCGCGACCAAGCCCAGGAGCACCAGCGGAATGGCAATCACGTGGAACGCAAAAAAGCGGTTCAGCGTGGCATCGCCGACGTTGTAATCGCCGCGAATCCACACGGCGACATCCTCGCCGATCAAGGGAATGGCGGCGAACAAATTGATGATGACCTGCGCGCCCCAGTACGACATCTGGCCCCATGGCAGCAGATAGCCGAAGAATGCCTCGGCCATCAGGCAAAGATAAATCAGGCAGCCGAAAATCCACAACAGTTCGCGCGGTTTGCGGTAGGAGCCGTACATCAGGCCGCGCATCATGTGCAGATAGACCACGACGAAAAACAGCGAGGCACCGGTGGAGTGCATGTAGCGGATCATCCAGCCCCACGGCACATCGCGCATGATGTACTCGACCGAGCCGAACGCCAACTTCGCGTCCGGTTTGTAATTCATGGTCAGCAAAATGCCGGTGACGATTTGCATCACCAGCACCAGCATCGAGAGCGCACCGAAGTAATACCAGAAATTGAAATTTTTCGGCGCGTAATAATCGGTGAGCTGCTCTTTGTAGAGTTTGACGAGCGGAAAGCGCGCGTCGGTCCAGACGATCAACTTGCCGAGCACACCGGGAATCGGCGGTGCAATGGCGGTCTTGGGCGTGTGTGCCATCGCTTAGGCTCCCTTCATGTCGGCATCGATCACGAGCGTCGTGCCGGCGACTTTATATGGGGTGACGACCAGGTTTTTCGGTGCCGGCATGCCTTTGAAGACGCGCCCGGACATGTCGAATTTGGATTGATGGCACGGACAGAAAAAACCGCCCGGCCAATCGGCACCCAAGTCGGCCGGGCCGATTTCTTTACGGAACGTCGGTGAGCAGCCGAGATGCGTGCAAACGCCTTTGACGACAAAAAATTCCGGATTGCTGGAACGGTGCGCATTCTTGGCGAATGCTGGCTGGCTGGAAATCTCGGATTTTGGGTCGGCGAGAACGGCGTCGTTTTTCGCCAATTGCGCGACCATTTCCGGCGTGCGGCGAATCACCCAGTGCGGTGCGCCGCGGTATTCGATGGTGACGATCTGGCCCGGTTCCAGTTTGGACAGGTCAAATTCGACGGGGGCACCGGCTGCCAGTGCTTTTGCCGAGGGGCGCATGCTCAAGGCAAACGGCACCACCACGGCGACCGTGCCAACCGCGCCGACGGCCGAGGTTGCGGCGATCAGAAATCGGCGCTTTTTGGGATCAACTTCATTCAGGACGATTGCGCTCATGGAATCGGTTCTTTTTCGCGTTATTGCGCCGGGAACAGCAGGAAAAAGCCCGTCTCGGCGGAGGGATGGGAAACCAACCCCTTATTTTATCCGATAGCATAGGCAAACTTAAAGCCCCCTGAGGCAACAAAGTCGTATCGGTACGCGAAAAACGCTCAATAATTGCGCAGTACGGTACCCGGTTCCATGCGGTCAACAATCGTTCACACTATCGACTGTGGTTGGTGGGTATGCTTCGCCGGTTTTAGATCAACTTTCCTATAACTTCGCACTGGGAGCAAAAACTATGAGTTTTATGTCTGAATTCAAGGAGTTCGCCGTAAAGGGCAACGTAATGGATCTGGCGATCGGCGTCATCATTGGTGGCGCGTTCGGCAAGATTGTCGATTCCGTGGTCAATGATCTGATCATGCCGATCATTGGACGATTGTTGGGCAACCTCAATTTTTCCGACATGTTTGTTGCGCTGAAAGATGTCCCGGCTGGAACGACGATGACGCTGGAAGCAGTCAAGAAGGCGGGCGTCCCGGTGTTTGCCTACGGTAACTTCATCACGATCGCACTGAATTTTGCGATTTTGGCGTTCATCGTATTTCTGATGGTCAGGCAATTGAACCGCATGAAGAAAGAAGCACCTCCGGTGCCACCGGCACCCACGGCGGAAGATGTTTTACTTCTTCGTGAAATCAGAGACTCTCTGAAGAAGTAGGCACTTACATTACGGCAGTAAGTCAAGGCAGCGGCGAACCCGCTGCCTTTTTTTGTTCTTGAAAACCAGTATCCTGACCGCATACCTACTCTTTAGTCATTTATTCAGGCGCCATGCGACGACTTTGGATCATTTTTGCGGAATTCGTGACCATCACCCTTGCGGTGGTGTTTGTGGTCACCCTGATTCGTCCGGACTGGAATCCGTGGCGACCCAACGTCGTCGAAATCCGTGAATCAGGGTTCTCGCCCGGCGGATTGGTGTCGGTGGCCAATCAGGGAAACCTGCGATTAAGTTACGCGGATGCCGCCAAGCGCGCCATGCAATCGGTAGTGAATATTTCCTCGTCGCGCGAAACGCGAGTAGCGCGCCATCCGCTACTCAACGATCCCTCATTGCGGCGGTTCTTTGGTCAACCCGAGGAAAACAGCGAGGAATCGGAAACGCAAGGCAGCCTCGGCTCGGGCGTCATCATCAGCGCCGACGAAAAAGGCAGCTATGTGCTGACCAACGATCATGTGGTGAACGGCTTCAACGACATTCAACTGGCGTTTGCCGACGGTCGGGTAATTCCCGCAAAAGTCGTGGGCACCGATCCCGAAACCGATCTTGCGGTACTTCGTGTCGAGGGCAAAGGCCTCACGCCGATCACGCTCGGGCAATCCGACAAGTCGCAAGTTGGCGATGTGGTGCTGGCCATTGGCGACCCGTTCGGCGTCGGCCAGACGGTGACCATGGGCATCATCAGCGGCCTCGCGCGTAATCGCCTTGGTGTCAATCGCTATGAAAACTTTATTCAAACCGATGCGGCGATCAATCCGGGTAATTCCGGTGGCGCGCTGGTGGATGTGAATGGCAATCTGATCGGCATCAACAGCGTGATTTACTCACAGACCGGCGGCTCGCTCGGCATCGGCTTCGCGATCCCGATTTCGATGGCGAAAGATGTGATGGAACAGATCATCGCGCAAGGCTCGGTCACCCGCGGATTCATCGGCATCGCGCCGCAAGACATTACGCCGCAAATTGCGGAGGCGTTGAAACTATCCGCCGCGCGCGGTGCCCTGGTCGCGCAAGTAACGCGCGGCGGGCCCGCCGACAGCGCCGGCATGAAGGTCGGCGACGTGATCTACAAGATCGAGGGCAAGTCGATTCAGGATAGTGTCGCCGCCATGGCGATCATCGCGGCGCTGAAACCCGGCGACAAAGCAAAATTCACCGTGACCCGGCAGCAAAAGGACCTTGAATTGGCGGTGCAAATCGCAAAGCGACCGCGACCCCCTCGCATTAACCCGGGCCGCTGAATTTAACTCGGCTCAACTTCTGCCGGCTTTGCCGTCACCAGCAATTGCGCGCACAGAATACCCGCTTCATAGAGGATGTATAGCGGTATCGCCAACGCGAACTGCGATAGCACATCCGGCGGCGTGAATATCGCGCCGACGATGAACGCGCCGACGAACACATACGGGCGGATTTCTTTGAGTTTTTCGACCGACACCAGCCCCATTTTCACCAGCAGCACCACCACCACCGGCGTCTCGAAAGTAATGCCGAACACCACGAACATCGAGAGCGCGAAACCGAAATATTTTTCGATGTCCGTCATCCACGCAACGCCCTGCGGCGCGAATGACGCCATGAATTTGAACACCATCGGAAAAATCAGAAAATAGGCGAACGCCATGCCGGCGAAAAACAGCAGAGTGGATGACACCACCAGCGGCATGACGAATTTCTTTTCATGGAGATACAAGCCGGGTGCTACAAACGCCCACGCCTGATAGAGCGCGTAAGGCAGCATCACCAGCAGCGACGATAACGCGGCGATCTTCATTGGCACCAGAAACACGCCGACCACATCGGTGGAAATCATTTGCCCGCCGGTCGGCAACGCGGCCATCAACGGCTGCGCAAACAGCGAATACAGCACCGGCCAGGTCGGCCAGAAGAATGACGCGAAAAACAGGATGCCGAAGACGATGAGCACGCGCATCAGCCGATCGCGCAACTCGATCAGGTGCGAAACGAATGTTTCGGTAGTGGTTGTATTCATGGCCGCGGGCTCGATGGCGCGGCGCATGCCTTCTGCGCGGCTCGTATCGGCTCAATGCCGAAATCCAGCATGCCCTGATGCGCCGGCGCGATTGCATCGGGTGTGGTGTGGGGCGATTTCTCACGCGTTGGTTTGGCGGATGTGGGCGTTGAATCTTGGGTGGCCGATTTCGGGGCGTCCGCAAGCCCTTGCTCCTGCGCGGTCAGCAGCTCGGTTTGCGTCATGGATGCAGCGGGTGCGGACGCGGTCTCGGGTGCGGCGGCTTTCTCGATGGAGTCGCTCAAGGCGCGCGCTTCTGCTTCCATTGATGCCGTCGTTTGCTGCGCGCTTTGTTCGAACGCGCGCGCCGCGTCCTGAACTTCCTGTTTCACTTTCGAAAATTCGGACATCTCCATTTCGCGGTTGAGATCCGCTTTGACGGTCGCAACGTAGCGCTGCAATCGACCGAATAAATGGCCCGCTGTGCGCGCAACTTTTGGCAGGCGTTCGGGGCCGAGCACGACGAGTGCCACGACGCCGATGACCATGAGTTCGGATAATCCGATGTCAAACATGAATTGGTGACGATAGGGGCGTGACGGGTGACTGTTGAGGCGTGACGGTGAAGGCGTGACGCTTGACTGCGGCCGGACGGGCCACTGTCACACGTCACCCGTGACGCCCTGACCGTTACTGCCTTCAGCTCTTCTGCTTATCCTTCACTTCGCCCTCAAACGTGGTGCCGGTCACTTGATCGGGTTTTTTTGCGCCATCAGTTCCCGCTTCGCCTTCGCCCTTCATGCCGTCCTTGAAGCCCTTGACCGCACCGCCCAAATCGCCGCCAATATTGCGCAGTTTTTTCGTGCCAAAAATGACCAACACGATGACGAGTACGACCAGCCAATGCCAAATGCTAAAGCTACCCATGATTTTCTCCTTGAATTCGCTGGTTGCCGCCGTCAAGGTCAATGATCAAAATCGGCCCTGGCGGCAATAATTTACTGGCTCAACATCACGTTGAGCGGCGCGGCACCCGGCTTGTTGCCGAACACGTGTATGTGCAAATGATACACGTCCTGCCGCCCGAGCCGCCCAGTGTTGATGGCGGTGCGAAAGCCGTCGGTCAGGCCTTGCTGTTTGGCGAGCACCGGTGCCAACGACAACATCTTTCCCAGCAACGCCGAGTCGCCGGGCTCGGCATCGGCGAGTGTCGGAATGTACTTCTTCGGGATGATCAGAAAATGCACCTCGGCGACCGGGTGAATGTCGTGAAATGCAAACACATCATCGTCTTCATAGACTTTCTTCGACGGAATCTCGCCGCGCAGAATCTTGCCGAAAATGGTGTCGTTGGTCGTCATGAGGCCACCCGTGCTTTCTTTTCATCCAAT
The DNA here is from genome assembly GCA_031430555.1 of Betaproteobacteria bacterium. GTDB lineage: Bacteria > Pseudomonadota > Gammaproteobacteria > Burkholderiales > Usitatibacteraceae > UKL13-2. The sequence goes on from JANPBQ010000052.1 coordinate 18,059, forward strand.
CCCGTGGTGCCTTCGCGCCGCTCGAGTTCAGCCATGACATCTTCAAGCGCCACATCTTTTGCGGCGAGCATGACGAGCGTGTGGAAAATGAGATCGGCGGCCTCGCGCGTGAGATGTTCGCGGTCGTCTCCTTTGGCGGCAAGTATCGCCTCGGTCGCTTCCTCGCCGACTTTTTTCAGTACCGCATCCAGGCCTTTCGCGTACAGCGCGGACACGTAGGACGATGCCGGCGCCGCGCGCTTGCGCTCGTGGAGCAGGGTTTCCAGCCGGAAAAGAATTTCGCAATTGTTCATTCGCGTTTCAGGGTTTCATCGGGATCAAATTCGTCCATCTAGCCCAATGCTGTTCGTATCGTCAAAATACCCCGTTCGCCCTGAGCTTGTCGAAGGGCCTCGTGCATCCAGCCCTTCGACAAGCTCAGGGCGAACGGGAAATAAACAATCAGTATTTCCACCTAGCCGGCAAATTTCCCGGGCGATGTTAGCACGGGCTCATGACCCTCATGCACCACCCAGCGGCCATCCTCGAACAAGCGATGAAAGCAACGCCTGCGCCCGGTATGACAAGCAATGCCACCCACTTGTTCAATCTTCATCAATATCGCATCGCCATCGCAATCGAGGCGAATTTCCTTCACCCGCTGGAAATGACCCGAGGTTTCGCCTTTTCTCCAAAGTGTCTGCCTGGAGCGCGACCAGTAATGCGCTTCATGGGTTTCCAGCGTCAACCGCAACGATTCCGGATTCATCCACGCCAGCATCAAGACTTCGAGTGACGCCGCGTCTTGCGCGATTGCCGCCGCCAGACCGTGTTCATTCCATTTGACTTGATCGAGGACTTGCGTGGTGGCGTTAGCACTCATGGCATCACAACCTCATCTCAATACCGCGCGCGGCGAGGTGCTGCTTGGCTTCGCCAACAGTGAACTCGCCAAAGTGAAAAATGCTCGCCGCGAGCACCGCGTCGGCACCCCCTTCAAGCACGCCTTCCGCCAAGTGCTCCAGCGTGCCCACGCCACCGGACGCGATCACCGGCACGCTCACCGCATCAGCGACCGCGCGCGTGAGCGCAAGATCGAAACCGGATTTTGTGCCGTCGCGATCCATGCTCGTCAAAAGAATTTCGCCCGCACCCAGCGCCGTGACTTTTGCCGCCCACTCGACTGCATCCAACCCCGTCGCAGTGCGGCCACCGTGTGTGAACACTTCCCAGCCCGTACCACCTGTGCGTTTGCGGGCGTCGATCGCCACCACAATGGCTTGCGAGCCGAATCGATTGGCCGCCACACTCACCAAATTGGGATCGGTCACCGCCGATGTATTGATGCTGATCTTGTCGGCACCCGCATTCATCAATCGTCGCACGTCGTCAACTACGCGAATGCCGCCGCCGACCGTCAACGGGATGAACACCTGATCGGCCACCCGTTCGATGATCTCCAATATCAAGCCGCGCTGATCCGAGCTCGCCGTGATATCAAGAAACGTGATTTCGTCGGCGCCCTCGTCGTTGTAGCGTTTCGCGATTTCAACCGGATCGCCCGCATCGCGCAGATTGATGAAGTTGACGCCTTTGACGACGCGACCGGCATTGACGTCGAGACAGGGAATGATGCGTTTGGCGAGCATGGGGAAGTTGGAAAATGTGCCAAACTCTATATTTGGCGAGGAGTTCGGATGGAAAGTGGCTGGAAAAGCGCACCGGTGCTAGTGTTTGCTTTGGCGATGAAACCGTCTCACGTGCCCGCTTTAGACGCCAACGCGACCGCCTTCGTGAAATCGAGCGTGCCTTCGTAAATCGCGCGTCCGGTGATGACGCCCATGATGCCTTCGTCTTGCACGGCCATCAGTTTCTTTACATCGTCCAGGCTATTCAGCCCTCCGCTGGCAATCACGGGTACGGTGAGTTCTTTGGCGAGTTTCACGGTCGCCTCGATGTTGACGCCCGACATCATGCCATCGCGGCCGATGTCGGTGTACAGCACGGCTTCGACGCCGTAATCCTGAAAGCGTTTGGCGAGATCGATCACATCGTGGCCAGTCAATTTCGACCAGCCGTCGGTCGCGACTTTGCCATCCTTCGCATCCAGCGCCACGATGATATGGCCGGGAAAGGCGTCGCAAGCCTCATGCAAAAAGCCGGGGCTTTTCACTGCGGCTGTGCCAATGACAATCCAGGTGATGCCGTCATCGAGATAACGCTCGATGGTTTCCAGATCGCGGATACCGCCGCCCAACTGGATCGGCACTTCATCGTTCATCGCCGCGACAATTTCCTTGATCGCGGCTTCATTTTTCGGTTTGCCGGCGAAGGCACCGTTCAAATCCACCACGTGCAGACGAGTCGCCCCGAGGCCTTTCCACTTGGCCGCGGTTTCACCCGCTTTGTCAGAGAAGATGGTCGCGGAGCTCATCACGCCTTGCTCCAGGCGCACGCATTTACCGTCTTTGATATCGATGGCCGGAATGATCAGCATCGTCGTAAGTATTTCTCGATGAGAGTTGAAAGGAGATAGTGGAAATTATGGAGGAGATGGAGGGCGGCGCGATGGGGAAGGGCGAATGCGGTCAAGGTTGCCAATTCAGAAAATTCCGATAGAGCTGAAGGCCGGCGCGATGACTTTTCTCGGGATGAAATTGAGTGGCAAAAATATTGGCCTGCGCGATGGCTGCCGTAAAGTTTCCAGAATATTCGGTGGTCGCCGCCGTGATGTTGGACTCGGTTGGCACGCAGTAAAAACTATGCACGAAATAAAATCGTTCTCCGCTGGGGATATCTTGCCACAAAGCCCGGGGGGAGGTTTGAACGACTTGATTCCAGCCCATGTGTGGGACTTTCAGCGCATGTTCCGTCGGATGAAATCGTTTGACGATTCCGTTCACAATGCCAAGCCCGATGGTGTCGCCTTCCTCCGAGCGGTCAAACAACATTTGCATGCCAACACACACGCCGAAGAAGGGCTTTTCTGCCGCCGCACGGCGCACGGCGACTTCTAATCCGCTTTCGCGCAAAAAGCGCATGCAATCCGGCATTGCGCCCTGGCCCGGAAATACCACGCGGTCGGCCGCATCGACGGCGGCAGGCGAGCTACTGATCGAGACATTGAAAGGCAGACTCGACTCGCGCGCGACGAACTCGAACGCTTTCGCCACCGAGCGCAAATTGCCCATTCCATAATCGATCACCACCAGCTTTTTCATGCTGAACCGGAGATGAGTTAGAGAGAGCCTTTGGTGGAGGGCAGAATGCCGGCGGCGCGGGCATCGACTTCGCAGGCCATGCGCAATGCACGACCGAACGCTTTGAAAATCGTTTCCGCCTGGTGATGCGAATTCACGCCGCGCAGATTGTCGATGTGCAGCGTGGCGAGCGCGTGGTTGACGAAGCCCTGAAAAAATTCGATAAACAAA
>JANPBQ010000053.1:0-19495 GCA_031430555.1 Betaproteobacteria bacterium
GCAAAAAGTTCGCGATCGGCCCCGCCGCAACGATGAAGATACGCTGCCACACGCTTTTGTTGTTGAATGCCCGGGTGCGGTCTTTCGCATCCACCGACTCATCACGCTCATCGGCCATTTTCACGTAGCCGCCGAGCGGCAGCGCGGCGACAACCCATTCGGTTTGATCCGGCCCGCGCCGCGAGAGCCACAGCGGTCGCCCAAAGCCGATCGAAAACCGCAGGATTTTCACGTCGCAGTAGCGCGCCGCCCAGTAGTGCCCGAGCTCGTGGATCGTGACGAGTATGCCGATGGCGAGAATGAATGCGAGGATGGTGACAAGAACGCTCAATTTGAATATCCCGGATTATTCGGCGGTCGCTGCTGTTGCCAATTGGAGCGCGCGAAACGAAATACGTTCGCGGGCCAGCGCGCGGGCCGCAGTATCGGCCGACATGATGTCGTCGAGCGTGACCGCCTGCAAGATCGTTGTCGCGGCCAATACTTCCTTGATCACATCGGGAATATCGAGAAACGGAAGTTCGCCGCCAAGGAATGCCTCGACCGCAATTTCATTGGCCGCGTTCAGGACGGCGGGTGCCGTGCCGCCGCGCGTGAGGGCGTCGTAGGCCAGACGCACGCAGGGAAAGCGATGCAAATCGAGTGTCTCGAATTCGAGCTTGCCGGCTTTCGCAAGATCGAGTGGCGACACCCCCGCGGCAATTCGCTCGGGATAGCCGAGCGCGTAGGCAATCGGCGTGCGCATGTCGGGGTTGCCCATCTGCGCGAGCACAGAACCGTCGAGATACTCGACCATCGAATGCACGATGCTCTGCGGGTGGATGAGTACGTCGATTTGTTCGGGCCGCGCATCGAACAACCAACGCGCCTCAATCACCTCCAGACCCTTGTTCATCATGGTCGCGGAATCAACGGAAATTTTCCGGCCCATCACCCAATTGGGGTGCGCGCAGGCTTCGTCGGGCGTGACATTGGCGAGATCGGCAAGCGCGCGGTTGCGGAATGGGCCGCCCGAGGCAGTGAGAATGATTTTCCGCACGCCGGTTTTTGCGAGGCCCGCGTTGAAGTTCTTCGGTAGCGATTGAAACACGGCGTTGTGTTCGCTGTCGATCGGCAGCAGTGTCGCGCCATGTTCACGCACGGCGTCCATGAAGATTGCGCCCGCCATCACTAGCGCTTCTTTATTGGCGAGCATTACCACCTTGCCTGCGCGCGCCGCCGCGAGCGACGAAGGCAAGCCGGCTGCGCCGACAATGGCCGCCATCACCATGTGGGTATCCGCGTGCGAGGCAATCATCGGCAAGGCGCCATCTCCGGAGACGACTTCGGTGGCGAGCTTCAGCGCGGCGAGACGCTTCTTGAGATCATCGGCGTGCTGCGGATCGGGAACGGCGGCGAATCGCGGCGCGTAGACGCGGCATTGCTCGGCAAGCGCTTCCATGCGGGTGGCGGCTGAAAGTGCAAACACGTTAAAACGATCGGGATGGCGCGCGATCACATCAAGTGTGCTGACGCCGATCGAACCGGTGGAGCCAAGAATGGCGATATTTTTCATCGCTTCAATTTCCGTGCGGGGGCAGCATGAACATCACATACAGTGCCGCCAGCGGCAGGGTGGAAGTCAGTGCATCGATGCGGTCCAGCACGCCGCCATGGCCGGGCAGCAAGTTGCTTGAATCCTTCATGCCAGCACCGCGTTTCATCCAGGACTCGAACAAATCACCCAGCACCGACACGAGTGCCAGCACCACAAACAAGGCAAACAGGGCGAATCGATGCGCGTGCAATTCAAGCACCCAAGGCTGCGCATTTATCGCTAAGTTTGTCGTCAAGAATTGCCATGCGAAAAAGAACAGCACTACGCCCGCGAGCCCGCCCGCCACACCTTCGAGGGTCTTGCCGGGACTGATGGCCGGGGCCAATTTGTGACGGCCAAACCGGCGGCCCACGAAATAGGCGGCGATATCGGCCACCCAGACAATCGCCGCGAACGACAGCAATAGCCACGGGCTGATCTCACGCAATGAAATCAACGCCACCGCCATCGGAAAAATCACCACCCAACCCGTCAGGCCGCGCAACCACATCGATCCCGGGTGCCAAGTATTGGCGAGCCACAACGGTGCCGCGATCATCCAGAAAACGACGGCAATTGCCAGGACGGGCCGCTTGAATGCCGCAAATTCCATTCCGCCGTCAGGCCGAAAAGTGGCGACGCAAATTGCGGTTGCAATAAGTAGTGAGCCGACAAGGAAAAAAACCGCCTGCGACGCATTCATTTGACTGAGTCGGCTCCACTCCCAACACGCCACCATCGCAATACCGACCGCAAACATCGCCCACGCCCAGACCGGAAACGCAAATAGCGCGATCAATACGATCGGCAAAATCATGAGTGCGGTGATGACGCGGGTTTTCAGCACGCGGCGGAAGATCCGCTATGCCGCGCCAGCGGCGGCGGCGTGGGTCAGCGGTGTGACTTGTTCGCTGGTGCGGCCGAAGCGACGTTCACGCGTGCGATAGGAATTGATCGCTTTCATCAATCCGGCGCGGCCAAAATCGGGCCACAATTCCGGCGTGAAATAAAATTCCGTGTAGGCCAATTGCCAAAGCAGGAAATTGCTGATGCGCTCTTCGCCACCGGTGCGGATGAAAAGATCCGGTTCCGGTGCGTACGCCATGGCGAGATGGGCGGCCAATTCCGCTTCGCTAATGGCCTCGGTCTCCATTGGGAGCGCGTTGGGCAGATCAAGAACTGGCGCGGCGTTCCGGGTACTTTCGGCCTGCGAGGCTCGTGCTTGCTGGAGTTTTAGCTGATGCGCTTTGTTGGCCGCTTGCAGGATGTCCCAGCGACCGCCGTAGTTTGCGGCGACGGTGAGGGTGAGCTTTTCGTTGTTGGCGGTGAGCGTTTCACCCGAGGTAATCAGGTCGCGGATGCGCGGATCGAACGGCGACAGGTCGCCGACCACTTTGAAGCGGATGCGATTTTCATGCAGTTTCGCGACTTCGCTTTCGAGCGCGCGGATGAAGAGCTGCATCAGCACCGAAACTTCGTCGGCGGGTCGCCGCCAATTTTCGCTGGAGAATGCGAACAGGGTGAGGTACTCGACGCCGAGTTCACCGCACGCTTTGACCGTTTCGCGCACCGATTCGACACCGCGTTTGTGGCCCGCAACGCGCGGCATGTAGCGCTGCTTGGCCCAACGACCGTTACCATCCATGATGATCGCGATGTGACGCGGCACGTCGCCGGTCTCGGGAATCGATTGGGTGGAACTCTCATGCATGGCGCGCAGATGGCGGCAGGTCGGACAACAACCTACACCGACATCAAATCCTTTTCTTTTTCCGCGACGGCTTTGTCGATATCGTGAATGAAGCGGTCGGTGAGTTTCTGGATATCGTCCTGCGCTTTTTTCTCCGCATCCTCGGGCAAGGTCTTCGCTTTTAGCGCATCCTTCAACCCGGTATTCGCGTCGCGGCGGATATTTCGTACCGCCACCTTGGCGTGCTCGCCTTCGCTTTTCACAATCTTCGCGAGTTCTTTGCGGCGCTCTTCAGTCAATGAGGGCATCGGCACGCGGATCGCGTCACCGGCCGAAATGGGATTCAGGCCGAGGTCGGAATCGCGAATCGCCTTCTCGATGGTCTTGCTGTGTTTTTTCTCGTACGTCTGCACGGTGATCGTTCGCGCGTGCGATAAATTTACGTTGGGAACTTGCCGCAGCGGCACCATTGCGCCGTAATACTCGACCTGGATGTGATCGAGAATGCCCGAATGCGCGCGCCCCGTGCGGACTTTGCCAAGATCGTTTTTCAACGTCTCCAGCGATTTCGCCATGCGGGTTTCGGATTGCTTTTTCAGATCTGCGACGTTCATTTCTCGCTCCGCGTACTCGACTAGGAAACCGACCTATACGTGAACCAGCGTGCCTTCGTCTTCACCCAGCACCACGCGTTTCAGCGCACCTTCTTTGAAGATCGAGAATACATTGATCGGCAACTTCTGGTCCCGGCACAACGCCAGCGCCGTAGCATCCATGATTTTAAGATTTTTGACGATGGCCTCGTCAAACGAAAGCTGATGATAGCGCGTCGCGGTCTTGTCTGTCTTGGGGTCAGCCGTATAAACACCGTCGACTTTGGTGGCTTTCAGGACGATTTCGGCGCCGATTTCAGCCCCGCGCAACGCGGCCGCCGTATCGGTGGTGAAAAAAGGGTTGCCGGTGCCGGCGGCGAACACCACCACTTTGCCCTCTTCGAGGTATTGCATGGCTTTCGGGCGCACGTAAGGCTCGACTACGGATTCGATATTGATTGCAGATTGCACACGCGGAATCAGCCCGGCCTTCGACAAGGCATCCTGCAGCGCAAGCGAATTCATGACGGTGGCGAGCATGCCCATGTAATCGGCGGTGGCGCGATCCATGCCGGCAGCGCTGGTGGAGACACCGCGAAAAATATTGCCGCCGCCGATGACGATGCCCATCGCCACCCCCAGATCCGCGACGCTTTTGATCTCCGCCGCGATGCGCTGAATGGTCGGGCGATTGATGCCGTACGCATCGTCGCCCATCAGCGCTTCACCGGACAATTTGAGGAGGATTCGTTTGTATTTCGGCGTCATCGGGGCTCCTGAGTGTTTCTAAGTCTGAACGCGGATTGTGTCCGCAATCGGGCTGGAATCGGCGGGTAAAGACAAACGGGGAAGCGAATATCCGCTTCCCCGCCGTATTGCTTATCGACTGGCCGCTGCCGCCGCTTCCGCGACTTCCGCCGCGAAGTCAGTGACTTTCTTGGCGATACCTTCGCCGACCACGTACAGCGTGAACGAATTGACGGCAGCCCCCTTGGACTTCAACAGCGCTTCGATCGTCATTTTGTCGTCCTTCACGAACGGCTGGCTCAGCAATGCAACTTCCTTCAAATACTTTGCAGCAGAGCCTTCGACCATTTTCGCGACGATCTCGGCCGGCTTGCCCGATTCAGCGGCTTTTTGGCGGGCGATTTCGCGCTCTTTTTCCACCAGTTCGGCAGGCACCTGGGCGCTCGACAACGCGACCGGTTTGGATGCCGCAATATGCATCGAAATATCTTTGGCCAACGTCACATCGCCGCCGGTGATATCGATCAGCACACCGACCTTGGATCCGCCGTGGATATAGCTGTTCAACGACCCTTTGGCGGGCACGCGCACGAAACGCCGGATCGACATGTTTTCGCCGATCTTGCCGATCAATGCCTTGCGGCTATCTTCGACACTGGTGCCGTTGATGGTGAGCGCGGACAAGGCCGTCACGTCAGCCGGGTTTTGTGTTGCCACCAGCTCCGCGAGCTTCGCGGACAGTGCCAGAAAGTCGTCGTTCTTCGCAACGAAGTCGGTCTCGCAGTTCACTTCAACAATGGCACCCAATTTTTGGTCGCCGGAAATATAAATCGCCACTACGCCTTCGGCTGCCACGCGGCTCGCGGCCTTGCTGGCTTTGCTACCCAATTTCACGCGCAATATTTCCTCGGCGCGCTCCATATCTCCGCCCGCTTCGGTCAGCGCGCGTTTGCATTCCATCATCGGCGCGTCGGTTTTCTCGCGCAATTCTTTGACCATTCCTGCTGTAATTTCCGCCATTGCCATTCCTATTCGTGTTTCGTTATTTTCAATTCGATTCGCTGTAGCTTAAAAAAAAGGGGCCGGAGCCCCTTTTTCCGCATTCAAACTTATTTAGCTTCGTCTTCGGTGACTTCGACGAGTTCCTCGCCTGGCTTCACCATTTCCTGAATGACCTGGCTGCGGCCTTCGAGGATCGCATCGGCGACGCCGCGTGCGTACAAGCGGATCGCACGGGTCGAGTCGTCGTTGCCGGGGATCACGTAATCCACACCGTCGAGCGAGTTATTGGTATCCACCACACCGATGATCGGCACGCCCAATTTTTTCGCTTCGGTGACGGCAATTTTGTGGAAGCCAACGTCGATGACGAAAATCGCATCCGGCACGCCGCCCATGTCCTTGATGCCGCCCATGGAACGTTGCAGCTTTTCCATTTCGCGGGAGAACATCAGCCCTTCTTTTTTCGACAATTTTTCGAGCGAACCATCGGCAACCATCGCTTCGAGTTCTTTCAAGCGCTTGATCGAACCTTTGACGGTTTTGTAATTGGTGAGCATGCCGCCCAGCCAACGCGAATCGACGTAAGGCATGCCGGCACGCTGCGCCTCTTCCATCACGATTTCGCGGGCCTGACGCTTGGTGCCGACGAACAGGATGGTGCCTTTGTTCGCGGCCAGCGTGCGCACAAACTTGAGCGCGTCCTGATACATCGGCAGCGATTTCTCAAGATTGATGATGTGAATTTTGTTGCGGGCACCGAAAATAAAGGGTGCCATTTTGGGGTTCCAGAAACGGGTCTGGTGTCCGAAGTGGACGCCCGCCTCCAGCATTTGCCGCATGGTTACTGACATGAAAAGCTCCAAAGTTAAGGTTAGCCGCCTCTCGCGAGACTCCCTTTGCGTGGACGCTGAGGAGACCTTAACGGTGCGAGAGTGTGGATTTGCTGCGAGACTGCCTCGGGCTTGCCGGCTAGATTGAAATTGGCCGCACGACAAAATTTGCCCAAGCCAGCTATTATAGCCCGGAAAAGTGCCAATAATCAAACACATTCAAGTTTTTTGCCGGGAGCCCAGATGGACGAAAATCCGCGCCGCGATCTGATTATTTCGACCGTAATCCGCTTCGGACTATCCGCTTTCCTGATCTGGCTGCCATTCTGGAAATTTGGGGTCAACCCGACCGGGGCCGGCTACGCATTACTTGTTGCGGCACCCTGCGCATTCATGGTGGCGAAACCGCTCATTGCCTGGAGCGGAGAAATTTTCACGTTTTTCAGCCGCCAGCCGCTCACTAAATGGCAGGGCATTTACTACCAATTCGCCGGGATACAGATTCGCATGATGGACGTGGGGCGCGAACTCTGGGTGGTCGATGTGGATTTGTTGCGGGTGATCGGCGAAAAACCCACGCTGATGCTGGATAGCCTTTATGACAGCCTTGAATATGATCTGATCCCCGACACCCACTTTCATGGATTTTCACCGCAGGGTGCCGAAAAAATACTGCGGAAAAGTGACCACTACGAAGCGAGTCGAATGTTGATGTGGCTGCAGCGGGAAGTGTACAAACCACATCGACGAAAGCAGGAAATTGCCGCAAGATAGATGTTGAGAATCGCGTCAAACACGCCCAGAACAGTGTCTCCTCCTCCGTGATGCGGACGCCAGTTGCTATACTGCCGCCTTGAGTTTCAAAACAGAAAAGAAATTGTGAACGTCGTCATCAAAACCCCACAAGACATTGAAGGCATGCGAGTCGCCGGCCGGCTCGCTTCCGAAGTGCTCGATTTCATTACGCCGCACATCAAAGCCGGCATTACCACCGGCAAGATCGATGCGCTGTGCCATGACTTTATGGTCAATGTGCAAGGCACCATTCCGGCACCGCTGAACTATGCGCCGCCGGGCCATCGGCCGTATCCGAAATCGGTGTGCACGTCCGTCAATCATCAGGTCTGCCACGGCATTCCGGGCGACAAATTGCTTAAGCAAGGCGACATCGTCAACGTCGATATCACCGTTATCAAAGATGGCTATCACGGCGACACCAGCCGTATGTTTTTGATTGGCGAACCGTCGATTCAAGCAAAGCGGCTCTGCGAGAGCACGTATGAATCGATGTGGCGCGGCATTCGACAAGTGAAGCCTGGTGCCTCGTTGGGTGATATTGGCCACGCCATTCAGGTATTTGCCGAAGGGGCCGGCTACAGCGTGGTGCGCGAATTCTGCGGCCACGGCATCGGCAAGAAATTTCATGAGGAACCGCAAATTCTGCACTACGGCCGGCCCGGTACCGGCATGAAAATTCAGGCCGGCATGATTTTCACGGTCGAGCCCATGATCAACGCGGGCAAGAAGGATATCCGCATGCTTGGCGATGGCTGGACGGTCGTCACTGCCGATCACAGCTTGTCCGCGCAGTGGGAACACACCGTGCTGGTGACCGACGATGGCTTTGAAGTATTGACGCTCTCGGAAGGTTCACCCGCAACGCCTGCGCCGCTCAACTAATCGCATCGTGCCGACAATGGCTCTCGCCGCATCGGCCGTTGTCGCCGCGTGAATTCCGCACCCATTTCCGCCGAACCCCACGCCCGCAGCGCGCAGGTCAGGCAAATTCGCGAGTCGCTAGGCCTCGCGCGCGCAGCGCTCAAGCGCGCCTATCAGACGCGCCCGCAACCGGATCGCAACTTGCGGCAACATGCCGTGATCGTCGATGAAACCATTTCGCGCATCGCCGTCGATATTGGTCTCCCGGAGACGCTGGCGATTGTCGCGGTAGGCGGCTACGGACGCGGCTTTTTGTTCCCCGCCTCTGACGTCGATTTGCTGGTACTTTTGCCGGCTGCGAACCCGGCAACCCACGCCGCTGTCGTCGAGGCATTCGTGAGTCTCTTATGGGATGTCGGCCTCGAACCCGGCATCTCGGTGCGATCGGTCGCCGAGTGCGTCGAAGAGGCCGGCAAAGACATCACCGTCGATACCGGCTTGCTGGAGTCGCGCCGCGTCTGGGGAAATATCGCGCTGGTGGCCGAGCTGGATCGCGCGTTGAAACAAAACCGCTCCGTAAAGACCTTTTTTGAAGCCAAGATCAACGAGCAACGTAAGCGCCACGCGCGCCACAACGATGTCGCGCTGAATCTCGAACCAAATATCAAGGAGAGCCCCGGCGGTCTACGCGACTTGCAAACCGTGCTGTGGCTCGCCAAGGCCGCGAGCTTGGGCGACGATTGGCAGACGCTCGAGTCCCTCGGCTTGATCACCGCGTTCGAAGCAAAAACCATTCAACGCCATCGCCGCGTGCTGATCGATATCCGCATTCGCCTTCACTACCTCGCGGGGCGGCGCGAGGATCGTCTGGTGTTCGATCACCAGAATGCGCTGGCGAAAGAACTCAAGCTCGAAGGCACCAAGAGCAAATTGCCTTCCGAAGTGTTGATGCGCCGCTACTACCTGAGCGCGAAGGCGATATGGCAGATGAATTCGATTCTGTTGCCGACCTTGCTCGAACACATCTCTCAGCGCCGCAAAGATCATGTGCTGCCGATCGATGACGAGTTCGTATTGGAAAACGGCAACATCGCCGCGCGCGACGTGAAGATTTTCAAACGCGATCCGCGCTCTATTTTCCGCGCGTTTCTTGCATTGCAAAGTGTAAACGATGCGGAATTTTTCGAGCCGGACACCTTGCGCGCGTTGTGGCGGGCTGTGCATTTGATCGACCAGAAATTTCGCGACGATCCCGAAGCCAATCGCCTGTTTCTGAAAATTCTGCAAAGCGAAAAAGTCACGTTTAATTTGCGCCGCATGAGTCGCTACGGCGTGTTGGGCCGCTACATTCCCGCCTTCGGCCGCATCACCGGGCAGATGCAGCACGATCTGTTTCACGTCTATTCGGTGGACGAACACATCCTGATGGTGATCCGCAATTTGCGCCGTCTGGTGCTGCCGAGATTTGCGCACGAGTTTCCGTTTTGCCACGAACTCGCGAAAGAATTCGCGCGGCCCGAAGTGCTTTACTTGGCCGCGTTGTTTCACGATATCGCCAAGGGGCGCGGCGGCGATCATTCCGAGCTCGGTCGCAAAGATGCGCGGCAATTCTGCAAGAAACTCGATATCTCGAAGCCCGACACCGCGTTGGTGACGTGGCTGGTTGAAATGCATTTGCAAATGTCGGCGGTCGCGCAAAAACAGGATCTCTCCGACCCGGAAGTCATTTCGCAGTTCGCGCAACGCGTCGGCGACGAGCGGCGGTTGGCCGCGCTTTATCTGCTCACCGTCGCGGATATTCGCGGCACCAGCCCGCACGTGTGGAATGCGTGGAAAGGAAAATTGCTGGAGCAACTGTTCCGCGCCACTCGCCGCTTGTTGCGCGGCGATGCGATGCCGAATGTGCACTGGATCGAAGCGCGCAAGCTGGAAGCGTTGAAGCTATATCGCGATGCGGAACACATCGACGACGACGGCACGCCGCCACTCTGGGCGCACACTGAACCCAGCTATTTCCAACGTTTCGACGCCGCCGAAATCGCCTGGCATGCGTTGATGTTGAAAGATGATTCCCATCCGGCAACGGCGGTGGTCAAAGTAAGGCCACAAGCCGACGATGATCCGCTGCAAGGCTACGCCGTAATGGTCATGACGCGCGATTCACCGGGCCTGTTCGCGCGCATCACCGGTTTTTTTGAAAAACTCGGATTCGATATCGCCGCCGCCAAGATCTACACCACCGCCCACGACTACGCGCTGGATGCGTTCCAGATCCTGCCCAAATCCGAAAGCACCGGCCGCTACCGCGACGTGATCGGCATGCTCGAACGAGAACTTGCCCGCGTGCTCGATGATCCCGCCGCACCATTAACCTCGCATTCCGGTCGCATTTCGCGGCAAGTGAAGCACTTCCCGATGGAGCCAGCCGTCACGCTGATTCCCGCGCGCCAGAAACCGTACTTTGAGCTCACCGTCAGTTGCGCGGATCGGCCGGGATTGCTCTCGGCGATGGCGCGGGTGTTTCTGGCGTTCGGCGTCAACCTGCACGATGCGCGCATCACCACGCTGGGGCAGCGGGCGGAAGACGTGTTTGTGCTCGCGCATCCGCAGCTGGAGGATGAGGAATTTGCGCGGGAGTTTCAACAAAAATTGACGGCAGAGTTGAGGCCGTAGTCTGACGGAAAGGTGCACCGACAATGCGCGTTCATCGACGTCATGCGGCGCTAAGGCACGCAAGCTTCACTCGTGCCGCAAACACTCCACCGGTTGCAACCTCGATGCACGTCTTGCCGGATAAAACCCGAAGAACACCCCCACCGCGCAGCTGAACACGGTCGCGATCACCACCACCCTCAGGCCGATCACCATATCGAATTTTCCGGTCGCGGTGATCGCCGCCGCGAGCCCGGCCGATAGCGCGACACCGATCACGCCGCTCACCAGGCAAATCGACACGGCCTCGAACAGAAATTGCCACAGCACATCGGCCGGTCGTGCGCCAATCGCCATACGGATACCGATTTCGCGGGTGCGTTCGGTCACGCTCACCAGCATGATGTTCATGATGCCGATGCCGCCCACCACGAGTGACACCGCGCCGACAAAGCCCAACGCGATCGCAAGGCCGGTGGCGATCGCTTCGCCGGATTTGGCGAACTCGCCGAAGTTCACGATGCGAAAATCATCCTGATCGTCGGCGCGGATGCGGTGCCGGTCGCGCACCAGGTCCGAAATGTCGGCGACCATGTCGTTCACGGTCTCGGCACTGCGGGCCTGCGCGATGATGTACTGCACCGAGCGCGGCGTCGGTGTGCGAATCAGCGTTACGCGGGCGGTGGAAATCGGCACCATCACCACTTCGCCGATATCACCGACATCGAAACTCTGCCCCTCGTTGTCGAGCACGCCGATCACCTGAAAACTCTGGTTGTCGATGCGGATGCGTTGACCGATCGGGTCGGTCTTGTAGAACAATTGTTCGGCGATTTTCTTGCCCAGCACCGCCACCCGCGCGGCGGTCGCGACATCGACCTCCGATAACGGAATGCCTTTCGCCAACCGCAAATTGCGGATCACGAACGCAACCGGCGTGGTGCCCTGCACTTGATTGTTGCTGTTGTCGTTGCCGAAGGAAATTTGCGAAAACGTGGTCAGCATCGGCGCGGCACCAAGCACGCTCGGCAAACGATTGATGGCCTCGGCGTCGTCCACCGTCATGGTCTGCACGGTGCCGGTACGCAGGCGCGCGCCGACCGCCTTGCGCGAATCTGCCTGCACGATCACCAGATTGCTGCCAAGTGCCGCGAGTTGTTTATTGATGAACGCCTTGATGCCGTCGCCGACGGCGAGCATCAACGTGACACTCGCAATGCCGATGATAATGCCAAGCATGGTGAGCAGCGTGCGCATCGGGTTGGCGAACATTGCGCGGAACGATTCCGCCCAGATTTGGAAAAAGCTCATCGCGGCGCTCCGTTGGTAGCGGATGCATTTATGTCCTGCGCGCCCGCTTCGACTGGCTCGCTTTGCCATTGCCGCAAACCTTCGCGTGCAGGGCCGTCGTAGAGCACCAGGCCATCCTTCAGCCGCACCAGCCGCTTCGCGTGCGCCGCGATGTCGGGTTCGTGGGTGACGAGGATGATGCTTTGCCCGCGCTCGCGATTGAGCTCGGTAAGGGCCGCCATGATGTCGCTGCTGGTTTTGGTATCCAGATTTCCAGTCGGCTCATCGGCCAGGATCAACGGCGGATCGGCGACCAATGCGCGGGCGATGGCAACGCGTTGCTGTTGCCCGCCGGAGAGCTGGTTGGGCTGGCGCTTCGCGAATTCGCTCAACCCCACTTTTTGCAGTTGTGCGGCGGCGCGTGTGCGCGCTTCCGAGCGCGTGACGCCGGCGTACAGTAGCGGCAACGCGACATTGTCGAGCACGCTCATGCGTTTCAATAAATTGAAACTCTGGAATACAAAACCGAGCGTGCGATTTCTGAGGCGCGCGAGTTCGGCGCGGCTGAGTTTATCGACAGCACTGCCCGCAAGATGGTGTTGCCCGGAAGTCGGGGTATCGAGGCAGCCGAGAATATTCATCAGAGTCGATTTGCCCGAGCCTGATTGGCCCATGACGGCGACAAAGTCGCCGCGCTGCATGGTGAAGTCAATACCGTGCAAAACGGGGGTCTCGACGCGGCCGGAGAAATAACTTTTTCGGACGGCGGTGAGTTGCACGAGGGGTGCGGGAGACGTGACTTCAGTCATGCCGTTCTGCTTGATCGATTTCAAATATTCCGTCGTTCCCGCCCGCGAATGCCTTAGTCGGGGGCGGGAACGACGGGACTTTGGAACTCATGCGCAGCAACAGGCGCTCCGTATCGCGTGACAATTCGGCGCTACTGCTTCGTCGGATCGGCCAACAACGAGCGCACCACTACTTTGTCGCCGGCATTAAGCGGGCCTTTGACGACTTCGGTGAATTTGCTGTTCGACACGCCAATCACCACATCGACTGGTTCGGCATCGGCGGGCTTGCCGGGAATTTTCGCCTCGCCCACTTTGTAAATCCGATAAAGCCGCTCGCCGGTTTTGGTGCGCAATCCCAGCTCGTCGGTGTTGTCTTCGCTGACGGGTTTCTCGACTTTCTTGGGGTCGGATTTCGTTTCAGTGCCTGACAATTTTTTCTTCATCGCATCCATCGCGATTTCAAAGTCGCTCGGCCGATAGCGCAGCGACGCGGTCGGAATGCGCAGCGCGTCTGGCTTGTTCGCGGTGATGATGCGCACTTGCGCCGTGAGCCCCGGCTTCAATAATTCATCCGGATTATCGACATCGATCACCACGTTGTAGGTCACCACGTTTTGCGTGACGTTCGCAGCCAAACGGAATTGCCGCACCTTGCCGTCGAAATCGCGTTCGGGAAACGCGTCCACCACAAAGCGCACCGCTTGGCCGTCTTTGAGCAGCCCAACATCGGCCTCCGACACGTTTGTATCAATCTGCATTTTTTTTAAATCGCGCGCGATGACGAAAAGATTGGGCGTCTGAAAACTCGCGGCCACCGTCTGGCCGAGATCAGCGGTGCGTTTGATGATCACGCCATCAATTGGCGAGCGGATGATGCTGTTGGCGAGATCCGCGCGGGCGCGTTCCAGCACGGCTTCGGCGACCTGCACTTGCGCGGTGGCCGCGTCCAGCGTCTGGCGCAATTGCTCCAGCGCCGCCACCGAAATGAAGCCCTGATTCACCAATTTCGCATTGCGGTGGTAATTGCTGTCGGCGAGCGTCAGTTGTGCGCGCGCGGCATTGAGCGAGGCAACGTTTTGATTGATCACCGCTTGCAGCAACGTCGGATCGATTTTCAGCAACACCTGCCCACGTTTAACCCGGTCGTTAAAATCCACGTTCAATTCACTCACGGTGCCCGACACTTGCGTGCCGACGTTCACCAGCGCAACCGGATTCAGCGTGCCAGTGGCGGTGACGAATTGCACGATCGAGCCGCGATCGACTTCGGCCGTTTTGAAGCGCGGCTTGTCATCACCCGCCGCGAATTTCTTTTGCAGCACGTTGCCGCCCCACGCTAATCCCGCGAGAACCAGGACGATGGTGATGCCGATGAGGCCGCGTTTGGTGGAGAGTTTCATGCGATTGGCACCGATGTGGCGCGTGAGAGTAGGGAATGGCGGGCGTGTTTCGGCAACCCGTAAAGTCTAATACCGGCGCGGCGCTTCAGACACAAATTCCCCGAAACGAGCGCCAAATAGCCTGCCCCGGACTTGATCCGGGAGCGATCTACGTACTTTTGTGCTATGGCGCGGGCTTTAAATCGTTCAATCGCAGCCAGCCGCGAATCACCCGGTACAAATACCAGATCAGCACAATCACTGGAAGAATCCACAATACGACCATGCCGATGCCCAGCGTGAGTACACCCAGCACCCAAAAAATAGTCCAGGCAATAATCGCCCACAAAATGCCCCACCAAAATGTGCTCGCAAGATAGGAGTAATGCGAATCCAGCCAACTGCCGCGCACCTCGTCGCGCTTCGCCATGCCGATAAACATCGCAACGACGGCGAGCGTCCAGAAAGTAAACGGCGCCAAGCCGTGCAGCAGATACAGAACGTGCGTGATCGTCATCGAACCGGAGACGTCGCGCTCGGCGCTCGGCGTGGACGTTGTGGTGGGCGTTACATCAATGGTTTCTGCCATGTTCGGCTCTTTCTTGAAAATTGCATTGTGGGCATTTCAAACTCGCGGTCAATCGTCGTCCACATCCACGAGTTCCGGAAACAACACTTCTGTATAGCCAAATTTCGTCATATCTTTGATGCGCATCGGATACAACACACCATCGAGATGATCGACTTCATGCTGCACCACGCGCGCATGAAAACCATCGACGGTGCGATCAATTTTCGTGCCCTTTTCATCAAAACCGGTATAGCGCAGAACCGGATGGCGCGGCACCAACCCTCGCATGCCCGGCACCGACAGGCAGCCTTCCCAATCCTCTTCCATCCCCACCGATGCCGGCGAGAGCACGGGATTGATCAGCACCGTGAAGGGAATCGGCTCGCGATTCGGATAGCGGGGATTGTCGTTGACTTCGAAAATCACGACCCGCACGTTTTCGCCGATTTGCGGCGCGGCGAGACCCGCGCCGTTGGCGGCGATCATGCTGTCCTTCATGTCGTCCAATAGCGCGTGCAATTCAGGTGAATTGAACATTTCGGCAGGCCAAGGTGAGGATTTCTCGAACAAGCTCGGCGTACCCATCTTCAATATTGGCCGGGCCGCCATCAGGCAAGCCCCCGCTCGGAGATCGGCATGGCGGCATGCAGCTCGACCACCTTGGCAAGGATCACGCGGACTTCTTCCATACCGGCCGCGAGCACGGCATCGGCATCGACCAGCTTGATGCCCCCCGCCGATGAACCCACACCGGCTGCGTGATTCATCGAGAGCGCCAGCATGGCGTACGATAATTTTTTCTCGCGCGCCAACGCCGCCTCAGGCATGGTGGTCATGCCGACCATCGCGCAGCCATCGTGCTCAAGGCGGGTAATTTCGGCGCGCGTTTCGAGGCGCGGCCCCTGCATGACGCCGATGGTGCCCGCGTCGCGAGCCGGAATCGCGACCGCCTTGCTGGCGGCCAGCAGCAATTGCCTGGCGCGCGCGCAAAATGGAAACGTGAAATCGATATGCGTAACAGGTTCATCGCCTTCAAAAAACGTGTGCTTGCGGCCATGCGTGTAATCGATGATCTGATCCGGCACCGCCAGCGCGCCCGGCCCCATGTCCGCCGCGATGCCGCCGACGGCATTCACCGCGATGATGCGTGTGGCGCCCGCCGCATGCAGCGCCCAGATGTTGGCGCGGTAATTGACGCCGTGCGGCGGCAAGGTGTGCGCATAGCCGTGACGTGCGAGAAAAATCATTTCCGCTGACCCGATGTGGCCAAACGTGAGATGCCCCGAAGGCTCGCCATAGGGTGTGCGCACCACTTCGCGCCGGGTAATTTCAAGATTGGCGAGATTGGTGAGTCCGGTACCGCCGATGATTGCAAGCATTTTCAGTTCTTAGTTAAAAACATTGTTGTGCCACGGATAAAAGCGGATGAACACGGATAAAACCCTAACAGTTTGTTGAAAAACCATTGCGCGGGTCGCCACGTTTTTCAACAAACTGCTAAGCGTTTAATCCGTGCATATCCGCTTTTATCCGTGGCAAAAAAATCAATTGCCCTTCTTCGCATAAATCGCCGGCAAGTTTCGCCACGCGCCCGACACATCCATTCCATAGCCGAAGATAAACCGATTCGGCACCGTGAGGCCCACATACTTCGCCTTCAACGGTTTCTTGCGATTGATATTGTCGCCGTAATCTTTCACGCAAAATACCGCGCATTCCACCGACAACGCACCCTGGCTTTTCAGCAATTCAACGATCGCCGCGAGCGTGATGCCCTCGTCGAGAATGTCATCGAGCAGCAGTACATGCCGGCCCTTTACGTTGTCGCGCGGCACGACGCGCCAATTGAGATGCGTACCGACCGTGTTTTCGCCATAGCGCGACGCCTGCACGATATCGAAATCGAGCGGAAACGTGAGCTGCGGAAACAACTGCCCGCAAAATACCACCGCGCCGCCCATCACGCCTAGCACCAAGGGATGCTTGTCCGCGTAATCGCGGTTGAGTTCTACGGCGACGCGCGAGGTCGCGGCGTTGACTTCTGCGGCAGTGCAAAGTATTTCCGAGTCAGCGAGCAGGGTTTTGGCGTCTTCTGTGTTCATTGTTTCATCCAATAGAAATTTTCAGTCGTTTTTACTTGTTGATTTCTTTGCCACGGATTTCACGGATTAACACGGATATTTTCGGAGATATACGGTCAAGGCGGTTGCTTATATGAAAGGCACGATACGCCCAGCCCTTATCCGTGAAATCCGTGGCAAAAAAACTATCGCCCCAAATACTTCGTAAAGGCTTTGCCGACTTCAGGATGCTTCATGCCGAGTGCGACCGTCGCCTGCAAATACCCGAGCTTGGAGCCGCAATCGTAGCGTTGGCCGGCAAATTCGTAGGCGTAGATGGACTGCTCACGCATGAGCGCGGCGATACCGTCGGTCAACTGGATTTCCTTACCCGTTCCCGCCTGAATTTTCTCCAGATGCGCAAAAATTTCCGGCTCAAGAATGTAGCGACCAACCACACTCAATGTCGATGGCGCGTTTTCGGGTTTCGGTTTTTCCACGATGGCCGACACTTTCGAGACGCGCTCGCCGGATTTACTCGAGATTGGCGTCGAGGCGACAATGCCGTAGGACGAGGTTTCATGGCGCTCGACGTTCACCACACCCAGCACCGACGCCTGATGCCTTTCATATTGCTCCACCATTTGCCGCATCACCGGCGCATGGTCGCCCGCATCGATCAAATCATCGGCAAGAATCACCGCGAACGGATGATCGCCCACCAGATGCTTTGCGCACAACACGGCGTGCCCCAATCCCAACGCTTCCGGCTGGCGCACATATACGTATTGCACGCCGGTGGGCAACATCTCGCGCACCTCCTGCAAGAGTTTGTGCTTGCCTTTGCCGGCCAATTCGGCTTCGAGCTCGTAGGCCTTGTCGAAATGATCTTCGATGGTGCGCTTTCCGCGGCCGGTGATGAAAATCATTTCCGTGATGCCTGCAGCGGCGGCTTCTTCGACCGCATATTGAATGAGCGGTTTGTCGACCACGGGCAGCATTTCTTTGGGGCTCGCCTTGGTGGCGGGCAAAAAGCGCGTGCCGAGACCGGCGACGGGGAAGACGGCTTTGGTGATTTTTTGGATTTTTTTCATCGGTCCGGAATCTCACGAATTGACGGTAAGCATTGAGTTGAACTGTTCTTCATCGAGCACCGCGACGCCGAGTTCGCGCGCACGGTCGAGTTTACTACCGGCTTCCGCCCCGGCGACGACAAAGTCGGTCTTTTTCGACACACTGCCGGAAATTTTTGCGCCCAGCGCCTCGAGCTTCTCCTTGGCCTCGTCGCGCGACATCGAAGAAAGTGTGCCGGTCAACACCACTGTCTTGCCGGTGAATACGCCGCTTGCGGCAGCAGGTTTCGCGGAAGGCTCGAACTCATGCCAGCGCACGCCGCAGGCGCGCAATTGTTCGACCACTTCGCGGTTGTGCGGCTCGTCGAAAAATTTGCGTAGACTTTGTGCGACCACCGGCCCCACGTCGCGCACTTCCAATAGTTGCTCGACAGGCGCGTCCATGATTGCGTCGAGCGCGCCGAAATGTTTCGCGAGATCCTTCGCCGTCGTCTCGCCGACATGGCGAATGCCGAGCCCGAACAGAAATTTCGGCAAGGTCGTGTGTTTGCTTTTCTCGATCGCCGCGTAAAGATTCGCCGCTGATTTTTCCGCCATCCGCTCAAGCCCTGCGAGCGCGGCGATGCCGAGGCGGTACAAGTCGGCGGGCGTATGCACAATATCGGCATCGACCAATTGTTCGACCAATTTATCGCCGAGACCCTCGATATCGACCGCGCGGCGTTGCGCGTAGTGCAACAACGCCTGCTTCCTTTGCGCGGGGCAGAACAAGCCGCCGCTGCAACGCGCGATCGCCTCGCCTTCGAGTTTGACGATCCGCGACGCGCATTGCGGGCAATGGGTCGGCATCACGAAGGGTTTCGCATCGGCCGGGCGCCTGGCGTAGATCACCGCCGCGACTTCCGGGATGACATCGCCTGCGCGTCGCACAATGACGGTATCGCCAATCATCAAATCCTTGCGGCGGAGTTCCTCTTCGTTGTGCAGTGTTGCGTTTGATACCGTGGTGCCGCCGACGAACACCGGCTGCAAGCGCGCCACTGGCGTGATCGCGCCGGTGCGGCCGACCTGCACGTCAATGCCGAGCAGTACTGTGGTCGCTTCTTCGGCGGGGAATTTGTGGGCAATCGCAAAGCGCGGCGCGCGCGAGACGAAACCCAGCGCCTGCTGCTGCGAAAAACGATTTACCTTGAAGACGACGCCGTCGATATCGTAGGGCAGTGCCGCGCGGCGCGTGCCGATGTCGGCGTAATACGCGGCAAGGCCCGCGAGCCCGCGCACCAATTGCCGCTCATTGGCGACCGGAAAGTGTTGTACGGCGAGCCAATCCATCAACGCCGAATGGGTGTCCGGCAGATCGATGTTTTCCACCGCACCGACACCGTAGGCGAAAAAAGTCAACGGCCGCTCGGCCGTGAGTTTGGGATCGAGTTGCCGCAATGAGCCGGCCGAGGCATTGCGCGGGTTGACGAATAATTTTTCACCTTTGGCGGCCTGACGCGCGTTGAGCGCCTCGAAATCTTTCTTCAGCATCAACACTTCGCCGCGCACTTCCAATCGCTGGGCGCCCGCACCGCTTGCG
>JANPBQ010000054.1:0-29928 GCA_031430555.1 Betaproteobacteria bacterium
TGTAAGTATTGATGCTAAATTGTTTTGCCGCAACAACGGAAAAGTGCCTTCACGGGGAAAGGCACTGTTGCGGCCCAAAGGGATTCATCTTCCCCGCGCCACACCCTCGCGGCGCGGATCGGCACCGCCCTGCCAACCTGCGTTGTCGCGCATGATGCCATGCAATCCGCTGTTCATGTCGGTGGCGCGCACCTCGTGTCCCATGGACTTCAACGCGGCGCCTAAGTTCTCGATGGGCGTATCTTTTTCAAGCTGGGTGGGGCCGTTGCTGCTGCCGAAATTCGGCAGTGCCACCGCCGCCTGCATATCCATTCCCCAATCGAGCGTGGCAACAAGCGCCTTCGCGACGTAGTAGATCATCGGCGGCCCGCCAGGGCTGCCGATCACCATGTGCAAGCGGTTTTGCGCATCGAACACCAGCGTCGGCGACATCGCGCTGCGCGGACGTTTGCCTGGTTGCACCGCGTTCGCGACGGGCTGACCATTGACCGTCGGAAACATCGAAAAATCGGTCAACTGATTGTTGAGCAAGAATCCGCGCACAAAGATGCGGCTGCCCAATCCCGACTCGATCGAGGTCGTCATCGAGACCGCGTTTCCGTCTTTGTCGACAATCGAGATGTGGCTGGTCGAGGAAAATTCCAGCGCCTCACCGTCGGCCATCGCCACCCGCGCGCCGGGCGGCGTGCCCGCTTCAGCGCGGCCCATGGTTTTGTCGCGTTGAATCAATTCGCCGCGCTGCCGCATATACATGGGATCAATCAATCCGGCGACCGGAATCGTGGTGAACCGGTCGTCGCCAGCGAAGCGTTCACGGTCGGCGTAGGCCAATCGTTCGGCTTCCGAAATGAGATGGATCGCCTCGGCAGAACCCGGCCGCACCGCCTTCATATCAAAACGCTCCAGCATCGACATGATTTGCAAAATCGCAATGCCGGCGGCGGACGGCGGCGGCACGCCACAGATTTTGTATGCGCGATATTTTCCGCACACCGGTGTCATCGTGCGGGCGCGGTAATCACGCAGATCCTGCTCGGAGAGCGTACCGGGATTGGTGGCGTGATTACGCACCGCCGCCGAAATATCTTTCGCGATATCGCCGAGATAAAAAGCGTCCGGCCCTTCGCGTGCGATGCCTTTCATCACCGCCGCGAGCTCGGGATTTTTCAATATCATGCCGACCGGTTTGGCGGCTCCGTCGGGCAAGTAGAAATAGGTGCGTGCGTTGGCGTCCGCCTTCAATGCCGTATCGCGGGCGATCTGCGCATGGGTGCGTACCGACATTGGAAAACCATTTTCGGCGAGCGCGATTGCCGGCTCGAACAACTTTGCCCACGGCAATTTTCCCTTACGCGCGTGCGCCATTTCGAGCATGCGCAACACGCCGGGTACGCCCACCGAACGGCCACCGACCACCGCGTTGAAATAACGAATCGGTTTGCCCTCTTTGTCGAGGAACAACTCAGGCGTGGCCCCCATGGGCGCCACTTCCCGGCCATCGTAGGCGTTGACAGTGTCTTTCCTGGCGTCGTATTGCAACATGAACGCACCGCCGCCCAAGCCTGATGATTGCGGCTCGACCAGATTCAATGCCATCTGCACCGCAATGGCGGCATCGACCGCGTTGCCGCCAGCGTCGAGGATTTTCAATCCGGCATCGACGGCGAGCGGATGCGCGGCGACCACCATCGCGTGTTTGGCGATGACGAGTTTTTTTTCGATGATGCCGGAGGTGGGCTCGGGCGCGGGCGGTGTGTCGTTGGCGCGTTGCGAATTTGCGTCGAAGGCGACGAATGCAGCGAGTATTGCGGCGCCGAAAATCCCTCTCCATCTCTCCTTCGACAGGCTCAGGACAGGCTCTTTTTCAAAGGGAGAAGTGCTTCGTGGTGACGTTTGACGTTTGCTCAAGGAATCGTTTGTATCCAGGATCGCAATGCGCGAGACGGGAGTTGCATCAAACATTAATGCACATATATTTGATCTCGAGATAATCCTCGATGCCGTACTTCGAGCCTTCACGGCCCAATCCGGATTGCTTGATGCCGCCGAAGGGCGCGACTTCATTGGACAAGATGCCGGTGTTGACCGCAACCATGCCGGACTCCAGCGCCTCGCCGACGCGGAACACACGACCGACATCGCGTGCGAAGAAATACGCGGCCAAGCCGAATTCGCTGTCGTTGGCGAGCGCGATCGCTTCGGCCTCCGTATTGAATTTGATGAGCGGCGCGACCGGGCCAAAAGTTTCTTCCGTCGATACTTTTGCCGACATCGGCACATCGGTGAGCAAGGTTGGCTCGAAAAATCGCCCGCCCAGCGCGTGGCGATGTCCGCCGATCAACACTTTCGCGCCTTTCGCGATGGCATCCTTCACATGCGATTCAACTTTGAAAAGCCCTTGCTCGTCGATCAGCGGGCCGACGTTCACGCCGGCGTCAGTGCCGCGTCCGACTTTCAAGGTGCCCAGCCGCGTGCGGAATTTTTCAGCGAACGCATCGTACACGGCCGCCTGCACATAAATGCGGTTGGCGGTCACGCAGGTTTGACCTCCGTTGCGGAATTTGCACATCATCAACGCATCGGCAGCCGCATCGAGATCGGCATCATCGAACACCAGGAATGGCGCATTGCCGCCGAGTTCCAGCGACATTTTCTTGATCGTGTCCGCGCATTGGCGCATCAGAATGCGCCCGACTTCGGTGGAGCCGGTGAAGGTCATCTTGCGCACGAGCGGATTCGCGCACAGTTCCTGGCCGATGGCCGGCGAAGAATGCGCGGCACCGGTCACCACATTCAACACGCCTTTCGGAATACCCGCACGGTGTGCAAGCTCGGCCATCGCGAGTGCGGAAAACGGCGTCTGCTCAGCCGGCTTTAATACCATCGTGCAACCGGCCGCGAGCGCCGGACCGGCTTTCCGCGTGATCATCGCGTTGGGAAAATTCCATGGCGTGATCGCCGCGCAAACGCCGATCGGCTGCTTGATGATGATGAGGCGCTTGTCGGCCATGTGCGGCGGAATCACATCGCCATAAATTCGTTTGCCCTCTTCGGCGAACCATTCGATGAACGAGGCACCGTAGGCGATTTCGCCTTTCGCTTCCGCAAGCGGCTTGCCCTGCTCGGTGGTGAGGATCAGCGCGAGATCGTCGGCGTTGAGCAGCATCAGCTCATACCAGCGGCGCAGCAAGGCCGCGCGCTGTTTGGCGGTCAACGCGCGCCACGCGGGCAAGGCGGCATTGGCGGCCTCGATGGCACGGCGCGTCTCGGTAGCACCGCAATCGGGCACGCTACCCACGATGCTGCCATCGGCCGGATTATCCACATCGAAACGCAAGCCAGAGTCCGCCTCCACCCATTCGCCGTCGATGAAACTTTGAGTGCGAAATAGCGAGGGGTCCTGCAATGGCGGAAGCTTCATTTCATGGGCTGCGTTCATGGTGACTCCGAAGGAAAATTTGCCGGCATCGGCATTCATTGCGCGATGCGGATGGGCGAATATTGATGGGCGATGGAAGCAATTGACAGGCGGAGTAAAAGTATAGCGCGGCGCGCAGCGATATTTGCCGGTGTGGTGGCACTACCCCATCAACCACGCATTGCGTCGCGCTTTCGCATCGATCGGCGTATCGCGCATGGTGAGTGCGCAGATCTGTGCGGGCAGCGCCTGCAAGACGACTTCGACGGTCATTAACTCATCGCGCCGAAACGCCGTTAAGGAAAGTCGCGCGCCAGGCGAATAGTTTCGGAGCTTTTTCTCAAGCGATGCGGCGGTCACCCGCAAGCCATCGACCGCGATGACCACGTCGCCCGCCGATAATCCGGCGAGCTGCGCCGCGCCTTCATCGAATACGTTCAAGAGTTTCGCGTCGCCATTCGCCTCGGCACCGATTTTCGCGCCCAACCAGACGGGCGGTGCGCTGTCGGTTTTGACGGGCATCGGAAGTTTCCAGGCGAACTCGATGGCGACTGATTCGAACAACGGGGCCAGTTCCAGATCGGCGGTGCCCTCGACGGCATGCGCGAAGAATTTCGCCAACTCAACACCTGAGACTTTCTCGGCGATTTTTTGCACGCCGCCTTCGGGTACGCCGATCGCGGTTTTGCCGTGCGCTTCCCACAGCGCGCGCATGACATCGTCGAGTGAACACTTGCCCAGCGTGCGCTGACGAATCGTGAGATCCAGCGCGAGCGCCACCATCGCGCCTTTCTGGTAGTAGCTGACGATGGCGTTCGGCGAGTTTTCGTCTTGCCGATAGTATTTCACCCACGCATCGAAACTCGATTCGGCGACGCTTTGCTTCAAGCGCCCCACCCTCGACATCACGCGACCGATGTTTTCAGCGATCAATTCAAGATACGCGACCGGCTCAATCAACCCTGCACGCGCCAGTATCAGATCATCGTAGTAACTGGTGAAGCCTTCAAAAAACCACAGCTGGCGCGTGTAATTTTCGCGCGACAAATCGTAATCCGTGAATGCGGCGGGCTTGATGCGTTTGACATTCCATGTGTGAAAATATTCGTGCGACGCCAAACCCAAAAAACGCCGGTAGCCATCGTTGATTTTTTGTTGTCCCGCCGACGGCAGATCGTCCCGGTCGCACATCAAGGCCGTCGATGCACGGTGTTCGAGCCCGCCCCAGCCATGCCCCTCACCAACGGCCATGATCAGGAACCAATATTCGCTCATCGGTGCCTGCGCCGTGACGGGTTCGAATAAACGGATCTGCGCTTCGCAAATCTTTTTCAGATCCGCGCACAGCCGCGCCAAATCCGCGCGATGGCGGCCCGTGATCGCAATGTGATGGGTGACCCCACACGCGTCGAACGTGGCATGCGTAAAGGTTCCGAGCTCGACGGGATGATCGATTAATTCGTCGTAATTGGCGGCGCTGAAATGGCCAAACGACTTGGTTTCATTCAACGAAACTCCACTATCCATGAGGCTTTCCGAGGCTTTTTGCCCGGAAACGCCCGCCGATACAGGTGTTTTGTCCATTGAGGTCGCGACGCTCCACGCCGCGAAACGCTCATCTTCGGGTGCCACAACCTCAAGGTCGCACGCGGTATTTTCCTTGCCGATGGGCAGTAGAAACACGCCAGCACCATTGAAAAACCCATGCGTTTCGTCGAGATGTGCGCCGCGCACCGACAAATCCCATGCGTAGACTTCGTAAGTCAGTTTGATGGAATCCGCACTGGGCTCGCATTGCCAGGTCGCTTTGTCGATCTTTCGCAATCCGAGCGATTTGCCGCCGGCCTCGGCGCGGATGGAAACAATATTGCGCGCAAACTCGCGGATCATGTAGCTGCCGGGAATCCACACGGGCAGCATGAATTGCTGGCCGCCGACAGCGGGATCGTCGATGGCGACACTGACCTCGAACAGATGCGCGGCGGGGTTCTTTGCGGCGATTCGATAGCGAATCGGCGGCGATGGGGAAAGAGACATTTGCCAAGGGTATCAAATATTCTTCGAGTTTCCGTTTCCGTTATGATTCCCCCGTCGCACCAAACCTTGAGAAGAGAGAACCGCATGAAGGCAATATTCGCTGCTATCGTCGTACTCGCCGCGGGCACGATTGCCGCCACCAGCCCACATGTCGACGCAAAAACGCTGCGCTGGGCGAGCCAGGGCGACATCGCCACCCATGATCCCCATGCGCAAAACGAGTCGTTCAATAATCAATTCAACGGCCAGATTTACGAACAACTGCTGGTGCGCGACAAGAACATGAAGCCGACCGCTGGCCTCGCCACCGAATGGAAACAAACTTCGCCGACCACCTGGATTTTCAAATTGCGGCAAGGCGTGGTCTGGCACGATGGCTCGAAATTCCGCGCCGACGATGTGGTGTTTTCCATATTGCGCTCGCAAGCGGACACCTCGAACATGAAGGTCTACGGCAACGCTGTCGGCAAGCCCAGGATGATCGACGACTACACGGTGGAGCTGATCACGCCGGTGCCGAACCCGGTGTTGCTCGACATGCTGAGCGCGGGAAATATTTTCATCATGAACAAGGCGTGGTGCGAAAAGAACAAAATCGAGAAGCCACAGGATTTCAAAAACAAGGAAGAAACCTATGCGATTCGCCACGCCATGGGTACCGGCGCATTCATGCTGGTCTCGCGCGAGCCGGACGTGAAAACGGTTTTGAAGAAAAATCCGAACTGGTGGGGCATCAAGGACAAGCGCTTCATCGGCAATGTCGATGAGGTGATTTACACGCCGATCAAGTCGCCGCAGACCCGCGTGGCCGCGCTGTTGACAGGCGATGTCGATTTCATCCTCGACCCGCCGTTGCAGGATATCGAAAAGCTCAAGCAGGAAAAGTCGTTGAAGGTTTTGGAAGGCCGCGAGAACCGCGTGATTTTCATCGGCATGGATCAGGCGCGCGATGAATTGTTGTATTCAAACGTGAAGGGCAAGAACCCGTTTAAGGACAAACGAGTGCGCCAGGCGCTGTATCAATCGGCCGATGTTGAGGCGCTAAAAAAATCCGTGATGCGCGGCCTGTCGGTGCCGACGGCGATCAATGTCTCGAACCCGACGGCGGCCGGCATTCCGGCTTCGATGGACAAACGCTATCCGCTCGACATCGCCGCGGCGAAAAAGCTGCTCGCCGAGGCCGGATATCCAAACGGGTTCGAGGTCACGCTGGATTGCCCGAACGACCGCTACCTGAACGACGAGAAAATCTGCGTGGCCTTGGCCGCCATGTGGTCAAAGGTCGGCGTGAAAGTGAATGTCGCGGCGATCCCGAAAGCGAATTATTTTCCCAAGGTACAGAAACTCGACACCAGCATGTACCTGCTCGGTTGGGGTGGTGCTACTACCGATGCGATCTTCACGATGAAACCGGTGCTGCACAGCCGCAACGATTCCGGCGCGGGCGAATACAACTGGGGCAATTACAAAATCGCGGAGCTCGATCGATTGATCGACGCGGCCGAGGGCGAAATGGATATGAAGAAACGCCAGGACATGATCAACAAAGCGATGCAATTGCACCACGATGAAGTGCTGCATATCCCGTTGCATTTGCAGGTGATCCCGTGGGCAACGAAGGCGTCGGTGAGTGTGATTCACCGGGCGGATAATTGGTTGGAGATTCCGTGGATCAAGATGTAGTGCGATGACTTGGCGAAGCACATTCGCCGTCGTTCCCGCACAGGCGGGAACCCAGCGGCTTAGCGGCGAACGCCACTGGCTCCCTGCCTGCGCGGGGACGACGTAGATTATTGGGTTTATCGAAAAATTGATGGTTCAACGAGGAGGCAACATGTTTGTTCGCGCATTGCTCGCGGCCCTGATTCTTACGCTGGCCGCCACGACTTCAACCGCCAAAAACTTCCGCTGGTCCACACAAGGCGACGCCGCCACACTCGATCCGCACAGCCAGAACGAGACCTTCAACAACGGCATCAACAATCTGGTGTATGAGTATCTGGTGAACCGTGACCGGCAATCGCTCGCGAAACATGTGCCGGCGTTGGCAGTGAGTTGGACCAACACCGTTCCGCTCATCTGGGTTTTCAAATTGCGCCAGGGGGTGAAGTTTCACGACGGCACGCCGTTCACCGCCGATGATGTCGTGTTTTCCTTCAATCGCGCGCGCGATTCCACGGTGACGTTTCGCCTCTATTCGACGCAATCCGGCATCGCGAAAAAAATCGACGATTACACCGTGGAATTCACGACCCCCGTGCCTAACCCGGTGATGCTGGATACGCTCAGCAACATCATGATCATGAGCAAGGCGTGGTGCGAGAAAAATGGCGTCGTCAAGCCGCTGGATTACATCAAAAAGGAAGAGTCCTTCGCCACCCGCAACGCCATGGGCACCGGGCCATTCAAGCTGGTGATCTGGGAGCAGGGCATCAAAATCCAGCACACGAAAAACCCGGATTGGTGGGGCATCAAGGAGCGGCAGTTCACCGGAAATGTCGAGACCATCGACTATCGGCCGATCTCAAACGCGGCCACGCGGATGGCGGCGCTCAAATCCGGCGAGATTGATTTTGTGCTCGATCCTTCGGTGCAGGATGTGCTGCGACTCCGCAACGACCCGGACATCAAAATTTGGGAGGGTCAGGAGCAACGGTTGATCTATCTCGGTACCGATCAGGCGCGCGACGAATTGCTTTACTCGGACGTGAAAGGCAAGAACCCGTTCAAGGACAAACGCGTTCGTCTCGCCTTGTATCAGGCGATCGATATCGAGGCGCTGAAGTCCTCGGTGATGCGCGGACTCTCCATTCCCACCGCGATCACGCTGGCCGCCGGCCCGGCCGCTGGCGTGCCTGTCGAGCAGGATCGCCGCCATCCCTTCGACATCGCGAAGGCGAAAAAATTAATGGCCGAGGCGGGCTACCCGAAAGGCTTCGCGTTCACCTTGCATTGCCCAAACGACCGTTATGTGAACGACGAAAAAATCTGCGTCGCAGTGGCGGGCATGTGGGCCAAGATCGGCCTCGACGTGCGCGTGGAAACAATGACCAAGGCGAACTTTTTTCCCAAGGTGCAAAAGCGCGACACCAGCGCGTTCCTCGCGGGATGGGGTGGCAATTCGACCGATGCCATCTTCACGCTGAAGCCGATTGTTCATAGCCGCGACGGCAAGGGTGCGGGCGACTCCAATTACGGTGACGCGAAGATTCCCGAATTGGATGCGTTGATCGACAAGCTCGAAGGTGAAATGAATTTGGCTGAGCGCCAGACGATGATCAACCGCACGGTGAAAATCATGCACGACGAAGTGCATTTGATTCCGCTACACCGGCAAATGATTCCCTGGGCCTCACGCAAGAATGTGACGGTGGTCCATCGCGCGAACAACGTGCTGGATTTGCAGTGGGTGACGATCAAGTAGGGCGGACTTGTCCGCCGGTTGATCATTGGCGGACAGGTCCGCCCTTCGCAGTCACCATCAATCCGGCAGCACATGTTCAATCACCGCCTCACGCCCGCGCTTGACGACATATCCCCGGTAAGTAGGGCGGACTTGTCCGCCGGTTGATCATTGGCGGACAGGTCCGCCCTACGCAGTCACCATCAATCCGGCAGCACATGTTCAATCACCGCCTCACGCCCACGCTTGACGATATATCCCCGGTAAGTAGGGCGGACTCGTCCGCCGGTTGATCATTGGCGGACAAGTCCGCCCTACGCAGTCACCACCTATCCGGCAATGCTTTCTCAATCACCGCTTCACGTCCACGCTTGACGATATATCCCCCGGCAGTCAAGTCACGCACAATGAGACCGACCATTTCGCGCGATGCGCCGACTCGTTGCGCAAGTTCGGCTTGCGTTGGCATCGCGGCGATGTGGCGACCATCGCTCGATTCTGCGGCGAGTGATTGCAACACCCGCACCACGCGTCCATAAACATCGAACAACGCGAGGTTGCGGAAATTGTCGGTCGCCAATCGCAATCGCCGCGACAGCTCGAAAATCAGATTGAGCGACCAGGCCGGATGCGCCTCGATGAAGGCCAGTACTTGCTCACGCTCCACCACAGAAATTTCTGTCCGTTCCATCGCGCGCACGGATGCCGAGCGCACGCTGCCATCGAGCGACATCTCACCGAAATAATCGCCCGGCCCGTGCTCGCCGATCAGCACTTGCTTGTCGCCCGGCGTGCACGAATAGACTTGCACCCGGCCTTTGCGAATGACGAACAAGCTGCCGCCATGTTCGCCTTCGTTGACGATCGCACGGCCCTTGTCAAATACGCGTGCGGTACCCAATGCCGCAAGCGCATCGACAAAATCGGCATTGCTGCGGGGCGAAACGGGTTCCGCCGCCGCGCGTTTTCTCGCCATCTACTTCGGCGCCTTCAACAATGACGCGGGAATCTGTCCGACCATTGGTGCCAGCTGATGCAAGAACGCGGTCAACGCCGAGGTGCGCCGCCAGACCATCGCGATGCGTCGGTGCGGTGCGGGGGGCGCGAAAGGAATCAACACGACGTTTGGCGAAGGCGGCGCGGGTGCGTGCACCGATAATGCCGGCATCAACGTCAGCCCGACATTCGCACTAACCATATGCCGCAGCGTCTCAAGACTGGTCGCACGAAATCCCGCGCGCTCGCCGGTGCCGGCCATTCGGCATACTTCCAGCGCCTGATCGCGCAGGCAGTGGCCGTCATCGAGCAGAAGCAGACTTTCGTGGGTCAGGTCGGCGAGTGTGACGCGCTTCATCTTGGCGAGACGGTGTTGCCGATTCACCGCGAGCGCAAAGGATTCCTCGAATAAAAATTCCGCATGCAGAGTGTCATCGTGAATCGGCAGCGCCAGCACGGCGGCATCGAGTTCACCATCGTGCAGACGCTTCAACAAGGTCTCGGTTTTTTCCTCGACCAGAATCAATTCGAGTTTCGGAAACCGCGCGACGATTGCCGGCACGATATGCGGCAGCAGGTAAGGGCCTAGCGTCGGAAATATGCCGAGACGCACCGTGCCCGATTCCGGGTCTTTCGCGCGTCGCGCGATTGCCTTGATTTCGTCGGCCTCGCGCAGGATCACGCGCGCCTTCGCGACTACAGCTTCACCGACTTCCGTCAGGATCACGTTGCGCGGATTACGTTCGACCAACGCCATACCGATTTCGTCTTCAAACTTTTTCAGTTGCGTGGACAAGGTCGGCTGGGAAACAAAACTTGCCGCCGCCGCGCGACCGAAATGCTTGTGATCGGCCAACGCCACGAGGTAACGCAGATCGCGCAGATTCATTACAGTCCCGCCAATTCATCGATTGGAATTTGTGATGGAAACGATGATAGCAATCAACTGGCCGAATGGCGAGCGCTGCCGTTGGCGCGATGCATTCCGCGAAAAATGAAATCAGGCTAAACTTGGCGCATGCAAAAATTCGGCTTTCGCATTCAGACCCATTCAGGAATGACGGTGGAAAATCTGGTCATCCACGGTGCCGACCAAACGCAGGCGGAAGCCAAGCTGCGGCAGATGTATCACCGCTGCGTGATCCTCGAATGCAAAGTGGTGGATGAATTGCCGCGCGGTGATGGCACCGACCTGGAGGGTGCCATCTCGCTGATCGTGGGAAAAGAGCGGTGACTTAAACTCGGTGACAGATGTTGCGTGACAGGTAAAGCGTAACTGTTAAATCGTGACAATAAATGCGTTATGCCGCACCAGTCACGCGTTGCGCACTACCAGTCACCCGCCACCGCCCTATGCCGCCAGCGCCAGAAAATCGTTCGCCCTTAGCTCTTCGTACAGCGCTTGATAATCCTGTGCGCCGCGACTGTCTGGCGCGTGAGCAAACACGTCGGTCTCGGCGAACGGGCTCTCGGCGATCGATACACTTTCGGCGATGCGGGTGGCGCAAACATCCTGACCAAAATGCGCGCGAAACGCAGCGTCGATATCCCACGACATTTTGCGGCGCGAATCGAAACGCGTGATCACATAGCGCCGCTCGATACGTTTCTTCAACACCGGGCCAAGCGCGTTCAAGGTCTTCTCGACTTGCATCGCGCCTTTCACGGCCAGGTAATCGGCCGACACCGGCACCAGCACTTTGTCCGCCGCGAATATCGCCGACAGCGACAGCACGCCCAACAGTGGGCAGCAATCGATAATCACGGGTCGCACACCATTCAAATTCTCGCGGATCAGCGCGAGTTTGAGGCGATTCAGGACATTGGGGCCCTTGCCGAATTGCGTATCGACTTTCGCCAATTCAAGATGCGCGGGAATCAAGCTCCAATTGCGCCCTGTCTCGCGGACCAAATCGCTGAGCGGTTTGCCATCGCGGAAAAACGCATAGACGCTGGTATCGCCGGTAGCCACATCGAGGCCGCTCAAGCTGGAAAGATGCGCCTGCGGATCAAGGTCGATCGCCAACGGCGACTCACCGGCGCGCGCGAGCGCGGCAGCCAGATTAAGCGCGGTCGTCGTTTTGCCGACACCACCCTTTTGATTGAAGACCGTGATACGAGGCATGATTTTTTTGCGATCAAGAAAGCGACCGCGTCGCCAATTGGCGCGCCGTCGAAGATTTCCCATACAGCTAGACTGCATAATAATCACAAAATCATTGGTTTAGCAATGCTTCTTCAAGTGTGAGAAGAAAAACATCGCGTAACTTTCTGCCGTTCACTCTGGCACGCCCAATTAATTCTCGTCGGCCCAACCCGTAAAATCACCTAGCCCTAGTGGCAGCGCCCTGCCCGAGCGCTATATGCTGCGGTGCCGTGATAGTATTTCCCGGTTCCAAATACTCCGGCGCAGTCGCGTCATTCCCTGCGCTTTCATTCGCGCATTCGTCCATTCCCCACAGAGCCCGTCATGCCCGCACCTTTTCATCACGCCCAAGGCGTCGCCACCGTCGATCCCGAAATTTTCGCCGCGATTCAAAACGAAAATCGCCGTCAGGAGGATCACATCGAATTGATCGCCTCGGAAAATTACACCAGCCCGGCTGTGATGCAAGCGCAGGGTTCGCAATTGACGAACAAATATGCCGAGGGTTATCCGGGCAAGCGTTATTACGGCGGCTGTGAATTTGTTGATGTGGTCGAAACAATCGCGATCGAACGGGTGAAGAAGTTGTTCGGTGCCGACGCGCACGGCTATGCGGCGAACGTGCAACCCAATTCCGGCTCTCAAGCCAATCAGGCGGTGTACTTTGCCTGCCTGAAACCGGGCGACACCATCCTCGGTATGAGCCTCGCGATGGGCGGGCATTTGACGCATGGTTCGCCCGTGAACATGAGTGGCAAATGGTTCAATATCGTGAGCTACGGCTTGAACGAGAAGGAAGAAATCGATTACGACCAGCTTGAAAACTTGGCGCGGGAATCGAAACCGAAATTGATTCTCGCCGGTGCCTCGGCGTACTCGCTGCGCATCGATTTCGAACGCTTTGCACGTATTTCGAAAGAAGTCGGTGCGGTGTTCATGGTCGATATGGCGCATTACGCGGGGCTGATCGCGGCGGGCGTGTATCCGAACCCGATTCCACACGCCGACGTGGTGACATCGACCACGCACAAATCGCTACGCGGCCCGCGCGGCGGCATCATTCTTATGAAAGCGGAATTGGAAAAGGCGATCAACTCGGCGATCTTCCCCGGCATTCAAGGCGGTCCGCTGATGCACGTGATCGCGGGCAAGGCGGTCGCGTTCAAGGAAGCGCTGGAGCCAGAATTCAAAACTTACCAACAGCAGGTATTGAAGAACGCCGACACGCTCGCGAAAACACTGATCAAGCGCGGCCTCAGAATCGTTTCCGGCCGCACCGAATCGCATGTGATGCTGGTCGATCTGCGGCCGAAGAAAATCAACGGCAAGGACGCCGAGACGGCGCTGGGTCTTGCGCACATCACGGTCAACAAGAATTCGATTCCGCATGACCCGGAGAAACCATTTGTCACCAGCGGCATCCGCTTGGGTTCGCCCGCGATGACCACGCGCGGCTTTAAGGAAGCCGAAGCGGAACTGACGGGCAATCTGATTGCGGATGTCTTGGACAACCCGCGTGATGAGGCCAACCTCGCGGCGGTGCGCGAAAAAGTTTCCGCGCTGACCAAGCGGTTTCCGGTGTACACGGCGTGAACTCAAATACGTGACAGATGAGGCGTGACGGATGAAGCGTAACGGGTATGGCGTGACGGGTGACGAGTACCTCGCGACAGGTGGCGCGCGCATCTCGCCATGCGCGCTGCTCGTCGGCGCGCACTCTGTCACCCGTCACGCCATACCCGTCACCGCTTTCCCGTCACCCGCCACCCGTCACGGCTTACCCGTGACCGCATCATGAAATGCCCTTTCTGCAGCGCGCAAGAAACGCAAGTGATCGATTCGCGCGTCTCCGAAGAGGGCGATGTCGTGCGTCGTCGCCGCCGCTGTACGGTCTGCCACAAACGCTTTACCACCTACGAAAACGCGGAATTGCGCATGCCGACCATCGTCAAATCGAACGGCCAGCGCGAGGATTTTTCACGCACCAAGCTTGAGACCAGTTTTCACCGCGCGCTGCACAAGCGTCCGGTCGAGACCGCGAAAATGGAAGACGCGATCGAGCGCATCGAGCAAGCGGTATTGAACGAGGCGAAGAAAGAATTGCCTTCGCGAAAAATCGGCGAAATGGTGATGGAGGAATTGAAAAAACTCGATCAAGTCGGCTACGTTCGATTCGCCTCAGTATACAAAAGTTTTTCGGACGTTGAAGATTTCAAAGACGCGATCCGCGAAGTGACGAAGAAGTAGCCGTATGTTTACCGCATTCGATCACGCCATGATGGCGCGCGCACTGCAACTCGCCGAGCGGGGGCGCTACATTACCACGCCGAACCCGTTTGTCGGCTGCGTCATCGTCAAGCAGGGCCGCATCATCGGCGAAGGATTTACGCAGAAGGGCGGGCGCCCGCATGCGGAGGCGATGGCGCTGTCGGCATGCACACAATCGCCTGAAGGCGCCACGGTGTACACCACGCTGGAGCCTTGTGTGCCGCATGCGCGCTCGCGCGGGCCGGCGTGTTCGCATCTGCTGATCGCGGCAAAAATATCGCGCGTCGTGTCCGCCTTGCATGATCCGTTCGATGGTGTCGATGGCGCGGGCCACGAGAGTCTGCGCGCGGCGGGCATTCAGGTCGATATCGGCTTGATGGAAGTCGAGGCCGCGCGTCAACTAAAAGCTTTCCTCGCGAGGGTCTCGCGCGGTCGGCCTTGGGTAACGCTGAAAGTCGCTGCGACGCTCGACGGTAAAACGGCGCTCGCCAATGGCGACTCGAAATGGATCACCGGTGTTGACGCGCGGCGCGACGTTCACCGGATGCGTCGCGAAGCCTGCGCCGTGATGACCGGCATCGGCACATTGCTCGTGGACGATGCCGAATTGACGGTGCGCGATGTCGAGTGCGAACGTCAGCCGCTGCGGGTGTTGCTCGATAGCCGGCTTGATGTGCCGGACGGGGCGAAAATTTTGCGTGGCGGCAACCTGCTAATTGCAACCTCGGCGGAAAAGCCGGATCGTGAGCGCGCGTTGACGGCGGGGGGTGCGGAAGTGATGCGGGTTCCAGTCGAGGCCATCAAAGGCAAAGTCGATCTGCCGAAATTGATGGAGCGACTCGCCGCGCGCGGGCTCAATCACGTCATGGTCGAGACCGGCGCAAAATTGAATGCATCGCTGTTGGCGGCCGGTATGGTGGATGAGATTGTCGCGTACATTGCGCCAAGTATTTTCGGCGATCATGCGCGCGGCTTGTTCGCATTGCCAGAATTGAGAAATCTGGATGAGCGCATTAAGTTGCAGATTACGGACGTTCGACAAGTCGGCGCCGATTTGCGCGTGACTGCCCAAACGCCCCGCCCTTTCCCCGCGCAGGCGGGGATCCAAGTCTGATCATCGTGTCGAAGCATCAAACTTGGGCCCCCGCCTGCGCGGGGGAAGGGGATTTTCGGACGTCGCGGCGCGGGTGGCAAAAGCCACTCAGAAATTGAGGAATAACCATGTTCACCGGCATCATTGAAACCACCGGCATCATTCAGAACGCCGACGCAACCCCCGCCAACATGCGGCTCACCCTCCACGCACCGCGTATTGGCCTGCACAATGTCGCGATCGGCGATTCCGTTTCGGTCAGCGGCTGTTGCCTGACGGTCGTCGCCAAAGGCCTGGATACATTTTCAGTCGATGTCTCCAACGAAACCTTATCGATCACGACCGGCCTGTTACAAGGTGCTGAAGTCAATCTTGAGAAATCGCTGCGTTTCGGCGACCGCATCGGTGGCCACCTCGTCAGCGGACACATTGACGGCGTCGGGCTGGTGACGGCGATGGAAGATCTCGGTGCCTCATGGCGGCTGGAAATCGAGGCGCCGAAGAACCTCGCCAAATTCGTTGCGCGTAAAGGCTCGATCACGGTCAATGGTGTCTCGCTCACGGTCAACACGGTGAGCGACGCGTCGAATGGCAGCGCCAAATTCGAAATCAACATCATTCCCCACACGCATCAGGTCACAACGATACGGCTGTTGCGGAAAGGGGCGAAGGTCAATCTGGAAATCGATCAACTCGCGCGATATGTGGAGCGGATTTTGCAGATGCAGGCGGCGCCGGGAAATTGATCGTCTTCCCTGAGGTCGCCGATCCAAACTTTCTGTGATCCCCGGATCAAGTGCGGGGATGACTGCCGACGTTGCCGTCGCGTCAGAGCTTATCCAACGCCACCGCACTGTCCCATTTTTCAGTCGGTGGCATTGCGCGGATCGCGGCGATGCGCTCGACATAGATTGTCGAAATCGTATCCCCCGGATATTGCAAGAGTAAGCGCCGCCACAAGCTCTCGCTCTCATCCCATCGCTGCCCCCAATAAGCCTGCAATGCCTCAGTGGTCAGTTGATTCAAAGCAAGGTCATCTGAGAACGTGAATATCTCCACTGCTTCCGTCTTGCCTTTGACGATCACGCGATCCACGTGGCGCAACGGCAGTGCGCCCTTCAATAGGCTTACCGTCTTGTCGCTCACCAGAATTTCAGTGCCATACGCTTTGTTCACGCCCTCAAGGCGTGACGCCAAATTCACGCTGTCGCCGATGGCGGTGTAATCGAATCGGTCGGCGGCACCGAGATTGCCGACGATGGCCGGACCGGTATGAATGCCAACGCGCATGAAGATTGGCGGCAAGCCGCGCTGCGAAAATTCCTCGCGCAGTTTGCCCATATCGAGCTGCAATTCGCGTGCGGCGAGGCAGGCGTTAAGCGCGTGTTTTTCATCAGCCAGCGGCGCGCCCCAGATCGCCATGATTGAATCGCCGATGAAACGATTCACCGTACCGCCATGTTTCTTGATGATGGCGGTGGCGCGCGAAAAATGTTCGTTCAAGAGTTGCGCCACTTGTTCCGGACCGAGTTGCTCGGAAATATTGGTAAACCCTTTCAAGTCGGTGAACAGCAGCGTGATCTCTCGGCGCTCACCACCGAGTTTCAACTTCTCCGGATGCGCCATGATTTCATCGACCACTTCCGGTGCCAGATAAAGTGAGAACGCGCGGCGCGTTTCGCGGCGCTGACGTTGTTCGGAAAAATAGGCGTGACCGCCGAGGCCGGCGTAGACGGTCACCACACTGAACATGGCGGCGAGTGCGGGCAGCCATAGATTGTGATTCGTGAACAGCCACCAATCGCCGGCAGCGATCACAGAAAGCAGCGCAATGCCAGCACCCGCGCTGACAAACGGCCGCCAGCGCCGCATCAGCACGGCACTCGCACCGATAGCAACAATCGACAGCGCAAGATTCCAATGCCAGCCGAGCGGCGCAATGCTCCGGCCCGAGAGCGCACTCTCCAACACGTTGGCGTGAATTTCCACGCCTGGCGTCACAAATCCGGTCGCGGCGGTGAAAGGAGTGGCGTGGCTGTCTTCGCCGCCCCCCGTTTCCATCGCCGCCTGCACATAGCGCCCGACGATAACGATTTGATCGCGGAATGCGTCGGGCGGCAAATCCGTATCGGCGTGCAACGCTTGATAGTAGTGAACGTATGGGTAAGTGCGCTCGGGGCGATCCGGCCCGAGATAGCCGATCATTTTTCCTTCGAGCGAAGTGGGCTCCGCGAGCAAACCAGGCCGTAGCAGGCTGGCGCGGCGGACAATCTCGCGCCAGAAAACATCCTGTCCTTCGGGGGTTCGCCGCAAAACACCATCGATGTCCTTCGGGATATCCGCGAGTCCGTTGGCGGCACCGGCATTCTTGAAAATTTCCAACGGCTCCACGCGCGTCCACTGGCGCGCGTACTGCGTTTCCTGAAATGCCATATGTGCCGACAAGACGACGTTGCCGGATTTTTTGATCGCCTCTGCAAACCGCTTGTCTTCGGCCTCGCTCTGCGGCTCGGAAAAAACCAAGTCGAACGCGACGACCATCGCACCGGCTCGTGTGAGTTGTTCGAGCAATTCCGCGTGAATACTCCTTGGCCAAGGCCATTGCTTGCCGATCTGCGCGAACGAAGGCTCGTCAACCCCGACGATGGTGATCGGCAGCGCCGAACGCCCCGGCGCGCTGTTCGCCATCAAGAAATCGTAGCCTTTGAACTCCAGCAATCGCCAGACATCCCACGCGCTTAATGCGCCGAACAACGAAAGCGTCGTCAACGCAACGATGACCGGCGCGGAACGAATCAAGGCGCGAAGGCGATTCAGCATTTCATTGAAAGGGTGCGTGCCGTCATTGTTTCTCCGATCAAGTTCCTTCTCCGTTGGGACAAGGGTACACTTGAAGCGAGGCAGAAGGCGGAGGATGAGGGGCCGACCCAAGCTCAAGCGACCCGTGCATCACCACTCAAGCATACCCGCATGCGGCCATAGGCCCAGCCCTCAAAACCGGTAATTGACAATCACCCCAAACACATCCGACGTATTCTTCATCAGCAAATTGAGCGCAAACACTTCCAGCGACCAGTGCTTGCGATCAAATTCCACATAGCCGCGCACCTGCATATCCCAGCCCGGTTCGAGTTTGGATTGATTACCTTCGTCGGCAAATCGCGCTGATCGATGCACCGCTTGCGCGCTCACATAGCTCCTCGCCGCATAGGTCCAAGTGCCACCAATGCTCGTCTGATGGCGCGGCAAATACGGAATCATGTTGCCGCGAAACACCGCGTATTCGGTCGTGCTATCGGTGAATGCGTAGTTGAATCGCGCGGCCAGCGTCGGCGTGACAATGTGTTCAAGTGCCACACTCGCGCGCGACAATTTTCCGAGTGAAAACACCGGCGTATCTTCAAGCGCGTCAGGCTTTGGCGGCAGCGGCAAAATTCGGTTGCGCAGGCGATCAAGATTGGTGACATCGGCGCGCGCGTTGAGTACGCCATCGAGTGTGGAGAAAAGATTGCGAATTTTCTGGTGCTCGGCGGAAAACGACATGAACGTGTTTTCGCCCGCTTCCCACTCGAATTGCCCGCGGCAGCGCGAGACTTTTCCACCGGGAAACACCAACTGGTCGTCAGTCGCAATTCCCGCAACCGCCACCGGCGCCAGCGTGCCGAGCGAGGCGGGGCGCGTCCATTCCTGACATGCAAACCGGCTCGCCTGCCCGGGGTGCGCGCGGTAGACGACGCCCAGTGCACCATTGGCGCGGTTGCGGCGATATTCTTCGGCGATGTTGGCGGTGGCGCCGCGCGAGACAATCGTGAAGCTACGGTCCTTTTCATACTCGCTCCAGCCGAGCATTGCTTCAATGGTCCACTGCGCAGCCGTGAAACGGATCGATCCGTACGCAATGGCAGAGCGGTCGCGATCCGTTGAGTCGAGCGTGCTACGCGCGACCGCGCTGCCGGGCGCGTGCAAGCCCGCATCCTGGATCACTGTATTGCTGGTCCGGAGACGCGAGGCCTCCAATCCCCACGTGAATTCGCGGTCGTCACCGCGCTGCAGTGTGTGGCGCAATTGCCCGTCGGAGGCGGTCGGGCGCGTGGTGAAATCGGTTTGGCGCAACAAGGTCAGGCCGGGAATAAAGATGCCGGAGGTCTCAT
Source organism: Betaproteobacteria bacterium (assembly GCA_031430555.1). Taxonomy (GTDB): domain Bacteria; phylum Pseudomonadota; class Gammaproteobacteria; order Burkholderiales; family Usitatibacteraceae; genus UKL13-2. Next base: position 19,513 of record JANPBQ010000054.1, read on the forward strand.
CGACACTTGATCTTTCGCGCCCATATCCTGCCTTGAACCAGAGTTGCGAGCGTGCGTCGAAAGCATACTTCCCGCCGGCATCGACGCGCGTATTGTTGCCGATCACGCGCTGGAACAGGCCCGTCGCATCGCGCGTGCCGATGTCAAAATCGGCCGAGAGCCGGTTCGCGTAAATGAACAGAGTCGTATCCCAGCGCGGTCGCATACCCAGCGCCGCCGTGACGGTTTTTGCGTCCGCCCGCAAAGCCGTATTGCCGGGTGTGATGCGCGTGTCAATGGCCTCGGCGAAGTAGGCCATCGGCGTGGGAGCGAGTACCGTTCCATTCGCCGTTACTACGGGTTCAACCAATTTCAGGTCGTCACTGAAGTTGTATCGAGCCGATACGGTTGCGTAATGGCCCGGCGTATCGGCCAGATTTTGGTAGCGGTTCGAGGCACCGAAGACCAGCGGATCGAGCAGGAACCCCTGCAACAATTCCGAACGCCGGTTGAAGTCACCCGCATACCGATCCGCGAGGAACAGATGGCTGCCCGCCCAGAACGGCAGATAGGATTCCTGCGCAATGTGGCGCGCCCAGGATTCCATGCCGAAGAACGCCATCGCGTTGCCAAGATTCGCCGCCCCAGCCTGATTGTTGGCGACTTGATTGAATGACTTCAAGTACGGCATCTTGCGCACCGCCTCGCGCGCTTCGCGCACCGCTTGCGCGGGCTCGATCGCGTCGATTCTGACGAGGCTTGCCAGCAGATGTGGCAGCGGATCATGGCTGTCGAGCTCGATCACTTTGTCGAGTTCCTGCAAGGCGCGATCGGGCCGACCCATTCGATAGTACGCGACCGCCGTATACAAGTGCGCGCGCGCGTAACGCGGCTCGATCAGGCTTGCGCGCAGCAGTGCATCGAGTGCCGTATCGTTGTTGCCGCGTTTCAGTTCGAGGATGCCTTTACCCGTGAGCATGACGACATTGTCGGGTTGCAGCGCGAACGCTTTCTGAAAACTCGCGTCGGCCTTTGAGTAATCGGAGGTCGCAGTTTGCAAACTGGCGAGCTCGCTCCACGATGTGGCCGACATCGCGTCGAGTTGCGCGGCCTTCTCAATGTGCGCCCCAGCGAGGCCGAAATTGTCACGCTCGGCCTCGATGGCACCAAGGCCCAGCCATACGCGCGCGTCATTCGGCGCAAGTGCCGCCGCTTTCTCATACGCGGCAACCGCTTCCGCGCCGTTGCCTTCAAAGCGCGCCACATCGGCTTTTGCCAACCACGCCTCCAGACTGGCCGGATTGCGGCGCAGTGCGTCGTCAAGATGGCGGCGCGCGCCGACCGAATCATCTTGCATGAGTGCCCACTGCGCGAGTGCCACATCGACGCGTTCGTCCACCGAAAATTTCGCCGCCGCCTCAAGCAAGGTTTGTCTGGCCCTCGCTGATTCGCCGTTGTAGAGCTGAAAATCCGCGAGCAACAGGCGTGCCGAGGTGGAATCCGTCAAGGAGTTCGAGACGGTCGTCGCGAGGCGCGCCAACGCCGCACCAATGTGTTGCTCGCCGAGCAATCCCGCAACGGCATCGTATTCCCGCTTCGCATCACCCGATAAACTTGAATCGCGATAACGCCGCGCATCGATCGTCCGCGAGGACACCCATTGAATACGATCACGCGGATTGATAATTTGGATCTTCACCGGCGCACGGCCTTGCTCGGCACTCGCCTGCTCGTTCTTACCAACGAGCACGCCTCCCTGCTCGTTGGAAAACTCCACCTCGCCGGTGAACACCGTCACCGTCGAGCGACCATCGGGCTCAACGACAATTTCCCACTCGGTGCCGCGAATCGATGCGAGCGCGCTCGGCGTCTGCACCTGCAAGCCCCCGGGCGACGTCTTCGATTGCATCCAGCTGCGGCCTGCGTTGAGATTGAGGACGGTCTTCTTGTCCTTGTCCGCGGCGATTTCTTTTATCTGAAGCACGCTGTTTTGCGCGAGACGATATTGCGTACGGTCGGGGAACAGCAGCGCCATCTTTGACGAATCACCCGTACGCACCAGGTTGGAGGGGAACAATTGCTGCTTCACTTTCGCGGCACGCCAATCGATTTGCTGTGCCTCGCGGAATTCACCTTTGCCTTCAAGGCTGACGATTTCGGCGGAGGGGGGAGCGGCGGCAAGAGTCATTGTGGAAATTGCAAAGCTCATCGCCACCGCAAATAGCGCGACCCCGCGCATCGCGCGATGGCCTCCATCTCCCTGCCCATAGTAAGGCCGGAAAGGGGGTCCAATCGCAGTGATGCTGTCTACCAAGGCTGCTCCTCACTCCCTTCGACGCTCATTTGATTCGCGGAGCATCGCCAAACTTACTTATTTGCCCGCAAATGGTTTGCGATGTTGATGAATACGGCTTCGCAAAATGAACCATTTATTCATTGCCGCACAAGTTCCATTTTAAACACACTATGGCAACGTCAACCCTGCTCGCGCCTTCACGATGGACGTATCTCCAGTATTGATACTGCCGGATGCATTCAGATCAAACTTGAAATTTGCGCCGTGGGTCGCTTGCCCCACGCGCGCCTTCACTGCACTGATGTCGCCAGAATTGACCGTACCAGAACTGTTCACGTCGCCAACCAGAAAACCCAGCGAAGCTTGCGCCGGCGTGGCGCCATTCACATTCGCGAGCGTAACCGTTGCCCGTCGGTTGTCTTGAACATTCCATACAGTCACCACAACTTCATTGCCCGAAAAATTTGCGACCGCCGAGCCAAGTGGTGTTATGTCGACACTGCCTACTGAACTCACCGGGCCATTGAACTGGAAAACAATCTTGTGCCCGCCACCTGAAAAACGCGGCTCAACTGTCACCAGACCCGTGATTGATTGCGTAAGGTCGATTGGCAGTTCAAATGCGCCGGCAGCACTGTGGATTTTACGTGACCGCGCTCCGATCAACGCAAAAGGTATCGAAGCCGCTGGCATCACATTTACGCTCGTGGAGGCGATGCTTGTACCCGCCGCGTTGGTAGCCGTCACGGAACATGTGTAAGTGACACCGTTGGTGAGCCCCGTCACGATGATGGGTGCGTAATATCCTGTGGCCGTGATCGGGCCAGGAAGACAGCTCGCCGCGTAGCTTGTAATTACCGCGCCGCCGTTATTTGCGGGTGGGGAAAACGTGATTGACGCCAACGCATTTCCCGCCGTGGCATTGAGGCTGATCGGCGCATCGGGTGCGCTTGGCAGGAGTCCGACACCGCTTAGCAATACTGTGTGGGGGCTTCCTGCGGCATCGCTATTGATGCTTATTGCGCCGTTTCGAGTGCCTGCTGCCGTCGGGGCAAAAGTCACCAAGAGAGTGCAACCATTGCCGCTGCCCAAACTGCTGCCACAATTGTTTGTCAACGCAAAATCGCCGATCGCCGAGATGCTTGCGAAATTGAGCGTGGCATTGCCGCTGTTCGTGACGTTTACCACCTGCGCGGCGCTAATAGAGCCCACGTACTGCGAAGGGAAGCCCATTGAATTTGCACCGAGCATAACGAGCGGAGCGGTAATTACCGGTTGTGCCATTGTTGTAACCGAAAATGTGCCGGTGACGCCACCAACGTTAAGCGTCGCGTCGCGTTGTGTGCTGTAGTTGGGCGACGAAAGTAGTTGCAATGTCACGCCATCTCCACTATAGACACTGCCCGCGATTGCCGTGTACGCGCCGTTGTTGATACGGTAGCTGCCATTGGTAATGCTAATCGGTGCCGAAACAAAATTTGCGCCACCCAGCACAATGGTGTTTGACGTTCTCGTTTCATTCAATCCGGCCCCTGTTTGCGCATTGAACGTGAACGGGTCAGGGGTCGTGGTGACTGGCGCAGGCGCAAAAGTTGCGGTGACTATCTTGACACCATCCATGCTCACCATGCACGTAGTCGTCCCAGTGCATGTACCACTCCATCCGGCAAATGTACTACCCATCGCGGGAATTGCGCTGAGGCTGACGAGAGTCCCGCTTGCGTAATCCGCGCTGCAATCCATGCCACAAGCGATACCTGTTGGATTGCTGTTGACTGTACCGGTTCCCATGCCGCCCATTGAAACCGTAAGGGTGTAATTGGTAACGCTTGCTTGGCCCGTCGTCACGCAAAACGGACTGGTAACCCCGCTGATGTCAATAGTTGCGCAGGTTTGCGTGTTGGGCGCGGGTGAAGAGAACACCTGCGCTGCCACAGTGTCGCCCTGAAGGATTAGCCCCACGCTTGGCACAAACGCACCATTGTTAATGCGGTAATTGCCGTTGGTAACGCTGATCGGCGCTGCGACAAAATTAGCTCCGGAAATTATTAACGGGCTTGATGTGACAGGCACGTTTAGCGCGACCCCGGTTTGCGGGACAAAACTGAACCCACTCGGTGTGGTGCAGGCCTGCAATTCGCCAATGCTGAGCACGCTGCGGTTAGTACCGCCGCTAAGCATCGTTGAAGGGCTTGTGCCATAACCGACAAAGAAAGTCGTGCCTTGCAAAAGGGCCGTGCTGACACCATTGAGCACTGCTACCGATGCGCCTTGGGCGGTAAGTACACCAGTCAGGTAGGCTTGGAGTGAGTCGGCGGAGGTTGCAACCAGTTGCCCGGAAGAATTGAGTTGGGCGAGAACGCAGGAGCCTGCAGCCGCTGTCGCCGTTGTGGTTGCCGCCGATTTGATTCCTTTGGACGATGAAGAAGCTGAAACTGCGGAAGCGGATTGCACCAGATTTGCGGGTGCCAACGCAAATACATATGTCTTGGCCGTTGAGCCAACGTCCTGCGCACGATAAAGAATGTTGGCGGTTACGTTGTTGGCAGCGGAGGTGGCGACGGCCAGAAAGGCGGGGATTTTGTCATTGGGAATGGTCTTCGCAATTGATGGATTCAGGTCGACAAACCAGTCGTTGCCTGCGACGGTGCCGGTGCCGTTTTCGTGAAGGACAATGGCCGGTGCAGTACGAGTTGCCAGAGTTCCATCGCCAACTTGGCCAAAAATGTTTTGGCCCCAAGCCAAAACTGTTCCATCGAACTTTAGCGCAACAGAAAACTGCGCACCTGCGGCAATTGCGCGAAACCCTGTCCCCAGAAGTACGAGTACAGGGTTGCTGCTCTCGCTAGTCGTGCCCGTACCCAATTGCCCCCAAAGATTCTGGCCCCAAGCCCACAATGTACCGTCAGGCTTCAGGCCAAGCGTGTGGGCTCCACCCGCGGCGATCCCAACATATCCCGTACCAACCTGCATAGGATCATTGCGTTCAATTCGGCTGCTTCCATTTCCGAGATTGCCAAACCAATTGTTTCCCCACCCCCACAGACTACCATTGGTCTTTATCGCCATGGAATAAGCGCCTCCACCGGCAACCGAATCAAAACCGCCTCCAACCGACACGGGACTAAGTCGGTTGATCGATGTCCCGTCTCCAACGGAGCCGAACGGGTCGTTCAGGCCCCAAGCCCATAGAGAGTTGTCAGACTTGACCGCAAGCACGTGATAGGAGCCTGACGAGACTGAGCGAAAGTTGCTGCCCACCTGTACGCGGCTTGTTTTTTGTGAGGTCGTGCCGTCACCAAGTTGACCATAGTTATTGGCACCCCACGCCCATATTGTGCCATCGGCCTTGATTGCGACAGTATGGTATAAGCCTGCTGCTACAGATTTGAACCCCGTCCCAATCATTACCGGATTGCTCCGCGAGGTAGTTGTGCCATCACCAAGTTGGCCGTTACTGTTGTTTCCCCAGGTCCATAAGCTTCCGTCAGTCTTGACTGCGGCAGTGTGAGCCCCACCCCCAGCTACCGCGACAAAGCCATTGCCGACGATAATCGGATACGACCTCAGTGTTGTGGAACCGTCGCCCAATTGTCCGCTGTCGTTTTTCCCCCATGCCAAAAGACTTCCGTCAGGCTTTACAACGAGTGCATGATCAGACCCCGCTGCGACCATGCCGCCGCTAGGAATCGGGTTTGTGACGGTACTTGGCGGACTCACGGTTGTAGCTTGGCTCTTTGCCGAGCAATTCCCAGATGCATCGCACGCCGACACGGTGAAACCATATGGTGTTGTGTTGAGCGGGCCATAGTTTGTGAAATTGCCGAGCGTTGCAACAAGAATTCCATCGGAGTAGATTTTGTATCCTGTTACCGCCACATTGTCCGTCGACGCCGCCCAAGAAAGTGTGACCTGATTAGCATTTAAGGCGGTCGTTGACAGCCCTGTCGGTACGCTCGGCGGCTGGGCATCCGCGAGAACTCCTGACAAGCGCGCATAGTCAACTTGATGCGTGTGGCCCGTACCCCACCCACCTGAAGCGAATGTAATCGTGTTAATGGGAAAACGATTGTTTGGCGGCACAACGGCAGAAAGTTCGATGGAGCCGTCACCACCAAAATCGACCGTCACAAGCCCTGTGTCAGTGTCATATTCGACGATAGTTACCATCCATTGATCGTAAAAGCTCGATGACGGTATTGCGCTTACTGCAAAGCAATTGTCGAACGATGATCGAATCACAACGGTCGTCTTGTTCCAGCAGGCACCCGCCGTTGACTGCAACTGAATAAAGTTGGGCCAAAGGAGGGCAAAACTTCCATTGATATAGTCTGTTGCATCAAACTTGATTCCGCCAGCATATGAACCTGCAGAATGAAGCTTGTGCCTGACCTCAAAACGCATGCGCTTCAACGGACTTACTGTCGTAAATAAGGTAGCAGCCTTGTCCTGTACGTTTTGCTGTACGTCCGCGAAACCATCGTGGACAGTGACCGCATCGCCGATTGAACCCCAAAGTGCGGCGTTGAGTGAAGTGCCACCAAAGTCATCACAAAATACCAGGTTAAGAACAGGTGGCGGAAGATTTGCACATCCGCCAACCTGGGCAATTGAAATTGCAAAACTCAACGACGCCTGTGGAGCAGGACTATAGGTCGCGTTACCTGCTTGATTCGCCACGATTGTGCAGCTTCCAATTGCAACTCCGGCCACTAAAGCACCATTGTTTCCAGAAGTGGAACATATCGCCGGAGTAGTGCTGGCGAACGTTACCGGATTACCGGATGCGCCACCGGTCGCGCTGATTGTGCCGTTGCCGCCTACAGTAATAGTGGGTGTCGGACCGAAGGTAATTGCTTGTGAGATCGTACCTTGGCCACCTGTGGAATTGATCACTTGACTCAATGCCAGCGTGCCCGTGCTGGGTAAGTTGTTGCCATCGCCGTTGTAGTCGGCAGATACGATGTAGGAACCAGCACTCGCAAAAATTGTTGTGCAGCTGGCTGTTCCACCAATCAGTGGAACGCTTATGCAACCAACAATTGCAGATGTATCGCTTCTGAATGTGATTGATCCGGTTGCACCAGCATTTGTCATCAATGCTGTAAACGTGACCGATTGGCTCGTCGTTGCGGGATTTATGTTGCTCGTCACCGTAATAGTTGACGCTCCCACTGATGGCAACAGGCGCACGCGATGATTCCCGGTGTCGGCAATTAGGACAGCGCCTGACGGTAACGTAACAATGCCATAGGGTTGATTCAACGAAGTCGATACCGTGGAAATGATGCCGCCAGGATTGATCATCCTGATCCGATTGTTGCCAGCTTCGCTGATAAAAATATTGCCCCCCGAGTCGATAGCGATTCCTGTCGGGTTGTAGAGTAATGCGCTCGTTGCCGGCCCGCCGTCGCCCCCAAGGCTCGGCGTGCCTGTTCCAGCAATTGTGCTAATCACCCCGGCGGTGGTGACTTTTCGAATTCGATGATTACTCGTGTCCGCAATGTATAAATTTCCCGCAAGATCCACTGCGACCGCGTTCGGGTTGTTCAGTCGAGCCATTACAGCTTGTCCGCCATCACCTGAAAATGCCCCGCCTGTTGTTCCGGAGAGTGATGAGCCTGCGACGGTAGTGATTGTGCCCCCTGCGGTAAGTTTTCGAATTCGTTGATTAAATATGTCAGCTACATAGAGGTTGCCGGCATTATCGAAAGCAATTCCTCCGGGGCTATAAAGTGATGCATTGACTCCGGGCCCTCCATCTCCTGCCAGACTCGCAGCACCGTTTCCAGCAACGGTCGTAATGATTCCCGTTGACGTACTTACTCTGCGAATTCGCCCACCCGATGCAGACTCGGAAACATAAATATCACCATTCGGCGCGATAGCCACTCCCATTGGGAGGTTAAGCGCTGCCATTGAAGCATTTCCATTGTCTCCAGTCGTCGCGCCGACTCCAGTTCCCGCAATCGCGCTAATAGCGCCACTCGGGGTCACTTTCCTCAATCGATGGTTCAGCCAATCTGCAATGTAAATATTGCCTGCCATGTCAATCGCCACACCACGGGGATTGTTTAGACGTGCGCCCGTCGCCGGCCCGGCTGACGGCGTTCCAACGTCACCGCTGTAGCCGGCAATTCCATTGCCCGCAATTTCGACGTAGGCCTGCTGTGCTGAGACGGTACCTTGAAAAGTGCCTGCGACGAGCATGCAAAAGAGAAACTTCGCACTTGTGTGGATTGAACGAGTGTCTACTCGAAGATTGCCTGGATGACAATTTCCGAACATCGGTATGAAATCTTTCAGCATCGACGTAGCAATCGAGCGACTTTGGAAATTTCGCCCAAGTACCGCAAAGTGACCGAGGACGAACAAACTGTCAGCCAAACTTGATTTGAAACTAGCGCCAATTTTCTGGAGTGCCAGTGCCATCGTCGCCTCCCAGCGAGTTGTAAAAGTACACCAATGGCTCGACCGTACAATTCGAGCGTAAATAAGTCTTTGTTGTCGCAAGTTCACCGTACAGAGTGATCCAAAATTTGTCAATTGACTCTGACACAGAAACTATCCGGTATCGGATGATGGAAAAACTGGGTGTGTTACAATGCAACACATCCAAATCAGAAGGCTTAGAGCATGAGTGCCACATTGACCATCCGCATCGACGATGCGTTGGAGCGCGAACTCAAACGTGTTGCGGCAGCCACGCATCGTCCGAAGGGCGACATCGTGCGCGAGGCGCTGCGTCGACAATTGGCGTTGGCGCGATTTCGTTCAGTACGGGGCGAAGTAATGCGATTGGCCGAACAACGCGGCCTGCTGACTGACGAGGATGTGTTCAAGGCTGTCTCTTGAGGGTGTTCCTCGATACCAACGTGCTGGTAAGCGCGTTTGCGACGCGCGGACTTTGCGCTGAACTTTATGAGAGATTATTGACGGAACATGACGTCATCATCGGCGAGCCGGTGGTCGCCGAAGTGCTCGACATCATGCGGCGCAAATTCCGTGCGGGAAAAGAGTTGCTTGCGAAAGTGGAAGCGGAATTGCAATTGTTGGAAATTGTTCCCGCGCAACAAACCGCCCCGAAGCTGCCGATTAAAGATCGTGAGGATCCGTGGATCATTGCCTGCGCGCTGGCGGGCAAAGTCGATTGTTTTGTAACGGGTGACGCTGAATTGCTGGGTCTGGGCAAGGTGAAGAACATGCCGTTACTTTCACCGCGCGCATGCTGGGACTCGCTACTGACGCGCAATTGAGCCAAATGTCCCGTGGCGGAAGCAACTCGTGGGGCGCACGTGATTGCGGCGTTGGCACTTTCCGCCGCAGGTCGATCCAGACCGAACCGTCAACGAGAATCACGGCGCATGCGCGTGCGCACAGCACGAACGTCATAGTCCGGCGCGATCATGCCCTTTCCCACCAACTCTAGGATGTCCTTTTGTTTGGCCGACGACACCAATCGCCGTAAGGCAAGTTCCACCACTTCACGCTTTGTCTTCACGCCGGATAACTTCATTGCGTCCGCAATCAGGCGGTCATCAATCACAATATTTGTCCGCATATAAATCTCCGGGTGCGTTTTACAGTCCTTGAGGCACGAGGCGGAAACGAGCTATCTTGAAAGCGAAGAACCGCTACTGGTGAGCATTTCAGGGCGAAATGCCGTGGGGAGCCGCGCCGGTGCTTGTGTTTTCGCCTTTTTTCGATAGGAGAAATTACTTCGGCTTTTTTCGATGGCACCGTCATCCTGAGCAACGCGAAGAATCACGTGATGATGAGATCCTTCGCGTTGCTCAGGATGACAGGCCTTATCAGTAAGGAGTGGGACATTGGGAAAACGAACTACCGCGTCGATCTTGCTTTCTCAAAACCGCTGCCGCGTAATCGCCACCTGCCTGCCCCCCGGCAAGGTCAGGGTCGCATTCGCCACATCAATAAATTGAATCGTCACTGGCCCGACATTCGCATTGCCGATGCTCGCTGGTTTGTACGGCCCCGTTATGGTTTGGCCATTGGCGATCTGCTGCCAGATACCTTGGAAACTCTGCGGTGCGGCCATCTGGCCCTGAGTGAGATACCAGACCGGATCGCCATTCGCCTCGTACATGTAGCCGGCAATGAAGGCGTAATTCTTGATGAAT
>JANPBQ010000055.1:0-6538 GCA_031430555.1 Betaproteobacteria bacterium
CTCTCCAGGCCCGTTCAGCAAAGTTCTGATTCTTGTTATGTGGCTCGCTGGTCCAGTCATCTATCGCGAACATGCGCAGTACGTCCTTGGCCTTTTCACCGGCATGCCGCCAGAGATGGCCGAGAAAATGGGCAGCCGTACGATCACGCAGTGCGTGAAGGCAGGCGAGAAAAAATGGAACGATCAACCGCCGCCAAGCGAACGGGGCGAACGCAAATGTGAGCAGACCGAAATGAAAATGTCGGGCAACACCGCATCCTGGAAAATGAAATGCACAGACGGCACCACCGGTGAAGGCAGCATGACGCACAACGGCAAAGATGCCTACAAAATGGATATGGCGATGAATTCGCCGCGCGGCAACATGAAGATGCACACCGAAGGCAAACGCATTGCGGAAACGTGCGAGAAGAAATGAACTTATTTCCTGGCGATGCAATGATTGGGCGACTACGAGTCTGCGGGCAATTTGTCGAATGACGGGCCCGCTATTGTTGGCGGGCAGCATATGTCATGCACAACCCGCGAAGACTCAGAACCCTGCATCGAAGGCACGTGTCCCCGGCGAACTCTGGTCAGTCTCTACAGTGAAAGAGTTTTCAGGTTCGAGCTCAGGCGTTCCTCCGAAGCGGGAAAATCAGCAATTTGCAGTGTGTTATCCGCGCGGAAGCGTCGGTCTCGAAAGTGCCGCCAATGCGGAACTACCCGAGGAGCTATCGAGCAAATGCTGGCTTTCCGACAAACGCACCGAGGCAACTCGACAACAAACCAAGTACACCTGTCGCGATGGCATCACGGCCGAAATCGCAACGCGTCGCGAAGCCGATGGCAGTTTCGGCAGCATGGTGGTGGTGAATTTGCCGGATAAAGGTGGCATCGCGGTGACGCGCACCATGCGCAGAATGCAAGGCACATGCGATGCATCGGTCAAACTGCCCGTCGCGCCCGCGCAACCCGCGCCGCCGATGCCCCCCGCGACTTCAGCAACCGATAAACCGGCGAAGTAGCGGCTAATTCCTATGCTGTTCGCAGCGAGGGATCTCCTGATTGCGCCGAGATCCTTCGCTGCGCTCAGGATGACATGCCGTTTTTGGACTCGCATTGGAATCCGAAACGACATCACTCACTTCCGGCCCCGCACCGCTGACGACACATGGCCAAACCGCCGCCCATACCAATCCGGGCGTTCCACTTGGCGCGCGATGCCGCCATGTTCGCGCGCGGCTTCCAGATCGCGAAACAGCGTCGTCACGAAATCAATAAACACCTTCACGCGTGAATTGCGCCGCTGATTTGGCCGGTACATCAAGTTGACGGGCGGCGCGTCTTTCATTTCCCAGTCGAGCAGTACCGGCACCAATTGCCCGCTGGAAAGTTGCGCGTGCGTGGATACGTCCGACACGCGCGCCACACCTTCGCCCGCGAGCACCAGATCGAGATTCACATCGCGATGATTACTGGTGAGCCAGCCGCCCACCACCACGGATTCCTCCACGCCGTCTTTTTCAAAACCCCACAGATCGATCACCGTGCCCTCGGGATTTCTAAAGGTGAAACAGTTGTGAGTGGCGAGATCACTCGGTCGCTGCGGAACGCCGTTTGCCGCCCAATAGGCGGGTGACGCGCAGGTGAGTTGGCGCGTTTGCGCGATCACGCGATGCACCAGTTCCGTGTGCGCGGGCCAGCCGAGCAGGATGAACAAATCCGCGGCACCGGCGTCGACTTCACTGGCGCGATTGACCACACGAAGGTCAATCTGAATTTCCGGAAACCGCGCATGAAATTTTGGCAATGCGGGTACCAGGCAATGCTGCGCCAGATGCGGCATCGCACCGACCACTAGTGCTCCGCGTGGTTTGATCCCAGCGCCCGCCACTGCTTCGTCGGCAACCGCGATCTGTTCCAGCAGCGGCTGACACGCTTCAAGGTAGTTGACACCGTCGGCGGTCAGCTTGAGCCCGTGCGCGGTGCGCTCGAACAATTTGGCAGCGAGATTTTTCTCCAGCGCCGTGATGAGTTTCGAGATCGCAGGAACACTTACGTCGATGCGCCGCGCGGCACCGGAGAAACTCCGTTCTTCGGCGGCGGCGACGAAATATTCGATGGCACGGAGTTTGTCCATGGAAGTCCTCTCGATGACTCACTACAAAGTCGATTGTCGTGGCTCCGTTCGCCCTGAGCTTGTCGAAGGGCATAGTGCATCATTGAAAATTACATAGATGCGTGAAAAAGGATCAAATTGTTTCGTCATTCCGGCGAACAACCACAAGGGTTGCGCCGTGCCGGAATCCAGCCCGTCGTACTGTTTAGAACAACGATAGGACTGGATCCCGGCCTCCGCCGGGACGACAGAATTTGTCTCAATGTTAGGTAATCTCAATAGTCCCTTCGACAAGCTCAGGGCGAACGGGTTGTTGATGGCGAAGCAACATTCTGCTTAAACCTTTGGTTAAAGGCAACTTTGCCCAATGGCATATTCCCGACGCGAGACGTAGCCGATATCGTGCAGACTCTTACTCACGGAGGCAGAACATGAAAACGATTCTCACCGCAGCACTGATGTCCCTCGGCCTGGCGACCACGTTGGCACCGGTATCGGCGTACGCGCAATACCCGGCAAAACCGGTCCGTATCATCGTTCCATTCGCAGCGGGCGGCGCGTCGGATGCGGCGGCGCGCACGCTGGGCCAGGCGCTGACCAAATCGCTCGGACAAACCGTGCTTGTCGAGAACCGGCCCGGTGCCGGGGGCAGCCTCGCCGCGCAGGCCGTGCTCAGTGCGCAGCCTGACGGCTATACCTTTCTTTGGGCAAGTGCGTCAATGGTGGCGATTCCTTTCCTGCAAAAGTCCGCGCCGTTTCAATCACTCAATGAATTGACACCCGTCGCGATGGTTGGCCGTCTGACTTACTGCATGTATATCCCGGCGGAAGTTCCCGCGAAAACGGTCGGCGAGTTCGTTACCTACGCGCGCGCCAATCCGGGTAAGTTGAGTTACGCGACTGGTTCTTTGGGTGAATACATGGTCACTGCGCAATTCATGAAGTCGGCCGGCATCAACCTCGTGCAAGTGCCCTACAAAGGCGGCGCGGCGTTGATGCCCGATCTCATCGCCGCCCGCGTGCAGTTAAATTTTGGCCCCTTCGCCGGCGGATATCCACATGTGAAAGATGGCAAGCTGAAGATGCTGGCGACCTTGTTGCCGAATCGCAGCCCGGCGGCACCGGATGTGCCGACGATGGCCGAAGCCGGTGTGCAGAATGTATCGAGTCCGACATGGCAAGCTCTGTTCGCGCCACCGAAAACACCGAAGGAAATCGTCGAGAAAATCTCGCGCGAAGTCGCCGGCGCATTGAAAGATGCGGGCCTGCGCGAACAATATGAAAGACAGGCGATGCACGGCGAAGCATCGACACCGGCGGCGCTGGCGGCGGTGGTTATCGAGGATGTCGTGACCTGGCGCAAATTCATCAATGACAACAATATCCCGCAGGAATGATGATGACTGCGACCAGTGCAATCGCGATGATTTCCGAACACGAATCCAACAATGGCGGACCGGAGCAATCCGGGCCCGCCGCGTTGCTGGAAATGATCGGCGCAAACTGGACGACCAAAGTGATCGCGGTGGCAGCGGAATTGCGGATTGCCGATCATCTCGCCGGTGGCCCGCTGAAGATCGAAGCGTTGGCGGCGGCGACTGAGTGTCATGCATCGTCATTGCAACGATTATTGCGCGCGCTGGCGAGCCTTGACCTTTGCACGGAACAGGATGACGGTGCTTACGCGCTCACGCCATTCGGTGCTTTGTTGCGCGCCGATGCGGAACAGGCGGTGAACTCCTGGGCAATCTGGTGGGGAAAATATCATTGGCCGACTTGGAGCAATCTGCTGCACAGCGTGAAAACCGGCGAAAGCGCGCGCGAAGCTGCCACCGGCCAGCAAGGCTACGCGCATGTCGCAAACGATGAGCACGCGGCGGCGGTATTCAATCGCGCCATGGTGGAAGTGTCGCGGCTGATTTCCGGCAAGGTGGTGCGCGCGATCGATTTCCCCAAGCGTTCGCATGTGATCGATGTCGGCGGTGGACATGGCATGCTGCTCTCGGCGATCCTCAACGCGCATCCCAATGCGCGCGGCACACTGTTCGATTTGCCGCACGCGCTGGAGGGTGCCGCGACATTGATGCGTGAAACCGGCGTGGCCTCACGCGCGGTGGTGGCCTCGGGCGATTTCTTTGAGTCCGTGCCAGCTGGCGGAGACGTCTACCTGCTGAAAAGCATTCTGCACAATTGGGATGACGCGAAATGCGCACTAATTCTTCGCAGTTGCCGATTCGCGATGCAAGCACACGCAAAACTGGTGCTGGTCGAACGCGTGATGCCGTCGCGCATGCGAGCAAACAAATTGAATCAAGCGGTCGCGCGCGCCGATCTCAATATGCTGGTGGGGCTGGGCGGTCGCGAACGCACTGCGGATGAATTCATCGCCGTGCTTGCGGCCGAAGGCTTCACCTTGACGCGAATTGTGCCGGTCGATCTGGAATTCAGTGTGATTGAGGCGCGGCTGACTTGATTCCAATTTGAGTAGGATCCGCCCCTCCCTCGCGAAGGCGGGGGTCCAATCAGTCGTCAATCAATCGAGAATTGGGCCCCCGCCTTCGCGGGGGAAGGGGTTGCGATTGATCACGTTCGCAGCAGACTCAAAGATGGAGTGACTCCCGCCTTAGCCCATCGCATTCGCCAACGCCGCCCGCCGATCTGTCAACGCAACCGGCAAACCATGCGCCAATTTCGCGAGCAATTCGTCATGCAATTTTAGTTCCTGCCGCCATTCCGCCTGGTCCACGGCGCTGATCGACGCATAGGTTTCCGCCGAAAAATTCAACCCCGTCCAATCCAGATGACGGTAGTCGGGAATATTGCCGAGTGCGGTGTCGCTCGCGGCGGCGGTGCCTTCGACCCGCTCGATGATCCATTTCAGCACGCGCATGTTGTCGCCGAAACCGGGCCAGACAAACTTGCCCTGCGCATTTTTGCGAAACCAATTGACGCAATACAGTTTCGGCGCACCGGCGGAATTACTCGCGCCGAGGCCGATCCAGTGGCCGAAATAATCCGCCATGTTGTAGCCGCAAAAGGCGATCATAGCGAACGGATCGCGGCGCACGACACCGACTTGTCCGGTGATTGCGGCCGTGGTTTCAGAGCCGAGCATCGCGGCCATATAAACGCCTTCGTTCCAGCTTTTCGCCTCGGTCACGAGCGGTACCGTGGATGAGCGCCTGCCACCAAAAATCATTGCCGAAATCGGCACGCCGGCCGGGTTGTCCCATTCGCTATCGAGCGAGGGGCAGCGAGTTGCGGCAACGGTGAAGCGCGAATTGGGATGCGCGGCGACGCGGCCGCAATCGGGGGTCCACGCGTTACCCTGCCAATCGGTCAAGTGCGGCGGCGGCTCTTTCGTCATGCCTTCCCACCACACATCGCCTTCGGGGGTGAGTGCCACGTTGGTGAAAATCGTGTCGGCCTTCACCGTCTCCATGCAATTCGGATTGGTTTCGTACGAGGTGCCGGGGGCGACGCCAAAAAATCCCGCTTCCGGATTGATCGCATACATCCGGCCGTCCTTGCCGGGTTTGATCCAGGCGATGTCGTCGCCAACGGTGGTGATTTCCCAGCCCGCCTGGGTGAATGATTCCGGCGGAATCAGCATTGCGAAATTGGTCTTGCCGCAGGCCGAGGGAAACGCGGCCGTCACGTAGTGCTTTTTTCCGGCGGGGGTTTTCACGCCGAGGATCAGCATGTGTTCCGCGAGCCAGCCCTGCTGTTTGCCCATGACGGAAGCGATGCGCAGCGCGAAACACTTTTTGCCCAGCAGCGCGTTGCCGCCATAGCCGGAACCGAACGACCAGATTTCATGCGTTTCGGGAAAGTGGACGATGTATTTGTGGTCCTTGTTGCACGGCCACGCGACATCTTTTTCACCCGCAGCAAGCGGCGCGCCGACCGAATGCAGCGCCGGTACAAATGCGCCGTCGGTGCCGAGCACATCGAGCACTTTTCTGCCCATGCGCGTCATCAGTTTCATGTTGACCGCGACATAAGGCGAATCGGAAATCTCGACGCCGATATGCGCGATGTGCGATCCCAGCGGGCCCATGCTGAACGGCACCACATACATCGTGCGGCCTTGCATGCAGCCTTCGAACAATCCGCGCAACGTGGCCTTCATTTCGGCTGGTGCCACCCAATTGTTGGTGGGGCCGGCGTCGGATTGTCTTTCCGAACAGATGAAGGTGCGGTCTTCCACTCGCGCCACGTCCGATGGATTCGACAGCGCCAGATACGAATTGGGGCGCAATGTTTCGTTGAGTTTTTTGAACGTCCCCGCCGCGACCAATTCCGCGCAGAGCCGGTTGTACTCTTCGTCGGTGCCGTCGCACCAGTAGATTCGCGCGGGCTTGGTGAGCGCGGCGACTTCCTCGACCCATGCCAGCAATTTTGCGTGACGGGTAGGCGCGTCGTTCATGTGAACGG
>JANPBQ010000056.1:0-6173 GCA_031430555.1 Betaproteobacteria bacterium
GTGGTCGATATTTTTGGCGCTGGGGCCAAAAAATATCGACCACGGCCCCTTTGATCGTAAAACAAAATTGTTTTGAAACGCAACCGTTTTGAAACAATTACGTTTTATTTGCTAAGAACTATAAAAATAGTATAAAACAAATGGTTGAGGAAATTTTCCGCCATAACCCACTCCGGCATAAGAGGGGCGAAAAGGAAGAACCATAGAAACCGTGCCGATATGCTCTCGGGAAGCCATCGGTCGCAGTGCGACTTTCGTGCCGCGAATCTACAAAGGGAACAACACGAGAACCCGATCCGCATAATCGATCACCTGGCGCAAATATTGCCGCTTCTCTAGATGTGTCCCAGGGAAGAAGCACCGCGTGAAGCAGTTGATGAGCGAGCTGCGGACTTCGCGAGCGGAGAGATTGAAAGCAGTGACTGCACGCCCAATTTCGTTGGGTGCCGTCGTTCAATTTATGCGACTAAAAGGGGCCACGTTAGAATTCTCATGCGATAGTGGTGTGTTTCTCGGAGATGACCTCCTCCCGCCATCTACGATCCAGCCGCCTCACGCTGGTGCCTTACAGATAGTATGCGAACGAAATTTCGGGAGAGGTCGAATCGATACAATGCCAGGTAGCCGCTTCGCCCGCGCGAGATGACCAGTTCGCGCAGTCCATGCTCGACAGTTCGGCCAATTGCGGGATGATCTCGTAACGTCATAAAGGCGTTGACGATGAGGTCGGTGGTTTCCGCTGCACTCGCTGGGTCGGACGCAATTAGAAAATCAGTGAGGCGTTCAAGGTCGCTCCGCGCACCCGGTGAGATCTCGACTTCAGTCATTTCGCCTCACCCGATGATCGGTAATGGATTCAACGGGCTTTGCGGGTTCGCGGCGGCTTGGGGTTGGTGCCCGCAACCTTCGCTTTCAAATATCGGCTCATCTCGTCAAGGGAATACACTTCGCCGTACTCGGCAATTTCCTGCTCCGCGCGCAACGCAGATGCAACGAAATCCCGCCGAAGTTCTGCCGCTGCGGCCTGTTCCTCGATTGCCTTCAACATGAAAGCGTGCGGCGTTTGTCCTGCTTCACTGGCGAGTGCTTGCACCCGGGCTTTTAGCGACTCCGGAAGTTTCAACGTGGTGGCGATTGCCATAGTGACTCCGTCCGACTGGTATTACAAAGGTAACACCAACATTCCTTACGGTCAATGCCGCGCATCAAATCTTCCGCATAACCCAGAAATGGTAGATTGCCGGGAACGTATCGAAGGCGTCGTATGGGTCAGGCTTTGCCTCTTGCCCGATACGAACGCGCGAGGTCTTCCAAAAGCGCATGGGAATCAACGGGGTCGTGGTCGAAGTTATTGAGCGGAAAAAAACACCGTGTAACGCGACGATTTTTGCGCGACACGACACTTACCCGCCGTCACTTTCGCCGCGCCCCCGACTTTGGCGACCAAACACGGAGCGCGCAGTACTTGGCCGCGAGCTTGAAATCTTTGTCGGTACTCAGCAGGGTCAGATCGTGCTGGATGCAAAGCTGCGCAAGTAGTGCGTCGATGGTGCCAATCTGAATGCCTGATCGTCGGCACGTGTTTCGAAGTTTCGCCGCGGCGACATGATCTTCTCGATTGGACTGCAAAATCGGTAGTGCCGCAAAGTGTTCAATAATTTGTGCGCGAGCTCTTGGCCCGGAGAATCCCTGCAACAATTCCTGCAAGACAAATCCCGTCGTGACGACGACATCTGCGCCCATGAGAGCGCCCTTGAGATGTTGTACCTCAGGCTCGGGCGCGCCCGCGTCGCGCCGCAACGCAAGCGACCCGACGCTCGTATCGACGAGCAGCGTCACGACCGTGAACGCTCGGCCTTGTAGTTGAATGAATTGTCCCACTCCAGCTTGCCCATGAGCTCTACGACCTTGCGCTGTGCGCGACGGGCGATGAACTCTTGCAACGCCTTGGTGACAACTGCTTTCTTCGTGCGCTCGCCGCTGATCTCAACGGCGCGCGCCAAAAGTTCCGGGTCAATTGCAAGATTGGTGGCCATGTGTAACTCCTTGCACATGAGCTTACACAGGAAATTGGTTCGCCGCCAACGCTCGTTCGCGGAGGCTTGTATCAGTCGGCGCGCTACGTGCATCCGGACCTCCGACAAGTTCAATGCCTGCCCCGAATGGCACTTACTTAAGCACTTTGGACTCCCTACTTGACCGCAAACAGGTTACGAGCGCCAATCTCAAGTTTGTCTCCCCGGCGAAGGCCGGGGCCTAATTTTCTTGGCATCGCAGCCCAGTTAAAATTGGACCCCGGCCTTCGCCGGGGAGACAGTAAATACCATCGTCGCAATGCATCGGATACCGCATATCTGCTTAAGTAAGTGCCATTCATGCCTGCCCCGGCATATTCGCAAGCATCCCACACCGCCTCAGGAAAACAACAGCGACTTGATCACCACCGGCACCACCCCGGGCGGCTCCATCAATTCGCCGACATCGACAAAGTCGAGCTCGCGCAATTTGATGCCGTCGATCGAGACGATCTTGCCGTCGAGATGAAGTTCTTCGTGCAGGATGCGGCCGAGCGACGCGCCAACGTCCCCGTCGATCATCAGGAAGAGGGCTTCATCCCTGCCGCCCAGAGGTGCGGCAAATTTCATAATGGCCTGGGCCATCTTCAGCAAGCTCGTGTACTCCGGTTCGCCATCCCACGTGAACGCCAGCGCCAAACGGGCATCGGGCTTGAGATCGAGGAGATCCGCTTGTTTGGCGAAGGCGGCCACGATCACATCGACGTCGATTTCAGCCGGGATTTCGAGGCCGAGATGCACCACCGGAATATTGTGCACCGGCAATATGCTCGCGTCCGGCAGGTAGATGGTCTTGCCGCTCACCTGCACGGTGAATTGCGAGGCGCCGATCACGGTGGCGCGGATGCGCTCGTGAGGCTCGATCACCGGAATTGAGATGCGCGTATTGACCTGCCTGACGATTTCATCGGCAAGCTGCCTGGCGATGTCGCCGTAGCTCGCACTCTCATGGCCGAAGATATATTCGGCGACCCCGCCGGAAAAGGTGATGAAGCGCGGTGCTACGCTTCTCGCCAAGGGTGGGGTCAATTCGAGCGAGTGGCCAAGTGCAAGGCCCAGCGCGTCGGATGGGTCAAGCGCCGCTCCGCAAAGCTGGTCGACCACAATCGTTGCCAGCCTCTGGGCGATTGCGTTGCGCACGGATTCGTTGGCAAAGTTTTGCGGTGTGGCCTCGAACCCCAGTTGTGTGGCGACCAGGCGGGCCGAGTCATCGATACGCGTCCATGCACCTTGCGCATCCTGTGCCAGCAGGCGGCCGCCGACGGCGAAGGCGGCCACGCTGATAACTTCCCCGCGATCGATTAATGCGAGCTTGGTGGTGCCGCCGCCGACATCGACATGCAGCCCGCATTCATCGCGGCGCCTCGACAGCGCGGCGGCACCGGAGCCATGCGCCGCGAGGATGCATTCGAGTTTGTGTCCGGCGGTGGCACACACAAATTTTCCCGATTCCTCGGCAAACAACTCATCGATCGCCCGTGCATTTTTGCGTTTGATGGCCTCACCGGTGAGGATCACGGCACCGCTGTCGACATCGCTGCGGCGCAGGCCGGCATCATCATAGGCATGGTGGATGAAGTGCGCGAGCTCGTGGGCATCGATGCTGCCATCCGGCAGGAAGGGCGTCAGCATGATCGGTGAGCGCCAAATGATCTGCCGTTCGACCACAATGAAACGGCTGGACAATCCCTCCGCCAGTCGCTTGAGTGTGACGCGGGCGAACAGCAGGTGCGAGGTCGAGCTGCCGATGTCGATGCCGACTGTTTTCAGCTCGATCGTTTCCTGCTCCCAGATGGCCTGGGCAATGGCCGTGCTGGCCGCTTCGGCTCGCAACTCGTGTTCATGATCCAGATCGATATCGTGTGGCACTCGGCATTCACCCCGCTACACTATTGAGGATTACCTAATCGCATGACACTACAACCATATGTAGGTCGGATTGCCGCAGGCTACCTGACGATCCTTCAATTTTGGCACGCCGCCGTCGGGTAGCCTGCGGCAACCCGACCTACGACTGCTCAACAACTAGATGGCGGGCCCAATCGATTGCGGCTGGCGTATCACGCCGGTGAGGGCTTCATCCGGCAGGGCGAGGATCGCGGGTTCATCGAAGATCTCGCCCATTTCAGACGACACACCGGATTTGCGGATCGCCTCCAGCCATTTGCGATGAATGCGCGGATCCTGATCCTCAAACTCAAGCTGGCGACCGCCTTTCTGGATCGACAGCGAGCCCGCGCCCTCGGAGCTTTTGCGCCGCAGCGAAATGAAGGGATAGCGCCGGCTGCCGAGGCTGCACGCGAGATATCGTGCGGGAGCCGCGCAGGTATTGAAGTGTTGGTGGAACATCCAGAACGGCGGCGTGTACATGAATCCGTGCCGCCACGGGAATTCCTTGAACTCGGAATCGCCCTCGTGCCACAAGAGCGAATATCCCTCGCCATCGATGGCGTGCACATGGGTGCCGGCCGCATGGCGATGGGCTTTCTTGTAACGGCCCTTGGGGATTTGCGACACATGCGCGTGCATGGTGCCGTCGGCCAGTATGAAGCTCACATTGGTGGAACCCTTGCCGCGCTCGTTAAATTCGTAGAGCTTGAAGCGGGTCAGGTCGTGGACAAAATTGGTTTCCCATACATTGCGCTTGACCGGATTCAGGCCATGCGAATACACACTGAGATCGCCCTCGCCCTCGAAGTGTTTTGACTGGCCGGCGCGCTCAGGAAACGTACAGGGATTGTCAAAAACGAAATCCAGGTTGTGATAAAGATTGATCGTGATCGGCGCGTCGTTGGTGCATGAAATTCGCACCGGCCAGCTGCCCACGCTGTTGAATATCTGGTACTGGCAATTGAGCGGAATCGCGAACATCGCCTTCGGACCCCACTCAAACACGCGTGTCTCGCCATTCGGCAGCCAGACTTTGGTCGAGCCATGACCGGCAAGTACGAAACAAAAAACCTCGTACAAGTGCTTGACTGGACGCGTCTTGGCACCGGCACCGATTTCGAGCACGTAATTCGCCATAAAGTCGCCGGCACCGTGGGTATGCGCAAAGCAGCCGCGCGCGTCATAACGATCCCAGGGGGCGGTCTCGAGTTCCAGCAGGTTGTGGCCGAAATCGAGATGGATGGGGATACCCTCACCCTCGGCCCATTCGCGGTAGGGATCAATCAGGAATCGGGACTCACTGACCGGGACGTTTGCCGAGGAGACTTCGCCGTCATTGCTCATCATTTTACGGAGACCTTTTCACAATAGAATTTTTGAATGCTCTGCGGCGCGGGAAGAGGGCAAATATCAAGCGGCTTTATCGTTTTTGACCGCGCGTAGAGCACCTCAATTGCTTCAATTACCTTTGCCCGCCTGACTGCGGCCTGCAATTTTCTTGGTCGGCGTCAAATTTACAAACATCTTTTTGTTGCTTCCGGTTTGATTGAATAATGCCGCGAAAGCGCTTGCGCCCGATTTGAACCGGACCGTTGCGGCACCACCCGGAAAATGTCGTTGGCCGGGAATGTCGATTCGGGCTCAGGCGGGATTATCGGCCTAATTTCACACGCTGTACATGCGATCGTCCCGAATAAAGGAACAATGTTCCCCAGGTCGGAACATTATTTTGATGATGTCTTGAGGCCTCGAAATTTCGGAATCGCTCGCCGGAATGAAGCAAATTAAAACCTGATTGGGGGTGAAGTGCGCGACCCGGTGCCGATGTAAAAGCGCCGGCAAATTTGCTTGTGCAATCGATAAGTACTCTAAGGGGTCATGGTCGAATGGCACTTACTTTACGGCTTATAGGTGCATAGTTCGTCGAATTGCAGCTCAAAGTGAAACTCTAAACTATGTTTCCCCAGCGCAGGCCGGGGCCCAATTATTGTGCGAGGCTGTGCCAAATCGAAATTGGCCCCCGGCCTACGCCCATATGCGCTAACTTAATTGGCCGTGCTTGAAAATACGACTGTCATCCTGAGCGTAGCGAAGGATCTTGTTCATGCGACGAGATCCTTCGCTACGCTCAGGATGACAACGTAATATTGACGGTTTTCTTGATTAAGTTAGCGCTTATGCGCCTACGCGGGGGAAGGAAATAATTGA
>JANPBQ010000057.1:0-6068 GCA_031430555.1 Betaproteobacteria bacterium
ATCTTTGGCCTTAACCTGAGAAAACAAGACGCGAGAATCCATGTCGCCCGTGAAAATCCGGTGGGAAACCGTCCCCAAAGTCCTGCTGCACGAACACCTGGACGGCGGCCTGCGCCCGCAAACCCTGCTGGAACTGTGCGCCGCACGCGGGCTTTCGGTGCCTGCCAACGACGCCGCCGGCCTCGCGAGCTGGATGCAGGCCAACGCCAATTCCGGCTCGCTTGAGCGGTATTTGATGGGTTTCGGCTTGACGGTGGCGGCGATGGCCTCGGTTGAAGCCTGCGAGCGCGTCGCCTTCGAAGCCGCCGAGGACGCGCGTCTCGACGGTTGCGTGCTGGCAGAATTTCGCATGGCACCGCTGTTGCTCGAAGCCCACGGTCTGTCGGGCGAGGCCGTGGTCGAGGCCCTGCTGTGCGGACTGAAACGCAGCACCTTGTACTGCGGGCTGATTGTTTGCGCGATGCGCACCGATCCGGTTGAAGTCACCGTGCGCAGCGCTCGCCTCGCCGCCGCGTACAAGGATCAAGGTGCGATCGGCTTTGATCTGGCGGGTGCTGAACGCGGCTATCCGCCCTCCCAACATGCCGATGCGATTGCCGTCGCCCTTGACGCCGGCCTCGGTTTCACCTGCCACGCCGGTGAAGCCGATACGGGCTTGCGGGTGCTGGAAGCCGCCCAATTGGGGGCGACGCGCATTGGCCATGGCGTGAAGATCATGGCGGCGGCAAATCCGGATGAGCAGAAGGCGTGGCTCGATCAGGCGCGCAGTCTTGGCTTGCATTTTGAAGTCTGCCCCACCAGCAATGTCCACACCGGCACTGTCCCCTCGATCGCCAGGCATCCGCTGCGGGCGATGGCCGAAGCGGGATTGTCGGTATCCGTCTCGACCGACAATCGCCTCATGTCCGGCGTCACGCTGTCCGGCGAATTGCAAGCGGTGCATGAACAAAATGGCGTCGCAGTCAATCAACTCAACACGATGATGCGCGACGCGGCGCGAGCTTCTTTCATGCCGGAGCCCATTCGGGCGGCGGCATTGCGCGCTATTGAGGACGGGTTTAAAGTGGCAAGTTGAAGTGCATCGTGCAGGCTCGCGCAAGAGAAGCGCCAACTAGGAAACGAGGAGCATCATGAATCCATTCACAAAGAAGATTTCGCTTGGGCTGTTCGCCATTGTTTGGTGTGCGGCGTTGCCGTTCACGGCGAATGCCGCCGGACTTGGCGGCATCAAGGTGAGTTCCGCGCTGGGGCAACCGTTTGCGGCGGAAATTGAAATTACCGGCCTGCCGCAGGAAGATTTCGAATTCGAATTGGCGAAGGGCAGTCTTGCCAGCGCCGAAGCTTATCAAGACGCCAAGCTCGCGTTCCCTCCCCTGCTTCGACAAATGCGCGTCACCACCGAGAAGCGCGCCGACGGCAAGCCGATCCTGCGTATCGTCAGCAACGCGCCAATCAATGAGCCCGCGCTCAATCTGTTGATCGAATTCAACTGGCGCGGCGGCAGATTGGTGCAAAAATTTTCGATCCTGCTCGATCCACCGAAATAGCGGTTGCGGTCGTTCTTGCATTGAACGCGGCGCAACGCGCACTCCTTTGCGCACGCCGCGTTTCATTTTTCCGCCGCCAACACTTTCATCCATCGCGTTGACTTTCCACGCCCATTCATCTTGAACAAAATCCGTTACATCGATTCACATACCGGCGGTGAGCCCACCCGCGTGGTACTTGAGGGATTTCCTTATCCGCAGAATATTCCGCTCGCAGGGCGCGTTGAATTTCTGCGCGCCCATCACGATAAATTCCGCGCCGCCACCGCCGCGGAGCCGCGCGCCTCCGACGCAATGGTCGGCGCACTGCTGATGCCTCCACTCAATGCGGGGTCGGTGGCATCGGTGATCTTCTTCAACAACGCCGGCTACCTCGGCATGTGCGGCCACGGCACCATTGGGCTGATCGCGACACTGCGGTACTTGGGCAAAATTTCGCCGGGCATCCATGCCATCGATACCCCGGCGGGGACGGTTGCTTGCACGCTGCGCGCCGACGGCGTGGTATCGATTGAGAATGTCGCATCGTACCGGTACCGCAAAGGCGTTGCGGTGAATACGGCGTCACACGGCGAGGTGATCGGCGATGTTGCGTGGGGTGGCAACTGGTTTTTTCTGGTTGATGGCGGCGATCGATCAATCGACCTCGCGAATATCGACAAACTAATGTCGTTCGCCCGCGCAATTCGCGAAGCCTTGCTCGCCGCGAAGATTACCGGCCGGCGGGGCGAGGAAATCGATCACGTCGAAATATTTGGTGCGCCTTCTCGGCCTGAACTAAATAGCCGAAATTTTGTGCTTTGCCCGGGAAATGCCTACGACCGATCGCCCTGCGGCACCGGCACCAGCGCGAAACTCGCCTGCCTCGCTGCCGACAGAAAACTCGCCGAAGGGGAGCGTTGGCAGCAGGAAAGCATTGTCGGCAGCGTGTTCGAAGCGAGTTACAAGAGTACGCAAGGCGGTGAGCCGGGCACGATTACACCCACCATTAGCGGCAAAGCATTCATCTGCGGCGAAGGCGAATTGATACTGGATTCGGCCGATCCATTCTGCTGGGGAATTCAAGGAAAGAAACCGCAATGATAAATTTCTGGAACGGCGTGTTGCCGGCCATTACCACGCCTTTCAATGCCGATGGCAGCGTGGATCATCCGTTTCTCGCCAAGCACGTTGGCATCATGTTCGATGCCGGCTGCACTGGGATCGTGCCACTCGGCTCGCTCGGTGAGACTGCGACACTCACATTCGCCGAAAAGGAATCCGTTCTCAAAACCGTCGTCGCAGCGGCGAGGGGGCGAGGCACCGTGGTTCCCGGTGTGGCGGCACTCTCCACCGATGATGCTATCGCATTCGCGAAGTTGGCAGCTAATGTCGGTTGCGGCGGATTGATGGTGCTGCCACCTTACGTCTATTCGAGCGATTGGCGCGAGATGAAATTTCATGTGGCATCTGTGATCAACGCCACACCGCTGCCATGCATGCTCTACAACAATCCGCTTGCGTACAAAACCGATTTTCTGCCGCCGCAGATCGCCGAGCTCGCTGCTGAGCACGCGAATCTGGTCGCGGTAAAGGAGTCAAGCGCCGATATCCGCCGCATCGCTGCGATCAAATCGCTGATCGGCGATCGACTGCATATCCTGATCGGCGTCGACGACATCATCGTCGAAGGTGTCGCCGCCGGCGCGACCGGCTGGGTGGCGGGCCTCGTGAACGCGTACCCGCGCGAATCGGTGGTACTTTTTGAGATGGCGCGCGCCGGCCGCTGGAAAGAGTTGGAGCCGCTGTACCACTGGTTCTTGCCACTATTGAAATTAGATACCGTCGGCAAATTTGTGCAACTGATCAAGCTCACGCAGGAGCATGTCGGCATGGGCCATTCACGCGTGCGCGCGCCGCGCTTGCCGCTGGTGGGTGCCGAGTTGCTCGAGGCGGAAACCATCATCAAAAATGCGATGGCGACCAAGCCCAAGTTTCCGGCATAGTCATTCGTGACCGAACGCACCTATGACGTGATGGTGATTGGTGCCGGCGTGATCGGCCTTGCCTGCGCGTTTCGCCTCGCTCGTCTCGGGCAACGCGTGCTGCTGATGGATCGCAGCGAGCCCGGCCACGGTGCATCGTTCGGCAACGCGGGTCATATCGCGACCGAGCAGGTATTTCCGTTAGCGTCCCCCGAGGTGGTCCGAGGCGCGCTCGGCTATTTGTTCAACCCCGGAAGTCCATTGCGCATTCGGCCCGCATATTTGTTGCCGATCCTGCCGTGGCTGGCGAGATTCGCATGGGCCGCGCGGCCAAGCGCGTTTGCGCGCGGTACGGCGGCGTTATCCGCATTGCAACACCATGCCGCGACCGATATTGCGACGCTGTTGCGCGACGCCAACGCCGCGCACTTGTTGAAAATGAACGGCCATTTGTTGGTCATCGAAAGTGCCGCATCACTCCTCACTGCGAAGCAGGAGATGGCGCATCTCGCGGAATATGGCGTCGAGACCCATTGGCTTTCGTCAGCTGAGGTGGCGAAGTTGGCACCGGATCTTTCTGCACCGATTGAAGGCGCATGGAAGTTCACCGGCACCGGCCACGTCGCTGATCCGCTCGCCGTATGCGATGCGTTGCGTGATGCGTTTTTCGCGGCGGGCGGAAAGTTTCTGCGCAAGGAAGTGGTGAGCGTTGAAAGTGCGCCCGGCGTTTTCACTGCGCAGACGGTTGCCGGCACGCGCCATCGCGCCAATAACATCGTGCTCTGTTGCGGCGCATGGTCAAAGGATCTTGCGAGGCAATTGGGCTACCGTGTGCCGCTCGACACCGAGCGCGGCTATCACATCACCGTACCCAATGCAGCGCCGCGATTCGATATTCCGATCGCCTCATTCGAACGAAAAATTATCATGACGCCGATGTCATGCGGCTTGCGGATGACGGGCACCGTGGAATTCGGTGGCCTGAAACTTTCACCGGATGACACGCGTTTCGACTTGTTGACCCACCACATGCAAGCCATGGTGGGCAACGTTTTCACCGAACGTGCAACGCACTGGATGGGATTTCGCCCGTCGCTGCCTGACCATTTGCCGGTACTGGGGCGCGCGCCCGATGGCCGAAATATTTTCTTCGCGTTCGGCCATCAGCATCTGGGATTGACGCTGGCGGGTGTCACTGCACGCATCATCGCCGATCAGGTCATGCTGCGGGATTCCGGCATTGAGCTGTCCCCATTCGCCGCCGATCGATTTCAATGATCCCGCAAGAATTCCGTCGTCCCCGCGTAGGCGGGGATCCAGTGGCGTACGCCGAAAAGTCACTGGATCCCCGCCTACGCGAGGACGACGGATGGACACGTTGACTTCAAATTTACGCACAGCTTGATTCGCCTAACGCCAACTCCAACCAGCGCGTCACCCGTTACGAATTACCCAACACCCGTCACCTCTAAACCTCCCCCCGCACCATCTTCAACAACCGATCCACCACCACTTCGCCGTCGGCACGCAGACCGTTGTGTTCGTATTGATTGGTAATCCAGAGCTTTATGTTCGGCACCGTCCGCGCGGTTTCTTCGGAAAATTCGCGGTGAACATACATGTCGTCGAAGTACACCGCTGCCGCGACCGGTACGCGATTCTGTTTCAACTTTTCAATGTCGTACAACTCGGGCCAGGTCGCATCTTTCGCGAGCAACTCGGCGGTCGATTTGAGTGGTTTCAATTGCGGATACGTATCGAACATCCACGGGTAAATCATTTCACCCGTAAACAAGACCGGCTCGTTTCGGTCGAGTTTGAACTCGGGATATTCGGCCAACAATCGGTCGGCCGACCAGTTGCTCGCCGCATTCTGGGTGTAGCACGCTTCCTGCATCAGCGAAAAAATTGGGCAGGTGTCGAACGACTGAAGCTGCTCCAGATGAACCAGAAAATTCCAGTTCATCTCGCACGGATTTTTCCCGTCGACGCCATCGACAAACGCTTCCTCCACCAAATAGTGAATCGCCTCAAAACCATCGCTCATGCCGAACTGCAATCCCAATTGCAGGAATCGCTGGACGGTCAATCGGCCACCGCTGGGCATCGCAACATCATTCTCAATTAGATGCCGCACGATGGCGCGCACCCGCTCCACATCGCCGGGATAACGCCGGTAATACAAACGGTTTTTCTCAATCACGCGCTTGTACGTCGCCCGGTACACGTCGTCCACGTGCCGCGTGAGCGACGGGATGCCGCCAGTGATCAACACTTCGCGCAACCCTTCAGGTGCGGCCGAAAGATAACGCATCGCGCAGAATCCGCCGTAACTTTGCCCGAGAATGCTCCACGGTTTGTCGCCGATCAATTGCCCGCGGATCACCTCGGCATCACGCACGATGTTGTCGGTGCGAAAGTGTTTCAGGTAATCCGCCTGTGCCTGAGGCGTGGAAAATCCGCGCATCGTCTGCGCGGTGATCGGCGTCGAGAGCCCGGTGCCGCGCTGATCAAGCAGCACCAGCCTGTATTCCGCCAGCACGCGCTTGATCCAACC
>JANPBQ010000058.1:0-10773 GCA_031430555.1 Betaproteobacteria bacterium
GCAAGGCGAGATCATCGCGCAAGTGGAAGGTCTGGTTGGGCGAAACGGTGCGCAGGCGATTCAGGCGCTGCTGGCGGGCGCGCGCGATCCCGCCTCCGGTTTCTCGGCGACCATGATCGCGAGCGCCATTTTGCTGGTGGCCGCGACCAGTGTGTTCGTCGAACTGAAGGGCAGTCTCGATGAAATCTGGGGGGTCGAGCCGCCGAAAGGTCTCGCAATCATTACCTTTCTGCGCACTCAGCTTCATGCCTTCGGCCTGGTGCTGGTGCTGGCTTTTCTGCTGCTGGTCTCGCTCGTGTTTAGCGCTGGCCTCGCGGTGCTGGAGCGCTATGCAGGTGGTTTCTGGAGTAGCTCATACGGATTGCTTACGGCAATTTCCTCATTGATTTCGTTTGGCGTCATCGCCTGCCTGTTCGCGGTTATCTACCGGGCATTGCCGAATGCGCCGCTGTCCTGGCGCGATGTCTGGATCGGTGCCGCCTTCACGGCAGGCTTGTTCACGTTTGGAAAATATGTAATCGGACTTTATCTCGGCAACAGTGGTGTCGCCTCCAGCTTCGGTGCCGCCGGTTCGCTCATCGCGCTGTTGCTTTGGGTTTATTACTCGGCACAGATATTTTTTTTCGGTGCCGAATTCACCAAGCGATACGCACTCGCGTTTGGCAGCCTTCGGTATCCGGTGTCGCCGATGCTGGTTCCGGCGTAGGGTATTTCAATAAACGTCACATTTCTGTCTCCCCGGCGAAGGCCGGGGCCCAATTTTTTCAGCATAACAATGGTTTACGAAACTTGGATACCGGCCTTCGCCGGGATGACAGGGTTTTTAGAAGTGCCTCTTAGCGTAGATCAAGCATTGGTGCGCATTGCAGGCCGAAAAGGCTCGAAGAACCGCATGAATGCTGAATCTACACTCTTGATTGTCTACTCAAAACCGGATTGCTTGCCATCGATATTTCGCCCTTCTTGAAATTATGGCGGCGGGTCGCCACCGCCAGCGGCTTCGCATCACCTTCAAGCCTTGCGGTCGATGAACAGCCGCTGCGGTCGGAGCTGCTGAGTGCCGATCAGATGGAGCAATTCGGCATCACGCTCGCGGTCGCCCACCAACTGGCACCTGGCCGCGCATCCGATTGGTTGCTGACACGGCTCGACGCCAACGAAGACGCGCTCATCGGCGTCTGTAATTTACTTACCGAGGCGGTGGTGGCGACTCGTCCGATTACCCCGGCGGGTGAATGGTTACTCGACAACTTCCATTTGATCGAAGAGCAGATGCGCATCGCGAGGCGCCATCTGCCCAAAGGCTACAGCCGTGAACTGCCGCGTCTCGCGCACGGGCCCTCTAAGCGCCTGCCGCGCGTGTACGACATTGCGTTGCAAACCATCTCGCACGGCGATGGGCGGGTCGATCCCGACAGTCTTGCCCGCTTCGTCGCTGCCTACCAGACGGTGACCGTTCTCACGCTCGGCGAGCTGTGGGCGATTCCCATCATGCTGCGTCTGGCGCTGATCGAAAATCTGCGCCGCGTTTCCGCACGCATTTCCGGCGGATTGATTGACCGGAATCTGGCCAACTTCTGGGCCGATCAAATGACGGTCACCGCCGAACACGACCCCAAGAGTCTGATTCTGCTGATCGCCGACATGGCGCGATCAAAGCCGCCAATGTCCACCGCCTTCGTCGCCGAGTTCGCACGCCGCTTGCAGGGGCGCGGCGCGGCGCTGGCATTGGCGCTCACCTGGGTCGAGCAATTGCTCGCCGAATCCCATCAGACGATCGAGCAATTTGTTCAGTCGGAATCGCAACGTCAAGCCTCCGCGCAAGTCTCGATCAGCAACAGCATCGCGAGTCTGCGTTTTCTGGGTGCGATGGACTGGCGCGAATTTGTGGAATCCATGAGCCGGGTTGAATTCACACTGCGCGCGGATCCGGGCGGCGTTTATGGCCGCATGGATTTTTCGACCCGCGACCACTATCGCCATGTGATCGAGGCGATGGCGAAAAGAAGCCCTTTGCCCGAGCATGAAATCGCCGCGCTGGCTGTGCAATTCGCGTGCGACGCCGACGACGGGTTTGCTGCCGACACAAAGGAAAACGGCAGCAACCGGGTTGACGGGCCTATCGGCAACCGAGTGGCGCACGTGGGCTACTATCTCATCGACAAAGGGTTGCCGCAGCTTGAGCACGCGGCCGAGGTGCGCATGCCGCGCGCATTCGGCAGGCGGGCGGCGACCGGCACACACGCGATTCGCAAATCGCGCCGGCAACGATTCCTGCTGCTGTATCCGGCGTCGATCGCGCTGATCACGCTGATCGTTTCAGCGGGTCTCATGCGCGAGGCTCTGCACGACGCGCTCGCCGATGCTGAACTGCTGGTCATCGGCATCTTGTCGTTGCTCGCCGCGACGCAATTGGCCGTCTCGCTGACCAATTGGCTTGCCACTCTGCTGGTGAAACCGCGCCCGCTGCCGCGCATGGATTTCTCACGGGGGATACCGGCGGTGTCGCGAACGCTGGTGATCATCCCGACAATGCTCACCAACGCGGTGTCGATTGACCATCTGGTCGAGGCGCTGGAGGTGCGCTTTCTCGCCAATCGAGACGCAAATCTGCATTTCGGGCTGTTGACGGATTTTCGCGATGCGTCGCAAGAGACGATCGCGGGAGACGATGCCTTGTTGCAGCGCGCGGTGGACGGTATCACGGCATTGAATGAGAAATACGCCGTGCCGCCGGACGATGACCGCGCCGCCGCCGCCGATTGCTTTTTTCTTTTTCATCGGCCGCGCCGCTGGAATGCGCAGGAATGCGTCTGGATGGGCTATGAGCGCAAGCGCGGCAAGTTGGCCGATTTGAATTCATTGCTGCGCGGGGGATGCGGCACCAACGGCCGCGAATGTTTTTCGCGCATTGTCGGCGACATCTCCATTCTGCACAGCGTCGCGTTTGTGATCACGCTCGACACCGACACTGAACTGCTGCGCGACGCCGCCCGCCAGTTTGTGGCGACCATGGCGCACCCGCTCAATCGCGCCGTCTTTGATGCGGCGGCCGGCCGCGTCCCCGATGGCTATTCCATTTTGCAGCCGCGCATGGCCGTGAGCGTGTCGGGCACCAACCGATCGCGCTATGCACGCCTGTTCGGCACCGACGCCGGCATCGATCCGTATACGCGCGCGGTCTCGGACGTATATCAGGATGTGTTCGGCGAAGGTTCGTTCATCGGCAAAGGCATTTACGATGTCGATGCGTTTGAGCGGGCGCTGAAGGAGCGCTTTCCGGAAAATCGCATTCTGAGCCACGATTTGCTCGAGGGCTGTTACGCACGTTCGGCGCTGATGAGCGACGTGCAACTGTACGAGGATTATCCGGCCAGCTACCGCGCCGATGTAAGTCGCCGGCACCGGTGGATCCGCGGCGACTGGCAGATTGCCGGTTGGCTGATGTCGCGGGTGCCGGCGCCGCGCCGCGATTCGATGCCGGACCATTGCCAAAACCGCCTCTCGTTACTTTCGCAATGGAAAATATTCGACAACCTTCGGCGCAGCCTGCTGCCTTCCGCATTGTTGATGCTGTTGCTGCTCGGCTGGACGCGCCTCGCCGACGCCGGCTTTTGGACGCTGGTGGTGATCGGTGTCACGTTGTTTCCGCCGTTGATCGGCTCAGTTGTCGACCTGTTTCGCAAGCCCGACGATGTATTGCCCGGCCAACATCTCGTCGCCCTGTTTCGCACCGTCGGGTCACAGGTGGCGCAGACGACGTTTTCGGTGGCGTGCCTGCCCTTTGAAGCCTACTGTTCCCTCGATGCGATCTTTCGCACCCATTGGCGGGTCATTGTTTCGCGCAAACGTCTGCTGGAATGGATGCCGTCCAGCGATGCGGGCAACGCACCTGATGCTGTCCGCAACCGTCTCGCTGCGAGCTTTCGAATGATGTGGGCCGGGCCGCTGGTTTCGATGGCGACCACGTTGTACCTCGTGCGGGTCTCGCCGTCGACGCTGGCGGTGGCGGGGCCGATCTTGCTTCTATGGATGGCGTCCCCCGCCATCGCGTGGTGGATCAGCCGCGCGCTGCCGCGCCGCGAAGCGCATTTGACAGACGGGCAACTGACATTTCTGAGAAAAAATGCGCGCAGGACCTGGGCCTTTTTCGAGACCTTTGTCGGCCCGGAAGACCACTGGCTGCCGCCGGACAATTTTCAGGAACACCCGGCCAACGTCGTTGCCCACCGCACGTCGCCGACCAATATCGGACTCTCGCTGCTGGCCAATCTGAGCGCCTACGACTTCGGCTACCTCGACAGCGCAACACTGATCGAGCGGTGCCGAAACACCTTGGACACGATGGCGGAGCTGACGCAATACCAGGGACATCTCTACAACTGGTACGACACCGAAACACTGATGCCGCTGGCGCCGCTGTACATTTCCTCGGTCGACAGTGGCAACCTTGCGGGCCACTTGCTCACGCTGCGCGCGGGCCTGCTTGCGCTGCCCGATGATCCGATGCCGGGTGCGCGTGTCTTTGATGGATTGGCCGATACGTTCGGTGTGCTGGAAGACCATGCCACCGACGCGGCACCCGCCACGCGTGCGCTCATTGATCGACTCCGGGACGAGATTGGAATCCCCTGCGTAACGCGGCCGACGACACTTGCGAGC
Source organism: Betaproteobacteria bacterium (assembly GCA_031430555.1). GTDB lineage: Bacteria > Pseudomonadota > Gammaproteobacteria > Burkholderiales > Usitatibacteraceae > UKL13-2. The sequence goes on from JANPBQ010000058.1 coordinate 4,663, forward strand.
GTGCAAATCGCCCTCACGAAATGTGCCTCACTTGCGCGAGAACTTGTTGCGAACTTGCAAATCGGCGCGGCAGGCGGGTCGGAGGTGCCGGCACCGGACGCATTGTGGTGGGCCACCGCGCTCGCCGGGCAATGCCGCGCCACACTCGATGAGCTCGAACACTTCGCGCCGTGGCGGGCGCTGCCTCCGCCCGATCCGACAATGGCGGCCCCCGGCGGTCTGCAAAACAGTCTTGACCTCGACGCCATTCGTTCAATGCGTGACATGCCGACGCGTCATGCCGAGTGGCTGATTGCCATCGAGCATCATCTGGCGAAAGACATCAATCCAAATGAGCGCGAATGGCTGCACGCATTGCGTCTGCACATTGGTGCCGCCAGTCGCCATGTCAAGGATCGGCTGAATGCCATCGAAACCATGGCGCAGCAAGTCGCCGGACTCGCCGACATGAATTACGACTTCCTGTACGACAAACGCCGGCACTTGCTCGCGATCGGCTACAACGTCGCCGAACGCCGGCAGGACACGAGCTTCTACGACATGCTGGCCTCGGAATCGCGGCTCGCGAATTTTGTGGCGATTGCCCAGGGCAAATTGCCACAGGAAAGCTGGTTCGCGCTCGGACGATTGTTGACGCCGACGGCGGGCGGTGCCGCGTTGCTGTCCTGGAGCGGCTCGATGTTCGAGTACTTGATGCCGTTGCTGGTGATGCCGACGTACGAAAATACCTTGCTCGACAACACCTATCGGACATCGGTCAAGCGCCAGATTGCGTATGGCCACCAGTGCGACGTGGCCTGGGGCATTTCCGAATCGGGCTACAACACGGTTGACGCTGCCCTCAACTATCAGTATCGCGCGTTTGGCGTGCCCGGCCTCGGCTTAAAGCGCGGGCTTGCGGAGGATTTGGTGATTACCCCCTATGCCTCCGCGCTGGCGCTGATGGTCGCGCCCGAAGCCGCATGCAGAAATCTGCAACGACTCAGCGCGGAAGGTCTCGCTGGAAAATTCGGCTTTTACGAAGCCATCGACTACACCGCATCGCGCTTGCCGCGCGGACAAACCGGCGCGGTGATCCGCTCATTCATGGCGCACCACCAGGGAATGATTTTGTTGTCGTTCGCGTATCTGCTGCTGAATCGGCCGATGCAAAAACGCTTTGAGTCGGATCCGATGTTTCAGGCCACCACGCCGCTGTTGCAGGAGCGCGTGCCGAGGGCAGGTGCGTTCCAGTTTCATTCGGCGCGGTTCTCGACCCATCGCGCCACCGCCAACGATGCCGACACGCCGGTGCGTGTCATCGGCACGCCGACCACGCCGATCCCGGAAGTGCAGTTGCTCTCCAACCGCCGCTATCACGTGATGGTGACCAACGCGGGTGGCGGCTACAGCCGCTGGAAGGACCTGGCCGTGACCCGCTGGCGCGAAGACACCACCTGCGACAACAGCGGTACTTTTTGCTATATCCGTGACGTCGCCAGCGGCGCGTTCTGGTCGAACACCCATCAGCCGACGCTTACGCGCGCGGAAGCGTACGAGGCGATATTTTCCGAGGGACGCGCCGAATTTCGCCGCCGCGACGACGACATCGATACCCATACCGAAATTGTGGTGTCGCCGGAAGACGACATTGAATTGCGCCGTATACGCATCACCAACCGCGGGCGCGGCCGGCGGGTGATCGAGGTCACGAGCTATGCCGAAGTGGTGCTCACGACGCCGGCGGCCGATGCACTCCATCCGGCGTTCAGCAATCTGTTTGTACAAACCGAAATCCTTGCACCGAAGCGGGCGATCCTCTGCACACGGCGGCGGCGCTCGGCGGACGACGCGGCACCGTGGATGTTCCACTTGATGATCGTGCATGGCGCAAAGGTTGGCGACGTTTCCTTTGAAACCGACCGGCTGCGTTTCATCGGCCGCGGCAACAGTGTCGCGGCACCGCAATGCATGAGCGATGCGTCCATGCTCTCCGGCACCGCAGGTTCGGTGCTGGATCCGATTGTTGCCATCCGCTATCGAATCACGCTCGACGCGGAACAGACAGTCGCCATCGACATGGTGACGGGGGTGGGTGCAACGCGTGAAGCGGCCGTCGGCCTGATCGACAAGTATCAGGATCGGCGATTGGCCAACCGCGTCTTTGAATTGGCCTGGACACATAGTCAGGTGGCATTGCGCCAAATCAACGCGACCGAAGCCGACGCGCAACTTTATTCGCGCCTCGCCAATTCCGTCATTTATGCCAATGCGTCGCTACGCGCCGATCCCGGCGTATTGCTGAAAAACCGGCGCGGCCAATCGGGCCTTTGGGGCTACGCCATTTCCGGTGATTTGCCGATAGTGCTGCTGCGCATCGGCGAGCCGTCCAATATCAAACTGGTGCGCCAGTTGGTGCAGGCGCATGCCTATTGGCGCTTGAAGGGCCTGGTGGTGGATCTGGTGATATGGAACGAAGATCGCGGCGGCTACCGGCAACAGCTTCAGGAGCAAATCATCGGGATGATATCAACGGGTATCGAAGCCCATGTGATGGATCGGCCCGGTGGTGTGTTCGTCCGATCGGCCGAACATATATCGGACGAGGATCGCATCCTGTTCGAGTCGGTCGCGCGTGTCATTTTGAGCGATCGGCGTGGGCCATTGGCGGATCAACTCAGCCGGCGCGGGCATCTCGAAGGACAGGCATCGCACCTGAAAGTGCCGCGCTTGAAAGCACTCCGCAAGCATCTGCATCGTGCCGATGGCGCGGTGGAGGCGTTGCCGGACTCAGGCGCGCTCGTCGCGGCGGGCGGTGAATTGCTTTTCAGCAACGAGCTGGGCGGGTTCTCGGCCGATGGGCGTGAATATGTCATCACCACCACCGCCGGCAGAACCACGCCCGCACCGTGGGTGAATGTATTGGCGAATCCGAATTTCGGCAGCGTCATTTCCGAAAGCGGCATGGCTTACACCTGGAGCGAAAATGCCCACGAGTTCCGCCTGACGCCGTGGCACAACGACCCGGTCACCGACAGCGGTGGCGAGGCGTTTTACCTTCGCGACGAAGAGACCGGCCACTACTGGTCGCCGACGCCATTGCCGTGCCGAGGGACGGCACCGTATGTGACGCGGCACGGATTCGGCTACAGCATTTTCGAGCATATCGAAGGCGGCATTCGCTCGGTGCTGACGGTATACGTGGCGCTCGATGCGGCGATTCGCTTTTCGGTTTTGAATGTCAGCAACGAATCCGGCCGCCCGCGACGGATCACGGCCACGGGCTATGTGGAGTGGGTGTTGGGCGACCTGAAACCAAAATCGACCATGCACGTCATTACCGAAATCGATGCGCAGAGTGGCGCCGTGTTTGCGCGCAATGGCTACAACAGCGAATTCGCGGAGCGGATCGCGTTTTTTGATGTCGATGACGTCGACCGCACGGTCAGCGGTGATCGCGCCGAGTTTATCGGCCGCAATGGCATGCTTGCACGGCCGGCCGCCATGACGCGCACGCACTTGTCCAACAAGGTCGGCGCCGGTCTCGACCCTTGTGCGGCAATTCAGGTGGCCTTCGATTTGGCGCCAGGCGAGCAGCATGAATCGATCTTTCGTCTGGGTGCCGGCGGCAATTTGTACGAAGCGCGCAAACTGCAACAACGTTGGCGCGGTGCGTTGGCGGCGCATGATGCGCTAGCGAAAGTAAAGCAGTATTGGCAACAAACGCTGGGCGCGATTCAGATCGAGACGCCCGACGCCGCGCTCAATGTGCTCGCCAACGGCTGGCTGACGTATCAGACGCTGGCCTGCCGCATCTGGGCGCGCAGCGGTTATTACCAATCCGGCGGCGCATTCGGTTTTCGCGATCAGTTGCAAGATGCGATGGCGCTCATTCATACCGAGCCGCAGCTCCTGCGGGAGCAGGTGCTACTGTGCGCAGGACGGCAATTCCGCGAAGGGGATGTGCAGCACTGGTGGCATCCGCCGGGCGGACGCGGCGTGCGTACCCACTGCTCGGACGACTACCTGTGGTTGCCACTGGCCACCTGCCGCTATGTGCTCAGCACCGGCGATACCGGCGTGCTCAATGTCTCGCTGCCGTTTCTGGAAGGCCGCGCGGTCAATGCCGGCGATGATTCCTACTATGACCTGCCGCGCCAATCAAACGAGTCCGCCAGCCTCTACCAGCACTGCGTGCGCGCCATCCAGCATGGCTTGACCTTCGGCGCGCGCGGCCTGCCGCTGATCGGTTCGGGCGATTGGAACGACGGCATGAATCTCGTCGGCAAGGAAGGCCGGGGCGAAAGCGTGTGGCTCGGATTTTTCCTGTGCGACGTGTTGCGACAATTCAATCTGCTCGCGCGCATACAGGGCGATGTCGATTTCGCGGAACGTTGTGAGAAGGCGCGCGCCACACTCGCAGAAAATATCGAAAAGCATGGCTGGGATGGCGCGTGGTACCGGCGCGCCTACTTTGACGATGGCACCGCCCTCGGATCGGCGGCTAACGACGAATGCCGGATCGATTCGATTGCGCAAAGCTGGTCGGTGTTGTCGGGCGTGGGCACGCCCGAACGATCACGCGCGGCGATGGAGGCACTCGACGCGCGGCTGGTGCGGCGCGCGGACGCGATCATTCAGCTGCTCGATCCGCCGTTTGATCGGTCGGCAATGGACCCCGGCTATATCAAAGGCTATGTGCCCGGCATTCGCGAAAACGGCGGCCAGTACACGCACAGCGCGATTTGGGCGGCGATGGCGTTCGCGGCGATGGGGGACTCGCACCGCGCCTGGGAACTCACCTCAATGATCAACCCGATCAATCATGCGCGCTCGGCAAAAGAAGCGGCGACCTACAAAGTGGAGCCGTATGTCATTGCGGCCGATGTCTACGCGCTCGCTCCGCACACCGGCCGTGGCGGCTGGAGCTGGTACACCGGCTCGGCCGGCTGGATGTATCGGCTGATCGTCGAGTCACTTCTGGGATTGCGGCTTGAAGTGGACAAACTGCACATTGCGCCGTGCATTCCCGCCGACTGGCCGGGCTACACGATGCACTACCGCTACCGGCAAACGGTATATCGCATCGTCGTCTCGCAACAGCGCATGAGTGAAGACGAGTCAATCGAAAAACCCCGTGTGACGATGGATGGCGTGGTGCAGAAAAACGGCACTATTGCGCTGATCGATGACCGGCAGGATCATGCGGTGGCGGTGAGTGTCTGGGTTGCCGGAAAGTAGCATCGCGCGCCCGCACACCCCACACCTCCCGTACGCTCTCGCTGAACAAGCGGCTTGACGCGGCCCACACGACCACCGGAACAAGACTTGGGAAAATGAGAATGCCGAGCTGATAGCCGAGCGCAACGCCTTCGGTGCGCCAACCCGTCAAACCCGCCTGTGCGGCAACATCGGCACCGAGCCGCACGCCGATTTGCGCCAGCACATCGAAAGCGATTCCCCAAACCTGAAACGGCAGCAGCACGGCAAAGCCGGCCAGAATTTTCCATGCCTTCGCGCGTTCGGCCAACATCAGCGCGAGCAAAAACGCGAGGCCATAGGTGTATATGAGCGGGTTGACTTCGGGCACCAGCAATGCCGCTTGACCCGGTGACGGAGTCACCTTGAGGGTCGTCACGAATACGAGATCCAAACCGGATCGCTCCAGCGCAGATACCGTACCCGGGGCAAACACGTTCACCAGCCGCCGGGCGAGGCCACCAACGAGCGTCGCATGATACGGCGCACTGAAGTACCAGGCCGCGAAGCACGGCGGCAACCACAAAAAAGTGCGCAGCAAAAACGGTTTGAGCATTGGTGCGCCGGTGGTCATGACGATGCGGTAGCCGGTTTCCCCGCGCCTCCCGGCATGGGCAGTGCGGCGGGCGAAACGGCAATCGTTGCCGTGCGCGGCAGCGCGCGGATCCAGATCAACCAGACAATCAGCACGTCGAGCATGATGAGCGCCTGCCAGACGTAGAGGTGCGCCCAATTGAACGCGGGCACGCTCCATTGGCCGAGATAAAAGAGACTGATCACACGCACCACATTCAGCGTCTGCACCGCGATCAGGCCCGCGACAATGCCGATGACGCGATGTTTCCACGGCGCGGGAAACGCCAGCATCGCGGC
>JANPBQ010000059.1:0-2804 GCA_031430555.1 Betaproteobacteria bacterium
GACCTGATGGCCGAGTACGCCACCAATAATGGCACCGAGCACCGCACCGCCGACATTGCGATCACCGCGACCGCCCTCGGTCACTTGTTCACGCTCAACCCAGCAGCGTTGTTCAGCCGGGCCCATCACGGCACGCACCGAGGTGACGCGCGCTTCATAGACGCTTTCATTGGCGCGGCGACGATAGTCATAGCTGGCAACGGCCGCCGGCTCGGGCACTTCATTGTTGTAGCGTGCCTGTTGATCGACCGGGCGCACCGAAGAAATGCGGTCGTTTAGACCCAAACTGCGCAGCGACTCGTAGTTGCCTCTGCGCAACACCACACACTTGCCCTCGAAGCGCGCATCGGTGCAGACTTCCCAGCGACCACGATCCACCACTACGGATGAGGCGAGATCGTTGAAACCATTGCGCGCGAAGTTGTCCATCTGGCCGTCCGTGGTGAAGGCTCGCCCGCGGTATCCGTCGTGTTCGTAAAACGTAATCTGTGCTGCTGCCTGTGTGGCGCACAATACCGCCGCCGCACCGAGCGCGAGTTTGAATGTCAGGTTCATGGCTATCCTTTGTAATGTCTTGCCGCGCAAATCTGCGCGCGCAATATTTGTCCGTGGCAAATGCCGCAGACCTTGAATCGTGGCACCGGCTTCCAGCGCGCTTTCGGTCGCTGAATGGCATCGCTCAGGCCATCGTTGCCGGTGTTTTGCCAACCTGATCACCTTAGGCAATTTGCGCGAAAAAATTGATCGGACGGGGCCGAAATGCGTGTAGGACGATGTCGCCATTGAATGTAGGCACGCACCGAAGCGCCGCGCTGACAACATCGGGGCGGTGCCGGTTTGCGTGACGGTGCCTTGAATCCGTTCGGCCGGTGGCAAGGAAAAAAACCTTCGGTTCGTCCGCAATGTGCGCCAGCGCACAGAGGCGTCTGGCGAATGACGAGAACATTTGAAAACGAAATCCGCGAAAACCATTTAAGACGACCTAATACCTGCTGTCTCATAGAAAAGAGCGTGCGCAGCCATCTCAACACTCATCGGATTTTGGGTGTAGGATGGAAAGCTGTGCACGCCATTTAAAACGATAATTTCAGCGTTAGAAAGGGAATCGAATCATGATCACACTGCCCCACCGCAAAGCCCAGTCGGATCGTCTGGCAGATCGATCCCAATCATGCATCGCACGCGCAACAAACACATTTGACTCAATCAGCCGTGGCATGTTGTGTGGATTGGTTTTCGTTGTTGCAATATTGTTGTCGATGCCCACCAAGGCTCAGGTACTCGGCGCGGCGCAGAGTTTTGCTATCTTGGGCGGCTCTGCCGTCAATGCGAACGGTGTCGGCAGCAACGTCAATGGAGATGTCGGCGTATCGCCGGGCGCATCGATCACCGGTTTCCCGGCCGCTGCAAGCATCACGCCGCCGTTCGCAACGCATATCACGGACGTCCCTGCCAACAATGCCCGCGCCGCGACTCTGACGCTATACAATTTTTTGGCGGCCATTGGCGGCGCAACGGCCATCCTGCCCGGATTGAACGGCCAAGTCCTCAACCCCGGCACCTATAGCACCGGTGCGGCGCTGCTGCCAGTGGGCGGAACGCTTACACTCAGTGGTGCCGGTCGATACGTGATCCAGATCGCGAGTTCACTGACGACGGGTGTCGGTTCAAACGTGGTCTTGCTCAATGGCGCGGATCCCTGCAATGTATTCTGGCAAGTCACCACACTGGCCACCCTCGATGGCGCGACGTTTCCCGGCAATGTGGTCGCGCAGACCGGCGTGCATCTGGGCACCGGCACCGCATTGACCGGTCGCGCCTTGGCGGCGGCGGCGGGCGATGTGACCATGGCGGGCGGCAACAGCGTGGGAGGATGCAGCGTGGCCGGTCCCGGTCTGGCGGCGTCGTCGGTCAGCACGGTAGCCTCAGCGGGCGTGACGCTCGGTGCGGCAGTCAGCGACAACGCCACCTTGAGCGGCGGTGGCATTGCGCCCCTGCAACCGACCGGCACGATCACCTTCAACCTGTTCGGACCCAACGACGCCACGTGTGCAGGCCCGATCGTCTTTACCTCATCGCCAGTCGTCAATTTCAATGGGCCGTATGCCTCGGGCAATTTCATCCCGCTGGCGGTGGGTACCTATCGCTGGATCGCCAATTACAGCGGTGACGCAAATAATGCCGCGACGGCCAATGCCTGCAACGCCGCCAATGAGAGCGTGATCGTGGCCGCCGCACCGCCGCCGCCACCCATCAACGCGGCCGGTGCTCCCACGCTGTCCGAGTGGGCGATGATCCTGCTTGGCAGCCTGCTGGCGTACTTTGGTTTTGCCGCGATCCGGCGGCAGGAGCGGTAGGCGTCGCCGTATCGGGCACCTGACACTCGCCGCAAATTCAGCGACGAAGGTCTGCACATGGCGAAATTTTTAGTTCTGTTCGTCGTGATTCTGGTCTCGTTGTTTGCGGCCGAGTTGACGCCCGCGGTACAAAGCGCAGTCGTCATTCCGTGGACCGAAGCGTTGGTGCGCATCAGTGCCGGACTGATCACCATGGTGGACTCCCAGGTCGCGGTATTCGGCAAGATTTTGCAGAGTACACGCAACGGCTTTGCGATATCGATTGAAGCCGGATGCAATGGCATTGAGGCGGCCATCATGCTCATCGCCGCGATGCTGGCGTTTCCCGCGCCGTGGAAACATCGCGTCATCGGCATTGTCGCGGGCCTGATCGCGGTGCAGACGCTGAATGTGGTGCGTGTGATCAGTCTCTTTTATCTCGGCCAATGGAGCGTGCCCGCGTTCAAT
>JANPBQ010000060.1:0-12004 GCA_031430555.1 Betaproteobacteria bacterium
CATGCTGGGCTTTCCGACGGCGTTTACCTTGATGGGCATGGGCGTCTTCTTCGCGTGGATCGCCTATCGCAGTGTGAATCCGGATATTGCCATTCGCCAGACGCTGGATTTGATGGTGCAGCGTGCTTACTCGGTGATGTCCAACGATGTCTTGATCGCGATTCCGCTGTTTGTTTTCATGGGCTATCTGGTTGAGCGCGCCGCACTGATCGAAAAGCTGTTCAAGAGCCTGCATTTGGCGATGGCGCGTGTGCCGGGCTCACTGGCCGTTGCCACCATCGTCACCTGCGCGATCTTCGCGACGGCCACTGGCATTGTCGGTGCGGTGGTTACGTTGATGGGATTGCTGGCGCTTCCCGCGATGCTGCGCGCCGGGTACGACGTGAAACTCTCCGCGGGCGCGATCACGGCCGGTGGTTGTCTCGGTATCCTGATTCCGCCGTCGGTGTTGCTGATTGTTTATGGTGCCACGGCCGGCGTGTCGGTCGTGCAACTTTATGCCGGTGCTTTTTTCCCCGGCCTGATGCTCGCCGCACTGTATGTCGGCTACGTGATTATTGTCGCCAAATGGAAACCCCATCTCGCGCCGCCGCTGGCCGAAAGCGAACGGTTTGTACCGCTGCCCGCGCTCGCCACGGCGCTTGCGCCTAAGGGCCGCAACGCGCTGGCCGGCTTGCTGAAGGGCATGAATACCCCTGCATTCGCGAAGCGCACGGTGCTCGGTCAACTGTTTGTTTCGTTGATTCCGGCCATTGCCATCGTAGTCTTGCTGGGATTGATGTACAAATCGGCGACCGCACCGGTCGTGGTCGACGATCTCACCGGACTGGTTCAGTCGGGCGGCGCGGTTTCTGCCGCCTTCGATGAGAAGCCGGCCGAGTTATCGTCGGGATTGCAGGAGCCGCCAAGCGCGTCCGGTGGCCTGCAAGAGCCGCCCAAGGAAGTTGGCGACCTCAAAGATCCGCCCGCTGAAACCGCGAAGGTGGTAGCTGCCGAAATACCAAAGCCAAGTGCGGCCAAAGTCGCAGAGGCCAATCCGGTCGCCGCGGTCGCTGCCGCACGCGTACCCGCGCCGACCTGGTATTGGGTGGTGTTTGGTATTGGGATGACGGGGCTGGCGATAACCTACTGGTTGATGAGTTGGCAACGGCTGGAAATCTTCAAGATGTTGCTGACCTCGTTCTTCCCGCTTGCGGTATTGATTATGGCGGTGCTCGGATCAATCGTGTTTGGCCTCGCCACACCCACCGAAGCCGCCGCCGTGGGTGCCTTTGGTGGCTGCATTCTCGCCGGCGGTTATCGGTATGTTAACGCCCGCAAAATGAAGCCGGAGAGTGCGGTCGCGACGACCTTTCGCGAATTGGGCGGCATTGTGAAGGAGTCCTCATTCCTGACGGCGAAAACCAGCGCAATGGTGTGCTGGCTGTTTGTTGGCTCCTCCATTTTTTCGGCGGCGTTCGCGCTGCTGGGTGGTCAGGACATCATCGAAAAATGGGTGCTCTCGCTCGGCCTCACGACGCTTCAATTCATGATGCTCTCGCAGTTCATTATTTTCATTTTGGGCTGGCCGCTTGAGTGGACCGAAATCATCGTCATTTTCATGCCGATTTTTATTCCCTTGCTGCCCAAGTTCGGCGTCGACCCGCTGTTTTTTGGTTTGCTGGTGGCATTGAATTTGCAGACGGCGTTCCTGTCGCCACCGGTGGCGATGGCCGCGTTCTATTTGAAAGGCGTGTCGCCGCCGCATGTGACCCTCAACCAGATATTTTTGGGGATGATGCCGTTTATGGGGATACAGGTGATCGCATTGATCCTGCTGTACAACTTCCCGGCGATCGGCATGTGGCTACCGCAACTTTTGTACAAGTAGGGTTATTTCGGACGGCCTTGCCGCCGGAATAACTCGCCTCGATCATGCGGACGCCTGACGGCGCCGCATATCTTGGCGGCGCGCACTTCTTGCGCGCGCGCGTCCTTATAGCCCCTCTCCCCTCGTGGGAGAGGGTGTAGCAGGGGTTTCACACCGCATGCGGTGTGCCTGCGTAACGGTTGCCGGGTGAAACCGGCAACGCGCCCTGCAAGGGGCCGACGGGCCGGGAGAGGGGGTGTTGCCTCCAACGTCCGACGGTCAAAAGAACAGCCAAGATCCCCACCGCAAATGAAACCCAAAATCCTCATCACCCGCCAAGTCTTCCCTGAAGTCGTGTCCGGCCTCGCGAAGACGTACGACGTCGATCACAATGCTTCCGACAACATTTTTTCACCCGAAGCGTTGCGATCCCGCGCGCAAGGCTGCGCCGGCGTCATTGCTTGTCTCACTGAAAAAATCGACGCCGCCTTTTTCGACGCCTGTCCGACCGTAAAAGTAGTCAGCAACATCGCCGTCGGCTACAACAATATCGAAGTCAATGAGGCCAGCAAGCGCGGCGTCATGGTCACCAACACCCCCGGCGTGCTCGACGACACCACCGCCGATTTGACGTTCGCGTTGCTGATGGCCGCCGCGCGCCGCATCACCGAAACCGAGCGGCGTTTGCGCAACGGCGAATGGATCAAAGGCTTCGCGCTCCAGCAATGGCTTGGCACCGATATCCACCACGCTTCGCTCGGCATCATCGGCATGGGCCGCATCGGCCAGACAATTGCACGCCGCGCATCAGGCTTCGAGATGAAGGTTCGGTATCACAATCGCACGCGCCTCGATGCAGCGACGGAATCCAAACTCAACGTCACCCATGCAAGCAAGGAAGATATCCTGCGCGAAAGCGATTTCGTGGTGGTGATGGTGCCATACTCGCCGGCGACGCACCACCTCATCAAGGCCGAAGACTTGGCGCTGATGAAACCGACGGCGATTCTGATCAACACCGCGCGCGGCGGCGTGGTCGATGATCTCGCGTTGATCGCGGCGTTGAAGGAAAAACGTATCGCCGGCGCGGGTATTGACGTGTTCGAAGGGGAACCTTCGCTCAATCCCGAATTCTTGAAACTCGACAACGTTGCGCTCACGCCGCATATCGGCAGCGCGACCTACGCCACGCGCCTGCGAATGGCGACATTGGCGGCGACAAATATGACGGCTGCGTTGTCGGGAGGCGTACCGCCCAATCTGGTCAACCCAAACCCAAGTTAGCCACGGATTACACGGATAAAAACGGATAAAAGCAGGGAATTTTCCGTATTCATCCGCTTTTATCCGTGTAAATCCGTGGCAAAAAACGCTTTAATCAATTCCAAATTTCCAGGAGCACACAAATGAAACTCGCATTCTTAGGCCTCGGCGTCATGGGCTACCCGATGGCCGGCCACCTCAAGGCGAAGGGCCATGAGGTCACCGTCTACAACCGCACCACCGCCAAGGCCGAAGCCTGGGCCAGGCAGCATGGCGGAAGCGTCGGCAAAACGATTCCCGACGCGGTCGCCGGCGCGGAAATGGTCATGATGTGCGTCGGCAACGACAAAGATTTGATGGATGTCGGTCAGGCGGCGTTGTCGGCGATGAAATCCGGCACCATACTGGTTGATCACACCACCGCCTCCGCCGACGCCGCCAGGCAGCTCTACGCGCTCGCCAAGGCCAAGGGTATCGCCTTCATCGACGGCCCCGTTTCCGGCGGCCAGATGGGTGCCGAAAAAGGCCAGTTGACGGTCATGTGCGGCGGCGATGAAGTGGATTTTGCGAAAGCCAAGCCGATCATGGATTGCTACGCCAAGGCGACCACGCTGCTGGGCACCTCGGGTGCCGGGCAACTCACCAAAATGGTCAATCAAATTTGCATTGCCGGACTGGTGCAGGCGTTGTCGGAAGGCCTCGCCTTCGCCGAAAAGGCCGGGCTTGACGGCAATTTGGTGCTCGAAGTGATTTCCAAGGGGGCCGCGCAATCGTGGCAGATGGAGAATCGCGGCAAAACCATGCTGAAACGCGAATTCAACTTCGGTTTTGCCGTCGATTGGATGCGAAAAGACCTCGGTATTTGCATGGAAGAAGCTGCGCGAAACGGGGCGAAACTCCCTATTACGACCGAAATCGATCAGTTTTATGCCGAAGTTCAAAAAGCCGGTGGAAACAGGTTTGACACCAGTTCCCTGATTACGAGACTATAAGCATTCTGGCGACGCGGTCGCCAACTCCTTATCGCACCGGAAGCATCCACAATGATAAAGCTCTACTACTCCCCAGGTGCCTGTTCCCTGGCCTCGCATATTGTTCTCGAAGAACTCGGCATTGCCTATGAGCCGGTGCTGGTCTCGTTGAAAGATGGTGAACACAAGAAGGCCGATTTCCTGAAAATCAACCCGCGTTCGCGGGTGCCGGCGCTGAATGTCGATGGCAAGATACTCACGGAAACCGTGGCGATCCTGACCTATTTGGGCGGCGGCTACGCCGAACGTGGATTGTGGCCGCGCGACACGTGGCGCCAGGCCGAAGCGCTCGCGCTGATGTCATGGCTTTCATCAACCGTGCATATCGCGTTCGCGGGCATATTCCGCCCGGAGCGCTATGCTGCCAGCGTGGTCGCGCAAGATGACGTGAAAGCGACCAGCCGCGTGCAACTTGAAAAACTCTTCGCTGAGATCGAAAAAATGCTTACCGGCAAGACCTTTGCAATGGGCGGCCAGTACACCGTGTGCGACCCGTACCTGCTGGTGTTTTTCCGTTGGGGCAACCGCATCGGCATCAACATGAAAGAGCGCTTTCCCACCTGGGGCAAGCACGCGCAACGTGTCGCCTCGCGCCCGACGGTCAAGCGCGTATTCGAGGCCGAGGGCATTCAGATCGAAGGTTGAGCGGCAGTTTTTTGCCGACAGTAACACAAGCACTGGCGCGGTGTTCAGGGCAATATGCCGTGGAGACGCCCGCCGGTGCTGGTGTTTATGGTTTTGTCGCTATGAAAAGGCGATTCACTGCGTGCCCGCGTAAAATGCGCGCTCTATGCCAACCTCCCCGCCGCCACGCATCAACCTAGACAACATCCTCTCCGCCGATCGCGGCAAACTGATCGCGCTGGAAAAGAAGCGTCGCGAATTCGCGCGCGCCGGCGCTTCGAACGACGAACTGAACAAGCAATTTGATGGCGCATTCGCCGCCGCTTGCGCGCGATTCGAAAGCCGGCGTGCGCGGCATTCAATGGTTGCCAAACCGACCTTCGACGACGCGCTGCCGATTGCCGCACGCCGCGCCGAAATCGCCGAACTGATTCGCAAGCATCAAGTCGTCATCCTCTGCGGCGAAACTGGCTCCGGCAAGACCACACAATTGCCGAAGATTTGTCTCGAACTCGGCCGCGGCATGCAAGGCATGATCGGCTGCACGCAACCGCGCAGGATCGCGGCGCGTAGCCTCGCCACCCGGCTCGCGAAAGAGTTGGGTGCGGCCGGCGCGCAGGCAGTCGGTTTCAAGATTCGCTTCAATGATCGCAGCAACGAAAACACGTTCGTGAAGGTCATGACCGACGGGATTCTGCTCGCGGAAACCCACTCCGACCATAGTTTGCGCGCGTACGACACGCTGATCATCGATGAAGCGCATGAACGCAGTTTGAACATCGATTTTCTGTTGGGTTATGTGAAGCAATTGATGGTGAAGCGGCCCGATTTGAAGATCATCATCACGTCGGCAACGATTGATCCGCAGCGCTTTTCAAAACATTTTGACCATGCGCCGGTGATTGAAATCTCCGGTCGCACTTATCCGGTTGAAGTGCGCTATCGTCCCGAACATTTTCTCGACGACGCCGAGGATGCGGTACCGATCGAAGATGCGGTGGTGAAAGCGATCGACGAAATTTTTCACGAAACGCACGAAGGCGATGTGCTCGTATTCCTGCCCGGCGAGCGTGAAATCCGCGAGTGCGATGAAGCGCTTCGCAAGCATCATCCCGCGCACACCGAAGTACTGCCGCTCTATTCGCGGCTGTCGAATGCCGAGCAGGATCGGGTGTTTCAAACATCCAACCGTCGGCGCATCGTGCTCGCCACCAATGTCGCTGAAACGTCATTGACGGTGCCGGGCATTCGCTACGTCGTCGATGCCGGTGTGGCGCGCATCAACCGTTACAGCGCGCGTAGCAAGATCAATCAATTGCAGATCGAGCCGATCTCGCAAGCCTCGGCGCAACAGCGTTCGGGCCGCTGTGGACGGGTGGCGAGCGGCATTGCGGTGCGCTTGTATAGTGAAGAAGATTTCAACGCGCGACCGCTGTTCACCACGCCGGAAATATTACGTACTTCGCTGGCCGACGTGATTCTGCGCATGAAGTCGCTCGGCCTCGGCGACGTGCAGGATTTTCCGTTCATCGAGCCGCCGAGTCCGCGCATGGTCGAAGACGGCTATCGGCAATTGTTTGAATTGGGCGCCGTCGATGACGAAAAGGCGTTGACGGCGATCGGCTGGAAACTGGCGAAGTTTCCGGTCGATCCGGCGATTGCGCGCATGCTGCTCGCGGCAGAGGGCGAAGCTTGTTTGGCCGAGGTGCTGAAAATAGCATCGGCCTTGTCGGTGCAGGATCCGCGCTTGCGGCCCCACGACAAACAACAGGAAGCGGCGGTCGCCCACGAAAAATTCGCACATCCGCAATCGGAATTTCTGGCGTTCGTCAACATATGGGCATTTTTTGACGAGGCGTTGAAGCACAAGAAATCGCATCGCAAATTCGATCAACAATTGCATGCGAGTTTTCTTTCGCCACTCAGGATGCGCGAGTGGCGCGACGTGCATTCGCAATTGGCCGAGTTGGTCGCGGCACATGGGATGCATGTCAACAGCGTGCCGGCGAAATATGAGTCGGTGCATCGCGCGCTGCTCACCGGGCTCATTGGCAACGTCGGCACCAAAGGCCCGGACGGCGATCATTACCTCGGCACGCGCGGCCTCAAGTTCCAATTGCCGCGCCGCAATCAACAGCACGCCGCGCAAAAGGCCACGCGCATGAAATGGGTGATGGCCGCCGAATTGACCGAAACCACGCGCGTCTATGCGCGCACGGTTGCATCGATCGAACCCGAGTGGATCGAGCAACTCGCTGCGCATCTGGTCACGCGCACGCATTTCGAGCCCCACTGGGAGCGCAAGAGTGGGCAAGTGGTGGCGTTCGAGCAGGTGTCGATTTACGGGCTCATCATCAACCCGCGAAAACGCGTGCATTACGGCGCGATCAATCCGGTGGAAGCGCGCGAAATTTTCATCCGTCAAGGCTTGGTCGCGGGCGAGGTCGATACCCACGCGAAATTTCTGCACCACAATTTGAAATTGATCGATGACATCGAAGACATCGAAGCCAAGGCGCGCCGCCAGGACGTGCTGATCGACGACGACGATATGTACGCGCTCTACGACGCAGCGATTCCGGCGGATGTGGTCAATATGGCCGGATTCGAAAAGTGGCGGCGCGAGGCAGAGAAAAAAACGCCCGGCGTACTGGAATTCACGCGCGAACAATTGATGCGCCGTGGTGCTGCCGAAATCACGTTCGAGTTGTTTCCGAAATCGCTCAACCATCGCGGCGCCGTGTTTCCGCTCGCCTACCGCTTCGAACCCTCACACATCATGGACGGCGTCACCATCACGCTGCCGGTTGCCGTGTTGAATCAGGTGAATGCCGCGCGTTTCGAGTGGCTGGTGATGGGCATGTTGCGCGACAAAGTCACCGCCCTTTTCAAAACCCTGCCGCAAAAAATCCGCAGCCAGATCGTGCCGGTGCCCGATACCGTGAGTGAATTCATCGGCCACATCCATCAACGCGAAGGCATGAATGATTTGGGCAAAGCCGAGATGCCGTTGATCGAGGCGATGAGCAAATTTCTGCGCGAGGCAAAGCGCATGGACATCGACGCCGATGCATGGGACATGGCGCGCCTGCCGCCGCATTTGCTGATGAATTTTCGCATCGTTGACGCGGATGGAAAAGAGCTCGCGATGTCGCGACATTTCAGCGAACTCAAAGCGCAATTTGCCGATGCGTCCCGCACCGTGTTTTCCACCTTGCACAGGAATCGCCTTGAGCGCGATGACATCATCAAGTGGGATTTTGACGCGCTGCCCGAAACCATCAATTTCGAGCGCAACCAGATTCGCTACGACGGCTACCCCGCACTGGTGGACCGCGAAACATCGGTCTCGATCAAAATTTTCGATGAGTTGCAGGCCGCCAAACACAGCCACCGGCGCGGCCTCGTGCGGCTCTTCATGCTGGAGATGGCCGAGCAAACCAAATTCACCGAACGCGGTATCAAGTTGTCGCCCGTATCCGCGTTTCAGTTTGTGCATTATTTTCCGGAGACCAAGAATCACACGCAGGACGCGATGAAAGCAGAACTGGTATTCGTCGCGTTCGCCGGCACGATGGTCGATTCGGCGACGACAGAAATTCGCGAGGCTTCCGCATTCAACGCCGCGCGCGTGGCGGGCAAAGCGACGCTCTCCGCCAATGCGTCGGCATTGGCGCAGGCGATGGAAGAGTCCTTCGCCGCCTCGGCGGACATCCGCAAATTGTTGAATGAACGTTACGTCAAGACCTGGGAGCACATCGGCCCGGAAATCGAGGATCAATTGCGCCATTTGTTTCAACCGGAATTCTTGCGCGATGTGCCGATGACGCAACTGCTGCAGTTCCCGCGCTACCTGAAAGCTATCGTGCTGCGGCTCAACAAGGCAAAAGGCGGCACGATGGAGCGCGATCTTGAACACTCAAAATCGATTCGGCCGCTCTGGCAGAATGCATTGAAGTTGAAAGATTGGCTTGAACCAAGGGCGGCCGAGTATCGCTGGATGATCGAAGAATTGCGCGTGTCGCTGTACGCGCAGGAATTGCGTACGCCGATGCCGGTGAGCGTGAAGCGGGTGACGAAGGCGTGGGAAGAGATAAATCGGTAGGATGGGTGGAGCGTAGTGATACCCATCAATATCGTGGCAGGACGAGATGGGTATCGTTGCGCGCCACCCATCCTGCGTCCGATCTTGTTTTTCCGCCGATGAACAAAATTTTCAGATCGGCCTACAAGTCATGAATTCAAAACCCCTCCACCGCCTCGCTTCCCGCATGGTCCACATCGCCCCCTTCGAGGTGATGGAAATCCAGACCGTCGCACGTGAACTCGAACGGCAGGGCCTTGACGTGATCCACATGGAGATCGGTGAGCCGGATTTCCGCACGCCACAGCCGATCATTGATGCCGCCATTGCCGCATTGAATGATCATCCGATGTTCTACACGTCGGCACTCGGCATCCAGCCACTGCGTGAAGCGATCGCCGCGTTCTATCAATCCAAATATGGCGTAAAGGTTTCGCCGGAACGCATCATCGTCACGGCCGGCTCGAGCGCCGCATTGTTGCTTGCCCTGGGCGTGTTGCTGAACGAAGGCGACGAAGTATTGATCGCCGATCCCGGCTATCCGTGCAATCGCCACTTCGTGCGCACACTCGGCGGCGTGCCGAAAACGATTCCTGTCGGGGCGGATCATGCGTACCAACTGTCCGCGCATGATATTAGCGCGCACTGGAATGAGAAGAGTGCCGCCGCATTGGTGGCCTCGCCATCGAACCCTACGGGCACCTTGATTGCGCCCGATGAATTGAGGCGCATTCACGCCGAAGTCACTTCCCGTGCCGGCACATTGATCGTCGATGAAATCTATCAGGGTCTCACGTACGGCGTCGAGCCGACCACGGCGCTGTCGATCACCGACAATATTTTCGTCATCAACAGTTTCTCGAAATATTTTCAGATGACCGGCTGGCGGCTGGGCTGGCTGGTGGCACCGCCCGCCTATGTGCGCGAGATCGAAAAGCTCGCGCAGAATCTTTTCATTTCCGCCTCCGCCCCCGCGCAGTACGCCGCGTTGGCGGCTTTCAAGCCGGAGACGATTGCAATTCTCGAAGCGCGCCGCGCCGAATTCCATGCCCGCCGCGATTTCCTCGTGCCCGCGTTGCGCGGAACCGGCTTCCATATTCCGGTGGTGCCGCAGGGCGCGTTCTACATTTATGCGGATTCGTCACAAATTGCTACTGACAGCTTTGCGCTTTCCCGGCGAATATTGCAAGAGGGGCACGTGGCGATTACGCCGGGGATGGATTTTGGGAGTGCTGCGCCAGAGAAGCACATCCGCATCGCCTACACCCAAACAATTCCGCGTTTGAGCGAGGCGATCGAACGCATGAGAAAGGTGATTGAAAAGTGATATTCGATGCGCTGCTGGCGTACTTTCACTACACGTCGATTTTTCTCCTGTTCGCGTTCCTGACAGTCGAAGCGATGCTGCTCCGAAATCCGCTCGACGCCGCCGCCGCTCGGCTGATGGTGCGCGTGGACATCTGGTATTTTGCGGCAGCGATGTGCGCGCTGGCGTCCGGTTTGCTGCGCTTGTTTTTCGGTGTGAAAGGTGCCGCGTTCTACGGCGGCAATCCTGTTTTCTACGTGAAGATCGTGCTGTTCGCCGCCATCGGCATCTTAAGTGTGTGGCCGACGCGCACCTTCATCCGCTGGCGGCGTGCGTGCAATGCCGACGCCCACTTCGTACCGCCGGAAGACGAACGGCGCAAGGCGCGGCGTTGGGTCATGATGGAGGTTCATTTGGCCGCATTAATACCTTTGTTGGCCGTGCTGATGGCGCGCGGCGTGGGTTACTGAGAGAGGGAGAGAAAATGCGAATGGCAAAATACATCAACCCCATTGGGGCTTTGGGACTATGCATGCTCATTGTCGGCGGCGTTCAATCGGCCGCGGCTCAGGAGCGCGCGATCGATGAGAAAATCACCGTGAAAGCGAATGTCGACGATGTCTGGAAAGCGTGGACCACCACCGAGGGCGTCAAATCGTTTTTCGCGCCGGACGCGAAAATTGAATTGAGGGTCGACGGGCCGTTTCAGGTCTACATCAATCCTTTCGCCGAGCCCGGTTTGAAAGGCGCCGACGACATGCGCATCATCGGCTTCCAGGAAAAGAAAATGCTCTCCTTCAACTGGAACGCACCGCCAAATTTGCCCGAGGCGCGCAAGCAACGCTCGGTGGTCATCGTGCGGTTCATTTCGCGCGGCGATGCGATTACGGATGTGACAATTCACCACGTCGGCTGGGGCGAGGGCGGCGAGTGGGACAAGGCGTTCGCCTATTTGTCGAAGGCATGGCCGAATGTATTGAAAAATTTGCAAAAGCGGTTCGACACCGGCCCGGTGGACTGGAAGCCTTGGCTCGATCAACTGCGGCCCGCCACTGAAAAGAAATAGCGCCGCACGGAAATTCGCTATTCAAGCGCCGGGTTCGCCGATATCCTCATTCCAGACCTCGGGATTTGCCGCGATGTAGTTTGAAAGCAATGTCTCGCATTCGCGCGAATTCATCTCGATCACCTCGACCCCGCGCTCTCGCAGCCAATCGATGCCGCCGCGAAAATTTGTCGATTCGCCGACGATCACTTTGCCGATGCGGAACTGGACGATCAGGCCGCTGCAATACCAGCAAGGTGCCAGCGTGGTGACCATCGTCTTATCTCGATAGCTGCGCTGCCGGCCCGCTTTGCGAAATGCATCGGTCTCGCCATGCACCGAAGGATCGTTTTCCTGCACCCGCCGATTGTGGCCGCGACCGAGCAATTCGCCGTCGCTACCGAACAGCGCGGCACCGATCGGAATGCCGCCCTCATTGAGGCCCGCGCGCGCTTCGTCGATGGCGGTTTGCAGCATGTGGGTGAATGCGATGTTATTCGTCATTGTTGAATTCGCGTTTTAGTGCAATGCAATTTGATTGCCAAAAATTGCACCGTTCGCCCTGAGGTATCGAAGGGCCGTTTGCAAGCCGCCCTTCGATACCTCAGGGCGAACGGTGAAGGCGAGAGAGGGTACACAAAAACGGGTCAATCATGTTCAACGTTTGTAGACGCGCGCAATCTCTCCGCCGCCGTTTGCCGCTTCCCCGATGCCTTATACACCTCGCCCGCCTTCCCCAATCCAAACGGCGGCATGTTCACATAAATATTTTCGTACGTGCCAGCGGAGGCCAAGTAAGACT
>JANPBQ010000061.1:0-12628 GCA_031430555.1 Betaproteobacteria bacterium
TGCAATGTGTTGCCGAAACGACGCGTATGACACAAATTGGAACAATGGCTTTCCAGTAAATGAAGAATAACGGCTGTGGCGCTCTAATTCCAACACTGCATGCCAATTAGTCCGCAAATGTTGCATGTACGCAACAAATTGACACTTTCATTTAAGATTTTGTAATTGCTCAGGGCAAGAAAAAGAGGGCCGGAGCCCTCTTTTTTCACAGTGCTTTGCGACTTTCTTATTTGAACTTGTAGGTTGCAGAAGCCGTCATGTACAAGCCGTACGGGTTCTCGAACGTTTCGTTGAACTGCCGCGTTGGGGATTGGATTTCCAACGCGGGTTTGTTATTGGCAATGTTGCGGATATTGAAGCTGAGCGTCAGGTTCTTGATCGACTCGTTCTGAACGGTAATATTTTGATAGGTGGTCGATCGCACGGTACAGGCGTAGTCAATGATGCCCGCGGACAGGCACGTGCCATACGGTGTGCCAATATTCAGGAACTTTCCGGTATAGCTGACGCTCGGCGTGACGGTCCAGTCCTGATAGGTCCAGCTGACGCTTCCGGTCCCGCGAATCTTCGGTTGATTGTGGGTGCCGTTATATTCGACCGCTTCCTCGCCGACGTTTGCCGAGTTTCTGTACGACGTGATGTAGTTCACGTCGACCGCCCATCTCAGCTTGCCGCCTTCGCCCAGATTCATGTTGTACTTGGCGCTGAAATCCATGCCTCTGACGGTGGTTTCGCCGAGGTTAAAGTAGCGCGACCGGATTTCGAGCAACGGTCCCGGTAGGCCGGGAACATCAACCGGCCCGCGGACGATGACGCCGGGGTAGCGCTGCTCATTCGCGATCAGGAATTCTGTACCCAA
Source organism: Betaproteobacteria bacterium (assembly GCA_031430555.1). GTDB lineage: Bacteria > Pseudomonadota > Gammaproteobacteria > Burkholderiales > Usitatibacteraceae > UKL13-2. Next base: position 860 of record JANPBQ010000061.1, read on the forward strand.
CGAGCCGATCTCGTTAGTACGGCGAATCCGGTACAGATCATAGGTGAACGACAGATCCTTGGTTGCATCCCAGATTGCGCCCACGGTGCCGCTGGACGAATTTTCCGGCTGCACGTTGGGATTGGCGAGAAGCAATACCGGTACCGACGCCTGGCAATCAGCCAGAGCCTGTGTTGTCGGGCAACGACGTGAATCGACGATATTGTTTTGAAAGGCAGAGAGGACGCTCTTCGAGATTTCCGTCAGCGCCGGCGCACGGAATCCCTTTGCCGTGGTGGCGCGGAAGGCCAGTTCCGGCGTCAGTTTCCATTTGATGCCAAATTTTGGCGTGGTCGAGGTGCCGTAATCGGAGAACTTGTCGCGGCGGATGGCAAGCTGCGATTCCACGTTCTTTAAAAACGGCACGCTCAACTCGGCATACATTGACGTCACGTTGCGGTCCCCGGAGGCCGAATTGGAGCCGAAGCCGACAATATCCGCCGCCGCGAAGATGTCACCGGGTTGGGTATTGAGTTTTTCCGAGCGATATTCAAATCCGGTCGCCAGTGCCAACGCGCCGCCCGCCATCTGCGTCAATTCGGTTGAGCCTTTCGCATCGAAAATTTGCATCCGGGAATCACCGACGTTAATCGGCGCCGGTGACACGGCGGCCAGGGTGGCGGCGGAGTTCGCCGACGGATTGATAAAGTTATATCCGCCATTGGCGATAAGCGACCGAAGTACGCTGGCGCGCAAACGACCATACCACTGGGCGGTCGTGTTCGAGGTCATGTGCAGCGCACCGATTTCCCAATCCCAGCTTCCCGAAACGCCTTTCAGGCCGGCAACGACGCGTTTGGCTTCGGTATCGACGACCGTGCGGGTATTGCCCAATTCGGCAAAACGATGGCGGAAGCCAACCGGAAACGGATACGGATTGTTGGGGTTTCCCGGTGCGAACGTCAGATTGAGCCTTTCTAAGGCGAGTGTGTTCGGATTGAACCAGCTGGTGAACGCCTCACCCAACGTGCTTGGCGCACTTTGGAACTCGGTATTGTTCTTGGAGAAACTCGCCTCTGCATAGGCGGAGAGATTCTCACGAATATCCCAGGTTGCCTTGGCGAAAACCGTGTCGCGCTTGGCCTTCGGTACGATATCGAATTCCGCGAATTGGTTGTAGATGCAACCGGTGGCGGGGGGGATAACGGCGCAACCGGGGGCTGCCAGTCCGCCGGCCGGAATCACGGCCGTATTGGTACCGGCAATGCGCCGATAGTTGCCGGGAATCGCAAACGACGAAAACAAGGTGCCGGTGCCGAACAATTGCTGATATTCGGGCCGCTGCAAGAAAGGAAAGGAATCGCTGAATTTGGTGCGTTCACGTTCGTAATGATCCAGGTTGACCATGACGTTATAGCGATCCCGGGCCAAATCGCCCAGGCCATAGGTGATGCTGCCGCGCCAGGTCTTGTATTCACTGTCGCTGTTGATGGAATATGAACCGGCGGCTTGCGCGCCGACATAGTCTTTACGCAGGATGACGTTGATGACGCCGGCAATCGCCTCGGAGCCGTAAATCGCCGATGCGCCGTCTTTCAATATTTCGATGCGCTCGATGGCCGCAAACGGAATGGTGTCGAGGTTGACGGCTTGTACCTGCCCGCCGCTGGCAAAACCGTAGTTCGCCAGGCGGCGCCCGTTCAACAGCACCAAGGTTGAATTCGCACCCAGGCCACGAAGTGAAATACTCGATGAGCCGATCGCAAAGGAATTCCCCGTCGCCAAATCATTCAATGAGCCGGCATTGGAGATCGGCAGATTGCGCAGCGCTTCCGAGATGGTGGTAAAGCCACTCTTTCTCAGGTCGTCCGCCGTAATGATCTGGATCGGCGCGCTGGTTTCCGCGTCGACGCGTTTGATATTCGACCCGGTCACTTCAATCTTTTCGACTTTTTGAGCCGACGAGGTTTGTGCTTGCGCAAACGCTATCGGCGTCATGATCAATGCGGCGAGCAGTGCTTGTGGCAGTGCTTTCATCTTGGAATGGTTCAATTTAGGCCTCATATCTGGGTTACGTACTGAAAAAAAGGAAATTTGCGCGAACAATTGACGCACACAATGTTACAAACCGTAAAAGTTTAGCGTCAAGACGTTTCATCTGCCACAAAATTCGCCGAATGTGGTGTTTTTGCAACAATCGCCTCACCCCGTCGTTCCTTCGTTTGGAATGATGGGCATGACGTACATGGCACTCGGTTAAGGCCGCCACGCCTTGACGTAGGATGGGTGGAGCGCAGCGATACCCATCATGTCCGCTCGCAAAGATGATGGGTATCGCTGCGCTCCACCCATCCTACATCGCGCGTTTTGTGGCGTAAGTGGCTTAACCGAGTGCCATGAGGGCATGACGTGTTTTTGCAATTCCTCCGATTTCAGTTCTAAGCCCGGTGCGGGCGTTTGCGTTTCGCCGTACCGCCCAAACAGGTGGTTTCTTTTCCCTGATCGTGTTAAAATTTATGGCTATAAAGAATTTGATTTGCGTGGGCCTTGTGCCCATTTTTTATTTGTGTTGGCGGTTTTGAGGTCGGCGAATGGTGGTTGGCGTGTTTCGTTTGGAGGATTGGCGATGTCCGGGGATGCTGAGGTAATCGTCGAGTCAACGGTTGGCGGTTTAGGCTACGAGTGTGTTGATTTCGAGCGCAGTGCAAGAGGGCTTTTGCGTGTCTTTATCGATAAGACAGGCGGAATTTCCGTCGAGGATTGTGCGATCGTCAGCAACCAGCTGAGCCGGGTTTTTGCCGTCGAAGGAATCGACTTTGACCGGTTGGAAGTGTCCTCTCCCGGTTTGGATCGGCCGCTTAAGCGGCTTGCGGACTTTCAGCGGTTCATCGGGCAGTCTGCAAAAGTGAAGCTCCATTCCAAGATTGATGACCGCAAGCGCTTTGATGGCGTCATTCGATCCGCGGGCGCAGATGGCATCACCTTTGCGGTTGATGACGTTGTTGCGTCGGTCGTGCCGAAACCCGCCAACACGTTGAAAGCAGGCAGCAAAGCACCACCGACGACGGTGCGTAAGAGCAACGCTAAAAAAGCGGCACTGAACACCAAAGTTATCACCGTGCCGCTTGAAAACATCGATCGCGCGCGATTGATTCCGGAAATTTGAAATACTTACCGCAAGACGTCTTTTGCGTGAACGATAAGACGGCGAAGTAACACAGGAGCAACAAAAAAATGAGTCGTGAAATACTGTTGTTGGTGGATGCCCTCGCGAGGGAAAAAAATGTTCCGCGCGAAACAATATTCATCGCGCTGGAATTGGCGCTGGCATCGGCCACCAAGAAAAAGTTCACCGATAAATTCCTCCAGGAGGAGGCCGACGTTCGCGTGGAGATCGACCGCCAGACCGGCGAATATCAGGGGTATCGCCAATGGACGGTGGTTCCCGACGAGGAACATGAAGAACCGGCGCGCCAAATCGCGATTACCGATGCACCCGAGCGCGGCGAAGATCTGCAACTGGGCGATATCATCGAAGAGCCGCTGGAAGCGGTTGACTTCGGTCGCATCGGCGCGCAAACCGCCAAGCAGGTCATTCTGCAAAAAATCCGCGATGCCGAGCGCGAGCAAATCCTCAGTGATTTTCTGGCGCGCGACGAACAACTGGTCACTGGCACCATCAAGCGCATCGAGCGCGGCAACGTGATCATTGAATCCGGTCGCATCGAGGCATTGTTGCCGCGCGATCAAACGATTCCCAAAGAAAATCTTCGCGTTGGCGACCGCGTCCGCGCGTACCTGTTGAAAGTCGATCGTAATTTGCGTGGCCCGCAGCTGGTGCTCTCGCGCATTTCGCCGGAATTCATCAAAGTATTGTTCGAGCTTGAAGTTCCCGAAATCGAGGAAGGCCTGCTGGAAATCAAAGCCGCCGCCCGCGACCCGGGATTGCGCGCAAAAATCGCCGTCAAATCAAACGATCCACGGATCGATCCGATCGGCACCTGCGTCGGCATGCGCGGTTCGCGCGTGCAGGGCGTGACGGGTGAACTCGCCGGTGAGCGTGTCGATATTATTTTGTGGTCGGCCGATCCGGCGCAGTTTGTGATCAACGCGTTGGCCCCTGCCGAAGTCTCGTCGATCATCGTCGATGAAGAGCGGCACAGCATGGATGTGGTGGTCGATGAAGAGCAGCTCGCGCAGGCCATCGGTCGTCTCGGCCAAAACGTACGGCTCGCATCGGAATTGACCGGCTGGCAACTGAATATCATGACGGAAGCCGCCGCGAACGAGAAGCGCGATACCGAACATGGATCGATCAAGGAATTGTTCATCGCGAAACTGGATGTGGACGAAGAAGTCGCGCAAATCCTGATCGACGAAGGATTCAGCAACCTCGAAGAAGTTGCTTATGTCCCGATGAACGAAATGCTGGAAATCGACGCTTTCGACGAAGACACCGTGAACGAGCTTCGCCGCCGTGCGCGCGACGCACTCGTGACGGACGCGATCAAATCGGAAGAGACGATGGAAACCGCCGCCGATGATTTGCTCGCGATGGAAGGCATGGATGCGGAAACCGCGCATACCCTCGCCTCCAAGGGCGTTCGCACGATGGACGACCTGGCGGATTTGGCGATCGATGAATTGACCGAGCTCACCGGGATGGAAGCCGATCGTGCAAAACAATTGATCTTGACGGCGCGCGCGCCGTGGTTTGCCGAAACACCGAAAGAGCCGACCGCGCAGGATGCCGCATAAGTTTTGGCGGTGCAGTGCAAAAAGATGAAACTCGCAATTTGCTGTTGTTGAATCACTTACAGGAATCGAATGGCCCAAACCACCGTTGCTCAATTTGCCAAGGAACTGAAGCTCACCGAAGAGCTATTGATCGATCAGTTGAAGGCGGCGGGCGTCAGCATGAAGGCCTCGGATGACAAGTTGACCGAGGATGACAAAGCACGCCTGCTGACCTACTTGCAGGAGGCGCACGGTCATACGGGAGAGAAGAAAAAAATCACGCTGATGCGCAAGCAGACCAGTGAGATCAAGAAATCCGACGCGACAGGCAAGGCCCGCACGATTCAGGTTGAAGTCCGCAAAAAACGCACGTTTGTAAAAGTCGACAAAGCGGCGGAAGTCGTTGAGCCGGAAAAACCGGTTGAAGCGCCGCAGCCGATCCTGAATGACGTGGAAGTCGCAAAGCGGCAAGCCGAGGAAGACCGTCAAGCCGCGTTGCTGGCGAAGCAGGCCGAAGAAAAAGCGAAGGCACCGCCGAAGCGCCGCGTCAAAAAAGCCGGCGACGAGCCCGATGTTGTCGAGGCCGCGCCGCCGGTCGAGGCCGATGGCACGATCAAGAAAACCGCCCGCAAGAAAACCAAAGCGGAAGAAACCGCCGATGGCGTTGTGGCCAAGGCAGAAGTTGCGCCGGCCTCGGCCGATGCCGTGCCGGACAATCGTCCACGCATCGGCGAACGTGTCGTGCTCAAGAAAGATCCGGTGGCGAGCGAAGGCACGCTGCATAAGCCGGTGCTGAAGCCCGGCGAAAAGGAAGCGAAATCCGACAAGAAGACAGTCAAGAAAGCCGTCAAGCCCACCACTTCGTGGAAAGACGAGATGGCGAAGCGCCGTACGATCAAGACGCGCGGCGATGCGAGCGGCGGTCGCGATGGCTGGCGCGGTCGGCGTGGCAAAGATCGCCACGATGATGACGATGCCGCCACCAATTTCCAGGCACCCACCGAGCCGGTGGTGCGCGAAGTGCTGATTCCCGAAACCATCACGGTCGGCGAACTCGCACAGAAAATGGCCATCAAGGCCGCCGAAGTCATCAAGATCATGATGAAAATGGGCTCGATGGTGACGATCAATCAAGTGCTCGATCAAGAGACCGCGATGATTCTTGTCGGCGAACTCGGCCATGTCGCCAAGGCGGCGAAGGCGGATGATCCGGAGAGCTATCTCGCGGACGAAGTTCAGCACACCGAAGCCGATATGGAGACGCGGCCGCCGGTGGTGACCATCATGGGCCACGTCGATCACGGCAAGACTTCGCTGCTCGATACCATCCGCCGCACCCGTGTGGCATCCGGTGAAGCAGGCGGCATCACACAGCATATCGGTGCCTATCATGTGACGACGCCGAAGGGCGTGATCACGTTCCTCGATACTCCCGGTCACGAAGCATTCACCGCGATGCGCGCACGCGGCTCGCAAATTACCGATTTGGTGATTCTGGTGGTCGCAGCCGACGACGGTGTCATGCCGCAAACCAAAGAGGCGATTGCGCACGCGAAGGCCGCGAATGTGCCGATCATTGTCGCCGTCAACAAGATCGACAAAGCCGAAGCCAATCCGGATCGCGTCAAACAGGAATTGGTCGCGGAAAATGTTTTGCCCGAAGAATATGGCGGCGATGTCATGTTCGTACAGGTATCCGCGAAAACCGGTGTCGGCATCGACAAATTGCTCGAATCCATTTTGCTGCAAGCCGAAGTGCTGGAGTTGAAGGCGGTCAAGAACGCGCCTGCCAAAGGTGTTGTCATCGAAGCGCGGCTGGACAAAGGGCGCGGCCCGGTGGCCACGATACTGGTTCAATCCGGCACGCTGAAAAAAGGTGACATGCTGCTCGCCGGCGCGCGGTTTGGCCGTGTGCGGGCGATGCTTGATGAGAATGGCAAATCGATTCTTGAAGCCGGCCCATCGATTCCCGTTGAAGTGCAGGGGCTCACCGATGTTCCTGGCGCAGGCGAAGACATGATGGTGTTGAACGACGAACGCAAAGCGCGTGAAATCGCCTTGTTCCGTCAAGGCAAATTCCGCGATGTGAAGCTGGCCAAACAGCAAGTCGGCAAACTCGAAAACGCGTTCGACCAAATGGGCGAGCGCGCGACCAAATCGCTGGCGATCATCATCAAAGCCGACGTGCAAGGTTCATATGAGGGCTTGTCGCACGCGCTCGCAAAAATGTCCACCGATGAAGTCAGAGTCAACGTGGTTCTTGCGGCGGTCGGCGCGATCACCGAATCCGACATTAATCTCGCGCTGGCATCGAAGGCGATCGTGATCGGTTTCAACGCGCGGGCCGATGCAGCTGCGCGCAAACTGATCGAGACTTCCGGCGTCCAGGTGCGCTACTACAACATCATTTACGAAGCGGTGGATGACGTAAAACTCGCGTTGAGCGGCATGCTCTCGCCGGAGATCAAGGAAAGCATTCTCGGCCTCGTCGAAGTCCGCAATGTGTTCAAGATTTCGAATGTTGGCGCGGTCGCGGGTTGCTATGTGCTCGATGGTGTCGTCAAGCGTGGCAACACGATTCGATTGTTACGCGACAGCGTCGTTATTCACACGGGTGAGCTCGATTCGCTGAAGCGCTTCAAGGATGACGTGAAAGAAGTGAAAGCCGGATTTGAGTGTGGCTTGTCGCTGAAAGGTTACGACGACGTGAAGGTCGGCGATCAGATCGAAGCATTTGAAACCGTCGAAGTCGCGCGCAGCCTTGCATAATCGCGCCGAAAACAGACCCGCCCCATGTCTCAGGAAGCGCGAAACCGCAAGATTGCCGACGCCATTCAGCGCGAATTATCCGAGCTGATTCGCCTGGAAATGCGTGATCCGCGCGTTTCCATGGTGACCTTGACAGATGTGGAAGTCACCCGCGACAACGCCCACGCCAAGGTATTCTTTACCTCGCTTGGCGATGACGCGCAAGTCACGTCGTGCCAAGTGGGCCTGCAAAGCGCGTCGGGTTTTTTGCGTTCGCAACTCGCGCATCGATTGACCATCCGCACCGTGCCGCAACTGCATTTCGAGATCGATACCTCGATCGAGCGTGGCGTCCGATTGTCGAAACTGATCGATGACGCCGTGGCGGAAGATTCGCGGCATCCCGACGGTTGAAGGTTACAAGGCGCTCGGTCAACGGCGTGCTGCTACTGAACAAGCACGCGGGCATTTCCTCCAGCACCGCAGTCGGCTGGTCCAAGCGATTGTTCAATGCCGAAAAGGCCGGCCATACGGGCACACTGGATCCGTTCGCAACTGGGCTGTTGCCGATTTGCTTCGGTGAAGCGGCCAAATTCGCGCGATTCATGCTGGATGCACAAAAAGGCTACCGCGCAACGCTAAAGCTCGGGCAAACCTCCAGTACGGGCGATACCGAGGGAGAAATCACGCCCCGTGGCCCTGTCAACGTTGATGCCTTGATGGTGAAAAACGCGCTGAAAAAATTCATCGGCCCGCAAACCCAAATTCCGCCAATGCACTCCGCGCTGAAGCAGGACGGCGTGCCGCTATACAAACTCGCGCGGCGTGGGCTGGAAGTAGCGCGCGAATCCCGCCATGTTCACATCGAGCGCTTGGAGTTGGTTTCGCTTGAAGGCGATGTGCTGGTGATCGACGCGCTGGTCAGCAAAGGCACCTATATCCGCGTGCTTGCCGAGGACATCGGGGAGGTACTCGGATGTGGCGCATATCTGACGGAATTGACACGAACCACCACCGGTGGATTTGATCTTTCTGCCGCGATTTCACTCGAACAGTTGGATGCAATGACGCTAGAGGCGCGCGACGCCAAGCTGCTTCCCGCCGATTCACTTGCTATGGCCCTTCCGGCGCTTACGTTGAACCCGGATCAAGCGAGGGCGCTGCAATGCGGCCAAACGCCGCGAGTGGCGACTGGACTTGCGGATGCATCTGTTTGCCGGGCTTACACTGAAGCGCACGACTTTTTGGGAGTCGCGGGGATTTCGGCGTCAGATAGTGAATCCGCAACATTGACCGCCTTGCGGCTCATGTCACCCACATTCGGATAGCCACCGTTCGCACTGAAGTATCGAAGGGCAGGTTATGTCGATGCCCTTCGATACCTCAGTGCGAACGGGATGAGATTGACGAGTCCTTCGCATCGACACGAAACCCGGCCCGCGCCCCAAAATCCACGCAAACCCACTGATTTCCTTGCCAATTTGACCCTCGAACCTCTATAATGCGCCTCTTCGCTCGTTGCCCGTTTTGGGCATGGGCCGCAAGTATCGGCGAGACGATACGTGAATCGATGGGAGTCTCAAATGGCAACATCCGCAGCGGCACCGGCCGTGAAATCTTCACAGGCTGTTCTGGAACAATATCAGCGCGCAAAAGGCGACACCGGTTCGCCGGAAGTGCAAGTCGCATTGCTGACCAACCGCATCAACGAACTCACCGCTCACTTCAAAATCCATGTGAAAGATCATCATGGCCGGCGCGGCTTGCTACGCATGGTGAGCAAGCGCCGCACCCTGCTCGATTATCTGAAGCGCACCAAACTTGAAACGTATCGCACGCTGATCGATAAACTCGGCCTGCGTAAGTAATTTTCTGACTCATTCAAGAAGCCCCACTGAATTCCACTTCAGCGGGGCTTTTTCATTTTCTTGCTTGTGCATTTACACATCCGCCACTGGCAAGCCGCATAACCCAACGCGAAATTATCGAGACCAAAGAGGGAAGTTCCAATGAAAGCAATCAAGAAAACATTTCAATTCGGGCGCCACACGGTGACACTCGAAACCGGCGAAATTGCCCGTCAAGCCGACGGCGCCGTGCTGGTGTCGATGGACGACACCGTGGTGCTGGTGACGTGTGTGGCACGTACCGAAGTCAAACAAGGGCAGGATTTTTTCCCATTGACGGTGGACTATCAGGAAAAAACCTTCGCCGCCGGCAAAATTCCGGGTGGCTTTTTCAAGCGTGAAGGCCGGCCATCGGAGAAAGAAATTCTCACCTCGCGGCTGATCGATCGTCCGCTGCGCCCCTTGTTCCCGGATGGCTTCTATAATGAAGTGCAAATCATCGCGACGGTGTTGTCGTCGAACCCGGAAGTCGATTCCGACATCCCCGCAATGATCGGTGCATCGGCCGCAGTGACCTTGTCCGGTCTGCCGTTCGAAGGCCCGATCGGTGCCGCGCGCGTCGGTTACATCGATGGTCAATACGTCATCAATCCGACCAAAACAGAACTCGAAACCTCGCAACTCGACCTCGTTGTTGCCGGCACTGAAACCGCCGTATTGATGGTCGAATCCGAAGCCCATGAGTTGCCCGAAGATGTGATGCTCGGTGCCGTGATGTTCGGCCATGAGGCGTTCCAGGCCGCGATCCATTCGATTCTTGAATTGGCCGACGAAGCCGGCAAAGATCCGTGGGACTGGAAAGCACCGGTGCCGCCGCAAACCTTGATCGACCAGATCAATGCGATGGCCGCCAACGACATCAACGAAGCATTCCGCATCAAATCCAAATCGACGCGTTCGCAAAAATTGGATGACATCAAGAACCGCGTCGTTGCAGCACTCTGTACCGATGCCGAAGGCGCACCGGACAAAAATGCCGTGACCTCGCTCTTGTTCAACATCGAAGCCAAAACGGTTCGCGGCCAGATTTTGAATGGTGAGCCACGCATCGATGGCCGCGATACGCGCACCGTCCGCCCGATCTCGATTCGCCCTTCCGTCTTGCCACGCACGCATGGTTCGGTACTCTTTACCCGTGGCGAAACGCAAGCCATCGTGGTCGCCACCTTGGGCACGTTGAAAGAATCGCAAAAGATCGACGCCTTGCAAGGCGAATACACCGATCGCTACATGTTCCACTACAACTTCCCACCGTATTCCACCGGCGAAACCGGCCGTGTCGGTTCCCCCAAGCGCCGCGAAATCGGCCATGGCCGTTTGGCCAAGCGTTCGCTCATCGCCGTGTTGCCGTCGGAAGCGGAATTCGGCTATTCGATGCGCGTGGTTTCCGAGATCACCGAATCAAATGGTTCATCGTCGATGGCCTCGGTCTGCGGCGGCTGCCTTGCGTTGATGGATGCAGGTGTGCCGATCAAATCACACGTCGCGGGCGTGGCGATGGGTTTGATCAAGGAAGGCAATCGCTTTGCCGTGTTGACCGATATTCTGGGTGATGAAGATCACCTGGGCGACATGGATTTCAAAGTCGCGGGCACCGAAAAAGGCATTACCGCCTTGCAAATGGATATCAAGATCACCGGTATCACGAAAGAGATCATGGATGTCGCATTGAAGCAGGCGCGCGACGGCCGCATGCACATTTTGGGCCTGATGAAATTGGCCGTGCCGGCACCACGCGGCGCGCTTTCGCAATACGCGCCGCAGATCATCAAGATCAAGATCAATCCGGACAAGATTCGCGATGTGATCGGCAAAGGTGGCAGCGTGATCCAGGCGATTACCAAAGAAACCGGCACGCAGATCGATATCGACGACAACGGCAACATCAGCATCGCCTGTGTCTCATCCGAGGCCGGTGCCGCCGCCAAGAAGCGCATCGAAGATATCGTGATGGATGTCGAAGTCGGCAAGACCTACGAAGGCCCGGTACTGCGCCTGCTGGATTTCGGCGCGATCGTGCAATTGCTTCCGGGCAAAGATGGCCTGCTGCATATTTCGCAAATCGCCCACGAACGCGTCAATGCGGTCGCGGATCATTTGAAGGAAGGCCAGATCGTCAAAGTCAAAGTGCTGGAAGCCGATGAAAAGGGTCGCGTGCGTTTGAGCATGAAAGCCTTGACCGAAGCGCCCGCGCGTCCACCGCGTGCAGAAGCTGCGCCGGTGACAGAAAGCACGCCGCAGTCGTAAGGCGGTGGCAAGTCAGTAAAAAAACGGCCTTAGGGCCGTTTTTTTCTAGCCTCTGACAGTCATGGCACTCGGTTAAGCCCCAGACGCCCCGGAAAGCGGGTTGTAGGATGGGTGGAGCGCAGCGATACCCATCGTCCTTGCGTGCGGCCAT
>JANPBQ010000062.1:0-15073 GCA_031430555.1 Betaproteobacteria bacterium
CTGATGTTGCCACGCGAAACCGGCGACGCCATGCGACATGCCCGCGTCCATCAGGCGATGATAGGCCGGGTGAAAATCCACCTGATCGATGCGGTTTCCATAGCGGTCATAGGGTTTGAAGACCGGCTTGTTTTCGTTTGCCGCGAAGCCGAGATCCATCAATTCACCGCCGACGAGTTTTCCATACGCGGCGGCGTTGGCCATCGCCCAGCCGCCGCTTTCGCGCGCAAGTGCTTCTTGCAGCGGCAAATCGGTCGCGAACGCATCGTAGGGCGCCAATGGCGCGGGCTGGTTGGCGACTTCGTGCGTGATGAATCGATCGCCCATCGAGGTGCTTTTGTCCATGTCCGCCGCGCCGGTGAAAGGGAGAATCAATGTAGCAGAAATACCCCGGCACACGGGCAGTACCAACGCAAAGGTAAAATGAAATCTTCACCTTTCGAAATGATCACGGGAACTCGCATCATGTCTTCGAAAATCGCATTCATCGGCCTAGGCAACATGGGCGGCGCGATGGCCCGCCATTTGATTGCGGGCGGATACCGGCTCAACGTTTTCGCGCGCCGCGCCGAAGTCATGCAGCCATTCGTGGATTTGGGCGCGACCGCGTGCGCCTCGCCCACCGACGCCGCGCGTGATGCCGACATTATTTGCATCAATGTCACCTCGACCGCCGATGTGGCGCATGTGCTGCTGGGCGAAGATGGCGCGATACACTCGGCGAAAGTCGGCGCGATCGTCTGCGATTTCTCCACCATCGATGTGCGCGAAACACGCCGCTTCGCGCGCGAACTTGAGGCGCGCGGCATCGAGTACCTCGATTGCCCGGTCTCGGGCGGCACCAAGGCGGCGGAAGCGGCGAGCCTGACGATCATGGTCGGCGGGCGCGACGACGTGCTCGCGCGCGCGAAGCCGATGCTGAAAAAACTCGGCGCCAATATTTTTCACATGGGTGGCATCGGCTGCGGGCAAGTGACCAAGGCCTGCAACCAGATCGTGCAGGTCATCAATATCCAGGGCATCGCCGAAGCGATGCTGTTCGCGCGCGACAACGCTGTCGATGGCGACAGAGTGGTCGAGGCGCTGATGTCCGGTTTCGCGGGCTCGAAAATGCTTGGCCTGATGGGACCGAAAATGGCCAACCGCGATTTCGCTGCGGGGATTGAGGCGCGCTTACATCACAAGGATTTTGGGCTTATCACGGATATGGCCGATCAGCAGGATCTGAACTTGCCCGCCACGCATCTGGTGTACGAGCAACTCAACAAGTTGATGCAGCATGGCTGGGGAAATATGGATACCTGTAATTTGCTGCGGGTACTTGAGGAAGACGAATGAATCTGTATCGATTGTTGCAACAACGCGTCGCGGCCGGCAATCCGGTGCGCGTGGGTTTGATCGGTGCCGGCAAATTCGGCTCGATGTATCTCTCGCAAATCCCGCGCACGCCGGGCATACATTTGCTGGGCATTGCCGATCTCAATCCGGTGCGCGCCGAGGAATCGCTGCGCAGGGTCGGTTGGAAGGACGAACAATTCGCCGCGCACAACTTCAAGCAGGCGTTTGCGAGCGGCACCACGCATATTACCGACGACGCGATGGCCTTGATCAAGAATCGGCACATCGAAGTCGTCATCGACGCCACCGGTAGCCCCTCCGCCGGCATCGCGCATGTGCTCGCGTGTTGCGCGCACAAGAAGCACATCGTGATGGTCAATGTCGAGGCGGACGCATTGGCCGGGCCGTTGCTCGCGCGGCGCGCGGCCGAAGCGGGAATTGTTTATTCGCTCGCGTATGGCGATCAACCGGCGCTGATTTGCGAGATGGTCGATTGGGCGCGCGCGACCGGCTTTGAAGTGATCGCCGCCGGCAAGGGCACCAAATATTTGCCGGCGTATCACGCGTCCACGCCCGACACCGTGTGGGGACATTATGGTTTTTCGGAAGAGACCGTGGCCGGCGGCGACTTCAATGCGCAGATGTTCAATTCGTTTCTCGATGGCACCAAGAGCGCGATCGAAATGGCGACGGTGGCCAATGCCACCGGCCTGACACCCGCGCCGCGCGGCCTCGAATTTCCGCCCTGCGGAGTCGATGATCTCGCGCGCGTGTTGCGACCGAAAGCCGACGGCGGACATTTGCATCATCGCGGACAAGTTGAAGTGATTTCCTCCGTCGAGCGCGATGGCCGACCGGTGTTTCGCGATCTCAGATGGGGCGTATACGTGACCTTTGCGGCGGACACCGATTATGTGCGCCGCTGCTTCAAGGAGTACGGCCTCGTGACAGATGACACCGGCAATTATTCGTCGATGTACAAACCGTTTCATTTGATTGGGCTGGAGCTCGGCATCAGCGTCGCCAGTGCCGCGGTGCGCCATGAGCCGACCGGCGCACCGAGTGAGTGGCACGGCGATTGTGTTGCGACCGCAAAACGCGATCTCAAGGCGGGTGAAGTGCTCGATGGCGAAGGCGGCTATATGGTCTACGGAAAATTGATGCCCGCGGCGGTGTCGAAGCGATTGGGCGGCTTGCCGATTGGCCTCGCACACAAAGTAAAGCTCACGCGCGCGATCGCGGCCGGCAAGCAAGTGACGTGGGAAGATGTGGCGATCGACATGAAGAGCGAGGCGGTCAGGTTTCGGCACGAGATGGAGCGGGTGTTTGGTTAATTGAGGCGCGGGAACGACGGAATGTAGCGTTTTCGACGCAATGACGGCGGGATGAAAAATGTATCAATGAAAAAAGACACACAACTCACCCACCTTGGCCGCGACATTGACCACACGCCGCGAACCGTCAACGTGCCGCTGCACCGCGCATCGACCGTGCTGTTCGAGTCGATGGCCGAGCAACACGACATTCAGCGCCGCTTCGACAACGATGAACAAGTGCCGACCTATGGCGTCGTCAACATGCCGCAAGAGACCGCGCTGGAAAATGCGGTGGCGGAAATGGAAGGCGGCTATCGTGCGCTGACTTTTTCCAGTGGTTTGGGCGCGGTCGCGGGCGCGTTGCTCAGTTGCGTGAAAACCGGCGACCATGTGTTGATGCCGGACAGCAATTACTATCCGGGCCGCCGCTTCGCGGAGAAGTTCTTGACGCGATTTGGCGTGACCACCACCTTCTACGATCCGCTGATCGGCGCGGACATTTCCTCGCTGATGAGGCCAAACACGACTGTGGTTTACACCGAGAGCCCCGGTTCGCACACGTTTGAAGTGCAGGATATTCCTGCCATTGCCAAAGCGGCGCACGCACACGGCAGCGACGTTAGGGTCATCATCGACAATGCTTGGGCGACCGGCTATTTTTTCAACGCGTTCGAACACGGTGTCGATCTGGTGGTGCAACCCGCGACCAAGTATTACGCGGGGCATTCGGATGTATTGATTGGATTGGTGGTCGCCAACAAAGACCATTGGCCGCTGCTGAAAGAAACGACGCTCGACCTTGGTCAACGCGCCTCACCCGACGATTGCTTTCTGGCACTCAGGGGCATGCGCACAATGGGCGTTCGGTTGCGCCGGCATCAGGAAAGCGCGCTCATCATTGCGAAGTGGATGCAATCCCGGCCCGAGGTGAAGCGCGTGATGTACCCGGCGTTGGAAAGCGACCCGGGCCACGCCCTCTGGAGGCGCGATTTCACCGGTGCCGCTGGATTGTTCACGATCGAATTGAATCCGTGCAGTGACGCGCAATTGGCCAACATGATGGATCACTACGATTATTTCGGGCTCGGCTATTCATGGGGCGGATTTGAAAGTCTCGCCGTGGTCGCGCATTTCAAACGCACGGTGAATCCGTTGCCGGGCGGCACGCTGGTGCGCTACAACATCGGTTTGGAAGATCCTGATGATTTGATCCGCGATCTGGAAGCAGGGTTTGCGAGACTGCGTAATGATTGACGTTATCGTTGTCACCCCGCCGCAGGCCGGGCCCCAAGCCACCCACTTATAAATTGGCCCCCGGCCTGCGCCGGGGAGACATTTTCCAACAATGCAACTTGAATTTGGCAATTAGTGCCGTAGGTCGGGTTGCGGCAGGCGACCCGACGGGGGCGCGCCGATATTGACGGCTCGTCAGGTAGCCTGCGGCAACCTGACCTACAAGTTGTTTTAGTTTCATACGGTGATGCAATGTTCAATAGAAAGCGAAAGCCCCTCCGAAAATGACACGAACCGCCGCGATTCAAAACGCTGAAGCCTATTTCGACCGCCGCGAATTTCACGCCGATCTCGCGCGCCGCGTCGCGATGCCGACCGAGAGTCAAAATCCGGATCGCGCGGCAGTGTTGCAATCGTATCTGGCCGATGAGATGTCGGCATCGCTGCACGCGCTCGGTTTCACCTCGCGCGTCTACGATAGCCCCGTCGGCAAAACGCCGTTTCTGATTGCGACGCGAATCGAGGGCGAGCATTTGCCGACGGTGATGAGCTACGGCCACGGCGACGTGATTCGCGGGCTTGAGCCGCAATGGCGCGAAGGCTTCGACCCTTGGCGCATGCAGGAGGAGGGCGAGCGGATTTACGGGCGCGGCACGGCAGACAACAAAGGCCAGCACACCATCAATATCGGCGCGCTGAAGAGCGTGCTGGCGGCGAAAGGCAAACTCGGTTTCAACGTGAAATTGCTGATCGAGACTGGCGAAGAAATTGGTTCGCCCGGATTGAATGCATTCTGCAAATTGCATAAAGACGCATTGAAAGCCGATGTCTTCATCGCCTCCGACGGCCCGCGGCTAAAGCCGGATCGCCCGACGATTTTCCTCGGCTCACGCGGCGTGATGAATTTCGATCTCACCGTCGATTTGCGACCCGGCGCGCATCACTCGGGCAACTGGGGCGGATTGATCGCCGATCCGGGCATCATTCTCACGCATGCGATTGCCAGCATCACCGATAGTCGCGGTGCGATACGTGTTCCGGAATGGCGACAAACAGAGATTCCGGCGGCGGTGCGCAAAGCCCTGCAAGACTGCGAACCCGGCGGAGGCGATGATTCCCCTGCGATAGACCTTGATTGGGGCGAGCCCGGCCTGACACCCGCCGAGCGCGTGTTCGGCGCATCGAGTTTTTCCATCCTCGCGATGAAGGTCGGCAATCCGGATTTTCCGGTGAACGCGATTGCCGGCAAGGCATGGGCACGCGGACATTTGCGGTTCGTGGTCGGCACCGATCCCGACGATGTTGTGCCCGCGTTGCAGCGCCATCTGATCCGCGAAGGTTTTCCGCAAGTGAGCGTGACACCTGCGCGCGAAGAGCCGATGCACGCGACACGTCTTGACCCGGAATCAAAATGGGTGCGCTGGGCGGTGGCGAGCATCGAGCGCACCACCGGCACCAAACCCGCGATCCTGCCGAATCTCGGCGGCTCGTTGCCCAACGAAGTTTTCGCCGACACCCTCGGCCTGCCGACGATCTGGATTCCGCATTCTTATTCGGCCTGTTCGCAACATGCGCCGAACGAACACATGTTGGCACCGATTGCGCGCGAAGGGCTCGCTATCATGGCGGGAATTTTTTGGGATTTGGGTGATCAAGGCGCGGCACCCAAGTGAGCGTTCTCATCCGCCCGTCTCGCGATGAAGATGTCGCGGCATTTGCGGCGATCTATGCCGCCAGTGTTGCCACTGAGACGGCGTCTTGGGAATACGACGCACCGAGCGTCGAAGAGTTTGCGAAACGTCGCGCTAATGTGATTGCGCAAGGATTTCCGTATTTCGCCGCCGAAATCGACGGCACGGTCGTCGGATACAGCTACGCGAGCAGCTATCGCGCGCGCATCGGCTATCGCTTCGTCGCGGAAGATTCCGTCTACGTGTTGAAAGAAATGACGGGCCGTGGCATCGGCAAAAAATTGCTGACGACGTTGGTCGATGAGTGCGCAGCGCGTGGCTTTCGCCAGATGATCGCGGTGATCGGCGATAGTGAAAATGTCGGCTCGATCAAGTTGCATGAAGCCTGCGGATTCGAGCGCGCGGCGCTGTTCAAGGGCATCGGTTACAAGTTCGATCGATGGCTGGATAGCGTACAGATGCAGCGGGCGCTGGGGGCGGGAGATACGGCGCCGCCGGGATGAAACACTAGTACTGGCGCGGTGTTTCGGTCAAAAATGCCGCGAAACCCGCGCCAATACTGGGGTTTGCCTGACATCCCGGCGGAGGCCCATATGCGCTCACTTAAGAGTTTGAAATCAAAAATATTTCTGTCATCCTGAGCGTAGCGAAGGATCTCGTCGCATGAATCAGATCCTTCGCTACGCTCAGGATGACGCGTCTTCTTTCGAACATGGTGGGCTTAGGTTAGCGAACATAGGCCCGCGCCGAAACGACGAGTTGATAGAGGTGCCTTACTTCAGCGCCTCTACAATCCGCGTCACCACCACTTTGCCTGCAGGCGTCCACGGCGCGATCAATTCAAAGTGCCCGGCATTGTCGAGCGTGACGAGTTCGATATTCTCGCCTTTGTCTTTCGCCATCGTTTGATAGCGCCAGCCGATCGATGGCGGCACGATGCCATCGAAGACGCCATGAATCAGGATTTGTTTGACACCGAGCGGCAACAGCTCCGAGGGCGAGGTATCGCGAAACGGCGCGTTGGCCAGCGCCGCCGACGTTTTCCGATTCGCGCTATCGACCAATTGATCCACCGTCTTTTCGCCGCAGGCATGCGCCCCCGCGCGTGCGAAATGCGCGAGATCGGGAATGGCGGCGATGCCGACTACTGCTTTGAACGCAATCGGCGTGCTCGACGCATCACCGCGAAGCGCGCTACCCGCGGGAATGCGCGATCGCGCCGCGACCCACAATGCCAGATGTCCGCCGGCCGAATGTCCGGTGACAACCATTCGACTCAAGTCGAGCGAATATTTCTCGCGCAATGTGTGCAGATGATCCACACCGCGCGCAATATCGGTGAACGTCCCCGGATAGCCGCCGCCCGCGTGACCGACCCGCCGATAAGTGAGGCTCCATACCGCCACCCCTTTTTTTCGCAAATCATCAGCGAGAAACCGCACCAGCTCCGGCCCCGGCAAATCGGCCCGCCAACAGCCGCCGTGAATCAACACCACCACCGGCGATGGGTTGGGCGATTTCGCGGGCAACCACAATTCACCATACTGCAACGCATCGCCGCCGTAGGCGATCTCGTGATCTGGCCGCGTTGTCGCCAATTCTGGTTTGTCGAGAATTTGCGAATACGTGAGCGATTGCGATTCGGCGGAGGCGTGGGTCATGAGCAGCAATATAGCAAGGAGGAGATTCTTCATTGGATTTGCGGTCTTAGGCGAAAGAAGTATTCCGCCATTGTTGACTGAAATCAGTTGGCATTTCGTGGCGTTTAATTGTTGCCCGCAGTGCCACGCAGATGCAGGAGGTCTCCACGCGTAAGCAACCAGTCAACGCGAACTGTCGCGGTGCAATCATCTCAAAGTCCTCACGTCGGCAATGTACCAGTTGACGTCCGATTTTGAACGTCGTATGGTCGAATATCGCGAACAGAGAAGATGATGAAAAACGTGAATCTGTTATGGCGGTATGAAACTGCGAGCGCGCGAACTGACCCGATGAATGCATGCAATTTTTTGTGATTTTCGAGGAATGATAGTGATCACACGGAAATGGTGTGCGGATGCCGCGCTTGGTAAATTGAGTTAGAGGTTTGCATGCATATTCCTACACTAGGCTTTGAGGAGGACACAGAAATCTCAAAGAGCGAGATAGCGCGCGAGCAATTGACTGAGGCAATTGCGCTTTTCCTGCAAGAGAAATTCCTGTGTGCAATCACTCTCGCGGGCGCGGCGGAAGGTGTACTTGCAGGTCTGGTGAAAGCTCTGGGCGAGAAAGCAATTGTCGAGCGTTCTGTGGAAGCTATAGAGAGAATCCGCAATGCGACCGGTCTCTCTGTGATGGAAAAATTGCCCCCGACTAAAATTTACACGCATTGGAATAGCACCAGAAATGCCATCAAGCATCACGCTAAGGACGAAGCAAATATCGTAACGATCAACCTCTTTGATGAAGCGTATTGGATGATCAAGCGAGCCCTTTCAAACGCATCCAACCTCGGCATTTCCATTTCCAACGAAATCGATTTTGAAAACTGGTGCATTCTTGAACTCCACCGCTAACCCGGCACTCAACCACGCTCCTTTCAGTCGCTGGACACTGCGTGATATAGCCGCGCAGCGCCGATTAGCTCTACGTTAGCCATCATATGGACCGTGCATCGCCAGAGCTGCTAGCCGTCGTTCGCGAGGACCTAGACTACCTTGTAACGGCGTGGCCCCGTGGAGAAATCCGAGACGATGAGATCAGGCGCAGTAGCACCGTACTGCGCCGGCTTTTCACATACCATGACCTAGTGAAAGTATGGGTGAGTGTGGTCGGCAAAAAGGACTTTCTCGTTCCGAGTTCATTCGTCCAAGTGCTCGATATCAACAGGCTTCAGGAAGTCAACTTCGCCACAGCAAGTCCTGCGCAAAGTGTTGGAATGAAGATTTTCTCGGCGATGGAGTTCAACAAGATTCAGGATGGAAAAGCGCCAATATCCATCAAAGAAGAAGTTGTCCCACTAAAGCGATATCTCAATCAGCCCGCTTGTGTCATATCCGGCGCGCTGATTGGGCGGGATGAGATTGTCCAATTTGTCGCAAATAAGCTTGGCGGTGCCCACGTCGACATGGGCCGTAACAAACCGAGTGAGAAGTCGATCCAAGCAATGACGCAATACTCCATCGGAAATCGTCCCGCTTTAATTCATGAAATGCTCTCGTGTGGCCAAACTTTGGCAGCGTCGGAATCAACGAATGAACTGCTCGCGGCATTGAAGATTTGATGGCTAACTCATCGGTCAAGCCGTTCGCTTCGCTCACTGGGACGGCGCAAAAGCGCACCGCCCATTACATTGGTCGGTAGGCCACACGATGGACGATCTTCGCGAATCCTACAAGGTGGTGACACTCCGCATCCTTGGGAGCTTCCAGTTGCTGGAGTTCGCGCTAAAAGCCTACATCGGGCGCGCATACTCCGCGATCAAGAAGTCTGTTGGAGAGAACGTACACTTCGACTACACCGCAAAAGATGTCGAGGAGTTCCCTTTGGAGCGTCTCCTGAACATCTTCTCGAAGCTAAACGAGAACAAGGTCCTTGTCTCCAGGCTGAACAAACTTAGATTCGAGCGCAATCACATAGCCCACAGGTCGCTGATTTTGACGATGGGACCGATGTACGATCCAGGTGCCGTTGAGGACAAATACCTTGAGTACTTCTGGCTAGAAGATGAACTCACTGAGTGTCTTAGGCTTGTAATTGACGAAGCCCATTTGCTCAAGAAGCGGTCACAAAATGCGACCTAACACGTCCCGCTTTCGGTCATGGGGCGCCGCAAAAACGCGTCCCACCTTACGGCAGACGTTTGTTTTTTATCCAAGGAGCACAACATGGGCGAAGGCGACGTAAAATTTCTGTGCGATACGCCAACAATTGATGGCAAAAAGGTTATGGTGTTTGAATGCGGCAGGCCTCCCGTCAATGATTATGGCGATGCAGACGTTGTAGCATTCGCTGCCGACTCGTCGTCCAATCGCGACGTCTACTACGAGGCGCACGACATGACTGTCAATTGGTTTAAATCACCTTTCTATGTAGGAAGAACATGCCCATCGCAGGAAGAATTGGCCTTTCAACTGCGCAAGTGGCATAGCGAACGACAAATAAAATTTACCATCGGGGCGGCGGTCGGCATTTTTTTACTGTTCATGCTATTTAAATGACGATGCCTTGCGTGCATGTCTGAAACATAAAAGGGGCGTGTGCCGAGGAAATTTTGAAGTCGTAAGGCTTCAAAAGCAAGCTGTATCAGAGATGGTGGCAGGCCCACCGCTTTCGCCTTGCAGGAGGGGAGAGCAAACCACCTCAAGCTGCTGTGGTAAAGAGCCACGGTAGTGAGCGTTGAGGCAAAAGGCGGCATAAAGCTGTCAGGTGAGTAACAGAGAGACGAGCGCGTGCGAATCACCGGGTAAGTGTCGTGATATTTCCATTGTTGTCAAAATCAGGGGCTACCCCTACTCCTGAGATAAGTCTAGCGGAAACCTGATTACTGGCTAGATGGCAACCGGCATAGAGGTGGAATGAAATGGGCCAGGCTCGCGTTTTCCATTGTGGCGACGCCGCATAGCAGGAGTTGCGGGTCGACTTCAAATATTGCAAGCCCGATTCCGTCCGTTGGCGCTCAACCCCGCAATGTAAATCCCTCCAAGGCAGAGGAGAATGTCCCGCGCTTTTCATCATGTGGATCTCTCAACGTCCAACGCGGTTTCCTTACAAAAAAAGTATAATAGTAAGGTGTGATATGATTGGGGAAACACAACGGAGACGAATCATGCATGTCACCTTGACGGCAAAACGACAGGTTACCTTTCCCGCGAAAGTACTTGAGGAGCTTGGTGTGGCGCCCGGCGATCGTCTGGAAATCGTGCGCGGGCGCGACGGCTTTACGCTTCGCCCGAAGCGTATCGACTTGACGCGACTTGCGCTCCTGCGCGGAAAAATTGGGTCAAAAGTGAAACCATTCGATATTGTGTCGTTTAGAAAAGGCACCCATGATCCATCGCTACGGGATTGACACATCCGTGCTCGTTCGACTGGCCACCGGCGTGCCGCCCGCGCTGTTTCAACGCAGCCTCGGCAAATTGACCGCCTTGATCGAAAAGGACGGCGCGCAAATCGTCGCGTCAAATCAGGTGATCGGCGAATCCTATGTTGCGCTTCAGCATCACTACGGCGTGGACAAGATCGACGCGCGCTTGGCACTTTCGGGGGTGCTGCAAAGCGGCTTGATTGAAGCGCAAAGCGGGCAGGCAGCGCTTGACGCGCTGGCAAATGCACGGGGTTGCGGTTTGCTGGATCGGTTGATCGCGCTGTCCTACGATGACGCGGGACTTGCAACGTTGACGCTCGACAAGAAAGTGTCGAAGTTGCCGAACGCCAAATTGATTTGAGTCTTCCCGGCGAGTCAAACCCCGAACACCGTCCCAACCGCGACACCATGATTCGCCGCAAACTCGCCGGCGGAAATCTTCTTGCCGTCTTCGTGCTTGAGTTTGGCGACTTCGATCTGGCCGCCCTGCGCGGTGATGAAGAGTGATTTTTCGGTGATGGCGGTGACTTCGCCCGGCTTGCCTTTGACGGTGCCGAAGGTGCGCACGAGGTGTTTCTTGCTGCCGAAGAGTTGCACTTTTTTTCCGGCCAACATCGTCCATGCACCCGGCGCGGGATCGCAGCCGCGAATGGTGTTGTGAATGTAGTCGACGTGATTGTTGAAATTGATTTTGGCTTCCGCCGCGCGGCACCAGCCTTCATAACTCGCGAGGCTTTCGTCCTGCACGATTTCCTGATGCTTGCCGGCGACCACCAGATCAGCGGCTTCCAGCATCGCGGCCACGCCCATCGGGAACAGGCGATCGAAATAGACGGTGCCAAGCGTGTCGTTTTCGCTGATGGGCGTTTCCTTTTGCAGGATGACTTCACCTTCGTCGAGCCCATCGTTGGGGCGGAAAATCGTCAGGCCGGTTTTGATCTCGCCTTTGATGATCGGCCAGTTGATCGATGAGGGACCACGGAATTTCGGCAGCAGCGAAGGGTGATATTGGATCGTGCCGTGCTTGGGGATTTTGACGAATTCCTGCGGCGCGAATTGCAGTACGAACGCCATGATGCCGATATCGACATTGAGATCGCGCATGCTCTGCGCGGCTTCCGGGGCTTTCAGCGAGGGCAATTGAAAAATCTTCAAGCCTTTTTCCTGTGCTGCCGCGCGCAACGGGTCTGCCTTGGCGCCTTCTTTTTCCGGCGCGCAGAAAACGCCGGCGACGTCGTCGCCTCGCGCGAGAAACGCTTCAAGAACGGATTTGCCGAAGTCTTGTTGGCCGATGATGGCGATTTTCATTTTGCACTCCGATGGGTACGACTAACCTCTTCCGTACCGGCAAACAACGAATAAGGTTGCGCCGGCTGGAACCCAATTTCGTAACCTACCAGGTTGCGATGAAAATTGGGCCCCGGAACAAATCCGGGGAGACAAGAAAACAGGTTCACAGAAGTAACCCGATGTGGAACTCAATAACTGGTGCGGCTCTTGAGGCATTTTCACCTTGAAAGCCGCGCTAAACATGGCTTTTTCAAATGCGACAAATCGCTACTTTTTCGGCGGCGATGAAAATGCGCCCGCCGTTTTCATTGCGGTGATCTTCGCCTCGTCATAGCCCAATACATTCTTCAACACATCATCCGTATGTTCGCCCAGCAACGGCGAACGCTCGATCTTTGCCGGTGACGCGGAGAGTTTGATCGGCATACCGACGTTCCACCATTTGCCGCGTTGTGGGTGATCGAGTTCGACATACATGTCGCGGCCGCGCACGTGTTCGTCGGTGGCGAGATCTTCGGTGGACATGATCGGGCCACAAGGCACGTCGAGCGGATTGAAAATCGCCATCACTTCGCGTTTGGTGTATTTCGAGGCGAACTTGTTAAGCAAGGTCCACATCAATTGCTGATTCTTGCGGCGCTCAGCGATGGTCGCGAATTGCGCGTCGGTAGCGAGATCGGGCATGCCGAGTTCCGGGCCGACGCGGCCTGCGAGTGCCGTCCACACGGCCTCTTGCACGACGACATAAATCCAGTCGTTGGCACCGTGCGGTTTGCAGTGAATCGCGTTGCCGAGTTGTCCGCCGCCGGAATCGTTGCCCGCGCGCGGCACTTCGCCCATGCCTTGATAGGTCGGCACCGAATATTCAGCCATCGCTTGGCGGGTCAAACGCTGATGGTCACGAAATTTGACGCGGCAAAGATTCATCACGCCGTCCATCATCGCGACTTCGACATACTGGCCTTCGCCGGTGCGGTTGGCCTGATGCAGCGCGGCGAGCAGGCCGACGGCCAGATGCAAGCCCGTGCCGGAATCGCCGATTTGCGCGCCGGTGACGAACGGTGCGCCATCCGGAACACCAGTGGTGCTCATCGAGCCGCCCATCGCCTGCGCGACGTTCTCATAGGCCTTGAACTCGGCATAAGGGCCGCTGGAGCCGAAACCCTTGATCGAGCCGACGACGATTTTCGGATTGATCTCGTGAATTTTTTCCCAGGTGAAGCCCAGGCGCTCCAGCACACCCGGTCCGAAATTCTCCATCATGATGTCGCACTTTTTCAGCAGATCGACGAACACGACCTTGCCGTCGGGCGATTTCATGTTGACCGTGATGGAGCGCTTGTTGCAATTCAACATCGTGAAGTAAAGACTGTCGGCACCCGGCACATCGCGCAATTGTCCGCGCGTGGCGTCACCTTGCGGTGGCTCGAATTTGATGACATCCGCCCCCATCCACGCGAGCAATTGCGAACACGTCGGGCCGGCCTGAACGTGGGTCATGTCGAGAATGCGTACGCCTTTTAGTGCTTCCATGCTGGTCGTTCTTTCTTCGATGTGTGGCGACTATTTCTTGGGTTGACTACTTCTTCTTCGCGCTTTGCGGATTCAAACTCGTGATGCGCCCGCTTTCCGTTCCCGCCGTCTCATCAATGATCGCATTGATCAGCGTGGGCCGGCGTGAACGAATCGCCTCTTCCATGGCACTGCGCAATTCGACCGGTGTCTTGGCCTGTACACCGATGCCGCCGAAGGCTTCCATCAGCAACTCGTAGCGCGCACCTTTTACAAACACGGTGGGTGCCACGTCAGCACCTCCCGTTGGATTCACATCGGTGCCGCGATAGACGCCGTTGTTGTTCATCACTACCACGCACACTGGCAGGTTGTAACGGCAAATGGTTTCAACTTCCATCCCGGAAAACCCAAATGCGCTGTCACCTTCGACCGCGATGACATTCTGGCCGGACTCAATCGCAGCGGCGACCGCAAAGCCCATGCCGATGCCCATGATGCCCCACGTGCCCACGTCGAGGCGTTTTCGCGGCTGATACATGTCGACGATCGAGCGCGTGAAATCGAGCGCGTTGGCGCCTTCGTTCACCAGCATCGCGTCGGGGTTGGCTTTGATAATGTCGCGCACGACATTGAGCGCACTGTGGAAATTCATCGGCGTTGGCGTTTTCGCCAGCGTCTCGGCCATCTTGGCGAGATTCTTGTTCTTGCGTTCCGCGATGGCGTTGGTCCACTCCGCCGAAGGTTTGGCCCAATTTGAGCCGATACCCGTCAGCAATGCCGTGACGCAGGAGCCGATGTCGCCCACCACCGGCGCGTCGATGCGCACGTTGCTGTCGGCTTCCGTCGGTGAAATATCGATCTGAACAAATCTCTGGCCGCCCCAAGCCTTGTGATCCTTGCCGCCCCAGGTCTTGCCCTTGCCCTGGGAGAGCAACCAATTCAGGCGTGCGCCGATCAACACCACCACGTCGGCTTCGGGCAGCACAAAGGATCGCGCGGCGGCCGCGGATTGCGGATGGGTATCCGGCAACAATCCCTTGGCCATCGACATCGGCAAATAGGGAATGCCGGTCTTTTCCACCAGCGCGCGGATGTCGGCATCGGCGCGCGCATACGCCGCACCTTTGCCAAGCAAGATCAAGGGTCGCTTGGCGCTCTTCAATAGTTCCAATGCGCGCGAGACGGCATCAGGCGCGGGAATTTGGCGCGGCGCGGGGTCAACGACTTTGATCAGCGATTTTCTCCCGGCGTCGGCGTCCATCGATTGCGCGAAAAGTTTGGCCGGCAAATCGAGATACACGCCGCCCGGGCGTCCCGATACGGCGGAGCGAATCGCGCGCGCGATGCCGATGCCGATATCCTCCGCATTGAGCACTCGGAACGCCGCCTTGCAGAGTGGCTTCGCGATCGCGAGCTGATCCATCTCTTCGTAATCGCCCTGTTGCAAATCGACGATCTCACGCTCGCTCGAACCCGAAATCAAAATCATCGGAAAGCAATTGGTGGTCGCGTTGGCGAGTGCCGTCAAGCCATTGAGAAAACCGGGTGCCGAGACGGTGAGGCAAATGCCGGGCTTGCCGGTGATGAAGCCCGCGATCGCCGCCGCGTTGCCGGCATTCTGCTCG
>JANPBQ010000063.1:0-2046 GCA_031430555.1 Betaproteobacteria bacterium
AGATCGATATCGAGACCTCATTCCTGACCGAGCGTGAAATTCAGGACATCATGGAAGGCCTCGTGAAGGCGATGTGGAAGGCTGGCGTGAAAGTCGACCTGCCCGACTTCCCGCGCATCACCTATGCCGACGCGATGGCGAAATATGGTTCCGACAAACCCGACCTACGCGTGAAACTCGAACTGACCGAGTTGACCGCCATCGTGAAAGAGTCGGGCTTCAAAGTTTTCGTTGATGCGGCGAACGCAAAGAACGGCAAGGTCGCTGCCCTTTGTTTGCCGGGCGGCAATGAAAAATTCGCGCGCAAGGAACTCGATGATCTTGCCACCTTCGCTGCCATTTACGGCGCGAAAGGACTCGCGTACATCAAGGTCAACGATGCGGCCAAGCCCAACGCCGAAGGATTGCAATCGCCCATCGTAAAATTTTTCAGCGAAGAAACGCTGACGAAAATTCTCGGTGCCTGCAACGCCAAAACCGGCGACATCATTTTCTTTTGCGCCGACAAAACCAAGGTGGTGTACGACACGCTGGGCGCGTTGCGCATGAAGCTCGGCCACGAAAAAGGCTACGCTGACGGCGGCTATAAGCCGGTGTGGGTGGTCGATTTCCCAGCCTACGAGTATGACGAAGAAAACAAGCGCTATGTATCCGCCCATCACCCGTTCACGGCACCGAAAGCCGAGCATGTCGAGATGATGGACACCGACCCCTCGAAAGTGCTCGCACAAGCCTATGACGTCGCGATGAACGGCTGGGAACTCGGTGGCGGTTCGGTACGCATCCACAATCCGCAATTGCAGCAAAAGCAATTCAAGGTGCTCGGCATCTCGGCCGACGATCAACGCGCCAAGTTCGGCTTTTTGCTCGATGCGTTGGAATACGGCGCACCGCCAATGGGCGGCATTGCCTTCGGTCTCGATCGCTCGGTGACATTGATGTGCGAAAAGTGGGATTCGATCCGCGATGTGATCGCGTTTCCCAAAACGCAACGCGGGCAGGATTTGATGGTGGAGACGCCATCGGCGGTGACGGACAAGCAACTCAGGGAATTGCATATCAAGTTGCGGAATGCTTGATTGGAGTTTCTTCGAGAAGTTCGTTGTTGCCGCTGATCTTATCTTGTTCGAGTGGCTAGACTTTGCCCTTGTTACGCTCTGCCACACCGCCCACCAATCGCGCCTCGTATAATCCGCCCTTCCCTTCCGAAAGCGCGACATGACCATTGCACTGATTGTCCACGGAGGCGCCGGTAGCTGGCGCCCCGGCTCCGATGCCGACGCGATTAACGGTACGACTGCCGCCGTCGCCGCCGGCCGAAAAATTCTCGAGGCGGGCGGTTCGGCGATTGATGCCGCGAGCGCGGCCGCCGTGGTGTTGGAAGACAATCCCATCTTCAATGCCGGCACCGGTGCGGTATTGAATATCGATGGTTTTGTGGAAATGGATGCCTGTGTGATGGTGTCCGATGAATCGCAGATCGGTGCTGTCTCCGCGATCCAGCGAGTGAAGAATCCGATTCTGATCGCACGACAAGTAATGGAACAAACCGACCACGTCATGCTCGCCGGTGAGGGCGCGCAACGCTTCGCGCGTGTGATGGGGCATGCCGTTCATGATCCGATCACGCCTGAGCGCCGCGCCGATTGGCAGGACAAGAAATCCAAGCTGCAAGTCGCGGTGGGTGCCGATGGCAAGGGCGCGATGAAGATCCGCCATTTTTTGAAGAGCCATCCTGAATATGCCGGCGGCACCATTGGCGCAGTGGCAATGGATGCGAATGGTGTGCTGTGCGCGTGTACCTCCACCGGCGGTGTCACGATGAAACTGGTCGGGCGAGTCGGTGATACGCCGCTGCCGGGTGCCGGAACTTATGCATCAAAATTTGCGGCGTCATCGGCCACTGGCACTGGCGAATACGTGATTCGCGCGCTTGCCTGCCGGCAAATTTCGGATAATGTCGAGAGGGGTATGAGCCTGAGCGCCAGCATTGATGCGGTGCTTCAAGGCATGGGCCGCGATTTTGATGCGGATGTGGGATTCATC
>JANPBQ010000064.1:0-30527 GCA_031430555.1 Betaproteobacteria bacterium
AAAACTTTCTAGAAAACCGCGCTAAGTCCCTGACGCATAAAGAAAAAACCTCTCGAACCTGCTTGACCGCAGGTTTTTTATTGCCTATAGTGTCCACAAGTGGTGAAAAGTGGAGTTTTCTGGGAAATCTAGGAAATTCCATGGCTTGCGTGCCAAAAAAAAAATGATGGGGGATTCGTTGATCGTGTTTCAAGGTGCGTCCGAATTGAGCTTGGATGTGAAGGGCCGGATGGCGGTGCCGATGAAGCATCGCGACCCCTTGTCGGCCCCGAGCGGCGGCAAGCTCGTCATCACCGCGCATCCCGAAGGCTGCCTCGTCATGTATCCGCTGAAATTCTGGGAGCCGGTGCGCGACAAGGTGTTGACCTTTCCCAGCCTCGATCGCACCGCCAGCGCGTGGAAGCGCCTTTTGATCGGCAACGCCGAAGATCATGTGCTCGACACCAATGGCCGCGTGCTGATTTCGCCGGAGCATCGCAAATTCGCCGGGCTTGAAAAGCAGGTGATGTTCGTCGGCCAGGGCGGTTACTTTGAAATCTGGAACGCGGCCGCGTGGGAAGCGCGGCTGAATTCGGTGGTGTCGGGTGCGATGGGCATGCCGCCGGGCACTGAGAATTTTTCTTTGTAGCCGGGGAATGAATGAGCCCGCAATGTCGCCAACCCCGTCTTCATCAGTACACGTCACGGTGTTGCTGCGTGAAGCGGTCGATGCGCTCGCGATCAAGCCGGATGGCGTGTATGTCGATGGTACCTACGGGCGCGGCGGTCACTCGCGCGCCATTCTCGAACGATTGGGGCCAACCGGCAGACTGATTGCGATTGACCGTGACCCGCGCGCGGTTGACGCGGGCCAAGCGTTGGCGGAAAGCGATAAACGATTCTCGATGCATCACGCCGCGATGAGTGAGTTGGCGGTGTTGTTGGAAAAAGTGACCGGCAGTAGAACCAATGCAGTCGATGGAATGCTGGCGGATTTGGGGGTCTCATCGCCGCAGTTGGATGAAGAGGCTCGCGGTTTCAGTTTTCGTTTCGACGCACCACTCGACATGCGCATGGATACCACGCGCGGCGAGACCGTCGAAGCGTGGATCAATCGCGCGACAGAACAAGAAATAGGGGAGGTCATCTGGCGCTATGGTGAAGAACGGTTTGCTAGGCAGATTGCAAGAACGGTTGTTGCGGCAAGGGTCATCGGACGTGTTCGGACGACGCGCGAGCTTGCCGAGCTCGTGGGTAAAACCGTCAGGACGCGCGAGCCGGGCCAGCACCCCGCAACCCGCACGTTTCAGGCTCTTCGGATTTTCATCAATCAAGAGCTTGAAGAGATAGAGCAGGTTCTACCGCAGGCCCTGGAAGGCTTGCGGACGGGAGGCAGGTTGGTGGTAATCGCGTTTCATTCGCTGGAAGACCGGATCGTCAAGCGTTTCATGCAAAACGCGGCGAAGGCGGATCACCTACCCTCAAAATTGCCGATCCGCGCGAATGAGGTCGATGTCGCGACACTAAACATCATCGGTAAACCGGTGCGCGCGTCGGATGCGGAAATCGCCGCGAATCCACGCGCCCGCTCGGCCATCATGCGCACGGCGGAGAAGCGATGACCCGCGTGAATATTTTGTTGCTGCTCATCCTCATGGGCTGCGCGCTCTCGGTGGTGACCTCGCAACATCAGGCACGCACCTTGTTCGTCTCACTGCAATCCGAACAGGACCAGGAACGCAAGCTCGACAACGAATGGCGCGAATTGCAAATCGAAGCGCAGACGTTAGGCAACGGCAAACGCATCGAACAAAAGGCATCGCAAGAGTTGGGGATGCGCGTGCCAGATGCAAAAAAAACGGTGATCGTGGTGATTGAGAATTCCGCTGCACCGGTGGGCAGCCCCTCATCCCGGCCTTCTCCCAAGGGAGAAAGTGAGAAATGATGCTCGCACGCTCGCATAGGACAAGCACTTGAATCACTCCTCGCGTCGGCTGGAACCGAATCTGCGCTTGAAGCTGGAAGGCTGGCGCTCGCGTGGCGTGCTGGTGCTGTGTTTGCTTGCGTTTGCGTTGCTGTTGGGCCGCGCGTTTTTCTTGCAGGGGTTCGACAACGATTTTCTGCAAGCCAAAGGCGAGGCGCGCTTCATGCGCGTGGTGGAGATGCCTGCTTCACGCGGCGCGGTGATGGATCGCAACGGCAAACCGTTGGCGGTGTCGACGCCGGTCGAATCGATCTGGGCAAGCCCGGCCGAAATGTCGCTCGATCCTTCGCAAATGGCGGCGTTGGGTGCCGCGTTGAACATCGATCGCAAAGCGCTTAACGCTCGCCTCGCCGAGAAAGATAAAAATTTCGTCTGGCTGAAGCGCCAACTGTCACCGGCGGAGGCGAAGAAAGTGATCGCACTGAAAATTCCCGGCGTGTTTCAGCAGCGCGAGTACCGGCGCTTTTATCCCTCCGGCGATGTGGCGGCGCATGTGATCGGCTTCACCGGCAAGGAGGATCAGGGGCAGGAGGGGATTGAGCTCGCGCAGCAGGCGCATCTGTCGGGATCGCCCGGACAGCGGCGCGTGATCAAGGATCGCAAAGGCCGCATCGTCGAGGACATCGAAAATCTGAAAGCACCGCGCGAAGGCAAATCGTTGCGCCTTTCCATCGACGAGCGTTTGCAATATCTTGCTCACCGCGAATTGAAGGCGGCAGTGGACGCCAACAAAGCCAAGGGCGGCGCGATGGTGGTGCTCGATGCCCGAACCGGCGAAGTACTGGCGCTGGTGAATCAACCCGATTTCAATCCGAACAACCGCGTCAATTGGAACCCGCAACAGGCGCGCAACCGCAGTGTGACCGACACCTTCGAGCCGGGCTCGACGTTCAAGCCGTTCGCGGTCTCGGCCGCACTTGAGGCCGGTATCGTTAAACCCGAAACCATCATCACCACCGGGCCGGGCCTCACCATCGGACCGAAGACCATTACTGATCTGCCGCATCGCTCGGATCGACTCTCGGTCGCCGAAATCATCCAGAAATCGAGCAACATCGGCACTGCCAAAATTGCGTTGCAATTGCCCTCCGAACAACTTTGGAATTTGTACAACGACCTGGGCTTCGGGGCCGCGCCGAAGACAGGGTTTCCCGGCGAAGCCAGCGGAAAGTTACGCGCCGTGAAAACCTGGAAGCCGATCGAACAGGCGACGATGGGCTACGGCTACGGCGTCTCGGTGAGCGCACTGCAACTGGCGCGCGCGTACACGATTTTCGCCAACGATGGCGTGTTGTTGCCGGCGACATTCATCAAGCGCGAGGGCGACGTCATCGGCAAGCAAATCATTTCGCCAAAGACTGCAAAGACCATGTCGCGCATGCTGGAAACAGTGACGCAAGTAGGCGGCACTGCAACCAAGGGTCAGGTGCCGGGCTACCGAATTGCGGGCAAGACTGGTACCGCGCACAAATTGCTGAATGGTCAGTACGCGGATCACCTTTATGTGTCGTCGTTCGTCGGTTACGGTCCGGCATCGAGTCCGCGCTACATCATTGCAGTGATGATCGATGAGCCGACCGCCGGCAAACACTTCGGCGGCGATGTCTCGGCACCGGTGTTCTCAAACATGATGTCGCAGGCATTGCGGATGTCGGGTGTCGCACCGGATGCACCGCAACTGCGTGAAGCGAACGCGGCACCGGTGACGGGCGCGAAGGAACGTGGATGATGAACACGCCGACGCGCGACCACAACGGGACCACATCGATTAACGGCGCGCACAACGGCGCGACCAACGGCACCATCTCGCGTGAACTGGTGTTGGCCGACGATTTTTCCGAAGTGCAGCTCGCGAACGCGCTCGCGAGCCTGCCTGCGCCGGTCGATGACGTGACTTCGACCAGCCGCGAAGCGCGACGTGGTTTCGCGTTTCTGGCCTATCCCGGTGCAGTGCGCGATGGCCGAGACTTCATCAATGATGCCGTCGAGCGCGGTGCCTCGGCGGTGCTGTACGACACGCACGATTTCGTGTGGAACGCCGGATGGAAAGTCCCGCATCTGGGCGTCCCAAACCTGAAAGACCATGCGAGCCAAATCGCCGGACATGTTTACGGCCATCCTGCGGAAGCGCTATGGATGACGGGCGTGACCGGCACCAACGGTAAGACGTCGGTGTCGCAGTGGATCGCGGCCGGCATGGAATTGGCGGGCAGGATTTCAGCCGTAATCGGCACCCTTGGCAACGGCATCATCGGCAAGAATGCCGCCGAATTGCAGGCGTCAGACAACACCACACCGGATGCGGTCGCACTGCAACGCATGCTGCGCGATTACCTGCGCGCAGGCGCAACCGCGTGTGCGATGGAAGTCTCCAGTCATGGGCTTGATCAGGGCCGCGTCACCGATATCAAATTCGATTGCGCGATCTTCACCAACTTGACGCGCGATCATCTCGACTATCACGGCACCATGGAAGCCTATGGTGCCGCCAAGGCGCGCCTGTTCGAAATGCGCGGCGTGAAACATGCGGTGATCAATGTCGATGATCCGTTCGGCGCCACGCTCGCGCAGAAGCTGGGCGATCACGCCAGTGTTGGATTGATCCGCACCAGCATGCGCCAGAACGGCGGCTTCGCCGACCTTACCGCGCAGAGCATCGCCGTTTCTCCCGGCGGTCTGAGTTTTGAAGTGACCGGTAAATTCGGTACAGCGCATGTCGAGTCGGAAATTCTCGGCGCTTTCAACGTCAGCAACTTGCTCGCGGTGATCGGCGGGTTGATCGCGAGTGGGCTGCGTCTCACTCAGGCCGCGGAGATCGTTGGCCGGCTGTCACCGGTACCAGGGCGCATGCAGACAGTGCGTCCCATCGGCGGGCAAACCAACAAACCACTGGTGGTGGTGGATTACGCGCACACGCCCGATGCCCTCGAAAAGGCGTTGTCGACAATTTCCGCGATCGTGCCGGAACACGGCCGGCTGATTTCCGTCTTCGGCTGCGGCGGCGACCGCGATCGCGGCAAGCGTCCGCAAATGGGTGCCATCTCCGCGCGCTATGCGGACTTGACCATCATCACGTCGGACAATCCGCGGACGGAAAATCCGGCGGCGATCATCGCCGATATCGAGGCGGGAATTGATGCGCGCGGTGACGCCGGCGCGAAAACCACGTCGGCCGCATGGCGCGCGGTGGCCAATCGCCATCAGGCCATCTTTGAAGCGTTGAACGAAGCCAACGCCGGCGACATCGTCGTCATCGCCGGCAAAGGGCATGAGACATACCAGATTGTCGGCGACGCTAAATTGCACTTCAGCGATGTTGATGTCGCACAGGAAGCGTTGACGGCCTGGCGGGGAGGGCACACATGAACGCGGGACTGTCGTTGCGTTTGAAAGAAGTCGTCGCCGCATTGGAGGTGCATCCGGCGAGTGGCACTGTTGACGATGTTGAGATCGTCGGCGTCTCCACGGACACTCGCACCTTGAAGGCGGGCGAATTATTCATCGCCATCAAAGGCGAAAATTTCGACGGCCATGATCACTTGGCGAAAGCGCGTGCGCGCGGCGCGGCAGCGGCGCTGGTGGTGCGGGCGGTTGCCGGTGAATCGCCGCCGCAACTCATCGTCGCCGACACGCGTGCCGCGTATGGACAGATCGGTGCGCTGTGGCGCAAGCGTTTTCGTCCGCTCACGCTCGCCTTGACTGGCAGCAACGGTAAGACCACCGTAAAAGAAATGCTGCGCGCCATTCTCGCCGCGCATACGGGTGACACCGACGATGTGCTCGCCACTGAAGGCAATCTCAACAACGATGTCGGCGTGCCGCAAATGTTGTTGCGGCTGCGCCCGCGGCACCGCTATGCGGTTTTCGAGCTCGGCATGAACCACCTGGGCGAGATCGATCAGCTCACACGCCTGGTCGACCCCGATGTGGCCATGGTGACCATGGCCGGCACTGCGCACATCGGCGAGCTCGGTAGCCGCGAAGCGATTGCCCAAGCCAAGGGGGAGATTTTCGGCGCGTTGAAGACGGATGGCATTGCGGTCGTCAACATGCATGATCGCTTCGGCAATTTCTGGCGGACGGGCATCGCGGCTGCCGCCAAAGGGCATGGCGTCATCACCTTCGGCGTCGCGCCGGAAGACGATGTGCAGGGCCGATTCCGCAATGATTCGATCATCATCCGATGGCAAGGTGCAGAAGTCGAGGTGCGCTTGCAGGTTCCCGGCGAGCACAATCAGGCCAACGCGCTCGCAGCCGCAGCGGGTGCCTGTGCAATGGGCGTGCCGCTGAAGTCGATCCGCCGCGGACTGGAAAACTTCTCCGCCGTGGCGGGCCGGCTGCGCACCTTCACCGGCCACAATTCAGCCACCATCATCGACGACACTTACAACGCGAATCCCGATTCGGTCAAAGCGGCGATCCGCGTGCTCGCGGCGCATCAATCACCGCGTTATCTGGTGTTGGGCGACATGGCCGAGCTCGGCGCGGAAAGTGCGGCGATGCACCGCGAGGTGGGCGAGTATGCGCGCGCGGCCGGCATCGAAAATCTGTTCGCACTCGGCGAATTATCGCGCGAGACCGTTGCGGCTGCCGGCGTCGGCATCCACGCGGCGCACTTCGATTCGCCCAACGCATTGGCGGCGTCGCTGTTGCCGGCCTTGGGCCCGCGCACCACGGTGCTGGTGAAAGGCTCGCGCTTCATGAAGATGGAACGCGTGGTCGAAAAACTGGTGCCTCACTACGGCGGAGGCCAACACTAAATGTTGCTCGAACTATTTCAATGGCTGGGCAAGGATATGCAAATCCGCCCATTCAATGTGTTTCAGTACATCACCTTGCGCACAGTGCTGTCGGCGATGACGGCGCTCGCGATTTCGTTTCTGATCGGTCCGCGCATGATTCGCAAGTTGACCGACATGAAGATCGGCCAATCGGTGCGCGACGACGGTCCGCAATCGCATTTAATCAAGGCCGGCACACCGACCATGGGCGGCGCGTTGATACTGGTGTCGGTTGCGATCACCACACTGTTGTGGGGCGATCTGGAGAATCGTTATGTGTGGGCCTGCCTCGTCACCACCATCGGCTTCGGCGTGATCGGCTGGGTCGACGATTACCGCAAGGTGGTGCACCGCAATCCGAAAGGGCTGTCGGCCGGCAAGAAATTGTTCTGGCAGACGGTGATTGCGTTGTTGGCGCTTTCCTATCTCGCCTACCGCGCGAACTTGCCGCAGCAGACGGATTTGATTGTGCCGTTTTTCAAGACGGTGGCGATTCCGCTCGGCACCATCGGCTTCATCATTCTGGGCTGGTTTGTCGTGGTCGGATTTTCCAACGCGGTGAATCTGACTGATGGTCTCGACGGCCTCGCCATCATGCCGACCGTCATGGTGGCCTCGGCCCTCGCGATATTCGCCTACGTGGCGGGCAACAAGGTTTTCTCGACTTATCTTGGCGTTCCCTACATTCAAGGCGCGGGGGAGCTCGCGATTTTCTGCGGCGCGATCGCGGGGGCGGGCCTCGCATTCCTCTGGTTCAACGCGTACCCGGCGGAAGTGTTCATGGGCGACGTGGGCGCGCTGGCGTTGGGTGGCGCGCTCGGGCTGATCGCGGTGGTCTGCCGCCAGGAAATCGTGCTGATCATCATGGGCGGCGTGTTCGTCGTCGAGACCCTGTCGGTGATTATTCAGGTGGTCAGCTTCAAGCTCACCGGCAAGCGCGTGTTTCGCATGGCACCGCTGCATCACCACTACGAATTGAAGGGCTGGAAAGAAAATCAGGTCGTGGTGCGGTTCTGGATTATCACCATGTTGCTGGTGTTGTTTGGGCTGTCGACGTTAAAGCTGCGGTGAAGCAGAGCGTGACGAGTAACGGGTGACTGGTGACGAGATTGGTGACTATTGCAATGGAAAAGTCCAGCATTGGCGAGCCTTTCAGGCCATTTATGCCTGAAACACCTCGCCAGTGCTTGACTTTATCGGTTCTTCGCTAGGCGCTGGAGCAGCGAGGTGGAATGGCATGACAAAAGCATTGTTGTTCTTGGCGCGGGTGACACCGGCCTCTCCGTCGTCCGATGGGCCGAACGAGTGGGTGCTCGTGTGCGAGTTGCCGACACACGCGCAGCTCCTCCCGGTCTCAACGAATTACGAGCCAAACATCCTCGCGTCGAGTTCATCGCCGGCACCTACAGCGACGCCCTCTTTGGCGACGCCGAACTCGTTGTTGCAAGCCCGGGCGTGGCCGTTGCTGGGCCCGCGTGTGACCCGGCCATCGCGCGCGCGCGCGCTCAAGGGAAAAAGTTCGTTGGGGATGTCGAGCTTTTTGCGTGGGAAC
This sequence comes from Betaproteobacteria bacterium, assembly GCA_031430555.1. Classification (GTDB taxonomy): domain Bacteria; phylum Pseudomonadota; class Gammaproteobacteria; order Burkholderiales; family Usitatibacteraceae; genus UKL13-2. The sequence continues at coordinate 8,297 of JANPBQ010000064.1, forward strand.
AAATCGAGTTAGCGAAGAAAGGGACACGACCCAAAATGATCGGTATCACCGGCTCCAATGGAAAATCCACCGTCACCGCGATGGCGGGGGCGATGTGCCGCGCCACCGGAATGAAAACAGCGGTCGCCGGCAACATCGGCCTGCCGGTGCTCGACGCGATGTTGGACGCGCGCGACCACGGCCAGCCGGAGGTGTATGTGGTGGAGTTGTCGAGCTTTCAGTTGGAGACGACATCATCGCTGGAATGCGACGCCGCCACGATGCTCAACTTGTCGCAGGATCATCTGGATCGCTACGCATCGATGGATGACTACACCGACGCCAAGCGGCGCATTTTTTTGTATGCACAACATCAGGTGTTGAATCGCGACGATGCCGCGAGCCTCGCGATGCGGAAACCGGAAACCCCTTTAAGCACATTCGGCACCGACGTCCCGAAAATCCCGAATGAGTTTGGCATCAATGACGGTTGGCTCCACGAAGGCAATCGCCGTTTGATTGCGTTGAGGGAGATGCCCGTCGCCGGGCTGCACAACGCCGCGAACGCCTTGGCGGCGTTCGCGCTATGCCGCGCAGCCTGTCCAGACGCGGATACAGAAAAATTTGCGGCGGGATTGAAAGCATTCAAAGGTCTGCCGCACCGCCTGGAGAATGTCGGCGTTATCGACGGCGTGACGTTCTTTGATGATTCCAAAGGCACCAATGTCGGCTCGACCGTGGCCGCGTTGAACGGTATGACCGTGCCCGTGGTGTTGATCGCCGGGGGCATCGGCAAGGAGCAGGATTTTTCGCCGCTGGCCGCACCCGTGAAAGCGCGCGCGCGGTCGGTGGTATTGATCGGTCAGGACGCGCGCGCAATTGAAGGCGCGATCGCCGATACGCAAGTGCCGACCGCGCATGCAGTGAGCATGGCGGATGCGGTCGCGCAAGCGCTGGCGCACGCCAAGCCGGGTGACGCCGTGCTGCTGTCGCCCGCCTGCTCCAGCTTCGACATGTTCAAGAACTACAACCATCGCGGCGACGTCTTCGCGCAGTGCGTGCATGATCTGAAACAGCAACGCGAGGCACACCATGCTGTATAGCCCCGCCGCGCCGCGTGCCGAACTGGATCTCACGCTGTTCTGGAGCGTCGCGCTGTTGCTCGCAATCGGCCTGGTGATGGTGTACTCGGCGTCGATTGCGATGTCGGAAGCGGAAAAAATGACCGGCTATCGCATGCATTACTTCCTGATGCGCCATTCGGTGTACCTCGCCATCGGCATCGCCGCCGCGTTCGCCGCGTTTCAGATTCCGGTGGCGCTGTGGCAAAAATTCGCGCCGGCACTATTCATCATCGGCGGATTCCTGCTGGTGATTGTGTTGATTCCCGGCATCGGCCGTGAAGTCAATGGTAGCCGTCGCTGGTTATCGTTCGGCATCGCGACGATGCAACCCTCCGAGCTGATGAAATTCTTTGCCGTCCTGTATGCGGCCGACTACACCGTGCGCAAAGCCGCGTTTATGCATGACTTCAAAAAGGGCTTCTTGCCGATGCTGTCGGTAATGGTGTTCATCGGCGCGGTGCTACTGCGCGAACCGGATTTCGGCGCGCTGGTGGTGATCACGTCGGTGGCGATGGCGATCCTGTTTCTCGGCGGCCTGAACTGGCGCGTATTCGCCGCGTTGATCGTGCTGCTGGCGGCCGCGTTTGTGGTGCTGATCGTGGTGTCGCCGTATCGGCTGCAGCGCATTGTCGGTTTTATGGATCCGTGGTCGGATGCCTATGGCACCGGCTATCAACTTTCGCATTCGCTGATCGCATTTGGGCGCGGCGAATGGCTGGGCGTCGGGCTGGGCGGCAGCGTCGAAAAACTATTCTACTTGCCGGAAGCGCACACCGATTTTCTGTTGGCCGTGGTCGGCGAGGAGCTGGGTTTCGCCGGCGTGGCGGTGGTGATCGCCCTATTCGTCGCGTTGATCTACCGCGCCTTCATGGTCGGTCGCGAAGCGATGATGCGTGAAAACTATTTCGCGGCGCTGGTTGCGCAAGGCATCGGCGTGTGGCTGGCGGTGCAGGCGTTCATCAACATGGGTGTGAACCTGGGGATGCTGCCGACCAAGGGATTGACGTTGCCGTTCATGTCGTACGGCGGCACCGGCATCGTGGTCAATTGCGTGGCGGTCGCGGTGCTGTTGCGCATCGACGCCGAGAACCGTTCGATCGGCAGCGCGGCGCGCAAGAGTGTGCGGCGATGAGGCCTCCGAACATGCGTAAGCGTTGCGCACTCATCATGGCCGCCGGCACCGGTGGTCACATTTATCCCGGCATCGCGATTGCCGAAGTCCTGTTGCAACGCGGCTGGGCCATTGCATGGCTCGCGACGCCGGCCGGCATGGAACACAAGCTGATCAGCAAGTCGGCAATCGCCGACAAAGTCGCCATCGAAGTGGTTCAAATGTCCGGCGTGCGTAGCAAGGGAATGCTCGCGTGGGCGCTACTGCCGCTCACGCTGTTGCGGGCGTTCTGGCAGGCGCTGGGCGTGATCCGCCGCACCCAGCCGGATGTGGTGATTTCGATGGGCGGTTACATCGCGTTTCCCGGCGGCATGATGGGGGTTCTGTGCCGCAAACCGCTGGTGGTGTTTGAACCCGGTGCGCATGCAGGATTGACCAATCGCGTACTCGCGCTGATCGCGGATCGGGTGCTGGTGGGCTTCCCAAAAACGTTTGAGCAGCCACCCAAAAATGCGCTGGCGAAGTTGTTGCCGAAACCGAAGAAAGTGGAATGGCTGGGAACGCCGGTGCGCGCCAATATTTGCGCGCTGCCCGATCCCGGAACGCGGATGGCGGCGCACCGCGGGCCGGTGCGTTTGCTGATTGTCGGCGGCAGTCTCGGGGCGAAAACGCTGAATGATCTGGTGGTCGCCGCCATCGCGTCGATTCCGCCAGTGCTTCGGCCCGAAGTGATTCATCAATCGGGCGAAAGGAATTTCGATGAGTTGGTGCTCGCCTACCAGCAGGCCGGTGTTGCCGCCGATGTGCTGCCGTTCATCGACGACATGGCCGCGAAATACGTGTGGTGCGATCTGATGTTGTGCCGCTCGGGGGCCATCACCGTCGCCGAACTCGCGGCAGCGGGGATCGCCAGTGTGCTGGTGCCGTTGCCGTATTTTGTCGCCGAGGAGCAGGAAGCCAACGCGCGGTTTCTGGTCGATGCGGGTGCTGGTGTGATGGTGAAGCAGTTGGAAACCACACCACAAGTGTTGGCGGGAATTTTGCGCGATTTCACGCGCGAAAAATTATTGGCAATGGCGAACATCGCGCGTTCACTGGGAAAACCCGACGCGACGATCGCCTGCGCAAACGCCTGCATGGAAATGGCCGCATGAAGCATAAAGTCAAACACCTTCACTTTATTGGCATTGGTGGCTCCGGCATGTCCGGAATTGCCGAAGTGCTGTTGAATCTCGGCTACACCGTGAGCGGCTCTGATATTGCCGACTCGGCGGTCGTAAAACGCTTGCGTGCGCTGGGCGCGAATGTGCTGATTGGCCACGCGGCGGGCAACATCGCCAATGCCGGCGTGATCGTCACCTCCAGCGCAGTCAAGGCCGACAATCCGGAAGTGATCGCCGCGAAAGCCGCGCGCATTCCGGTTGTGCCGCGCGCGATGATGCTCGCTGAATTGATGCGCTTCAAGTTGGGCATCGCGATCGCCGGCACCCACGGCAAAACCACCACCACCTCGTTGATCGCGCATGTGCTGGGGGAAGCGGGGCTGGATCCGACCTGTGTGATCGGCGGGCGTCTGAACTCCATCGGCACCAATGCACGTCTCGGCAAAGGCGAGTATCTGGTCGCCGAAGCCGACGAATCGGACGCATCATTTTTGTACCTGCAACCGATCATGGCGGTGGTCACCAACATCGATCAGGACCACATGGAAACCTACGCGCACGACTTCGGAAAGTTGAAGTCGGCGTTCGTTGAATTCCTAGAGCATCTGCCGTTCTACGGCCTCGCCGTGCTGTGCGCGGACGACGACAATGTGCGTGAAATATTGCCGCGCCTGACCAAGCCGGTGCTGACCTATGGCATGAGCGAGGATGTCGAGCTGCGCGCAGTGAATGTCGCTGCGACCGGCGCGAAAATGAAATTCACGGCGGTCGGTCGTCGCGATAAAAGTGTGCTCGATGTCGAGCTCAATTTGGTCGGCACGCACAACGTGTTGAACGCGTTGTCGGCAATCGCGATCGCACGCGAAGTCGGCCTCGCGGACGAGCCGATCGCGAAAGCGCTCGCGTCGTTCAGTGGTGTCGGTCGGCGCTTTCAACGCTACGGCGAGATCGCCATCGAGGGTGGCGGTGCGTTCACGTTGATTGACGACTATGGTCACCATCCGGTGGAAATGGCGGCGGTGTTGAATGCTGCGCGCGGCGCATTTCCGGGGCGGCGCATTGTGCTCGCGTTTCAACCGCACCGCTACACCCGTACGCGCGATCTGTTTGAGGATTTTGTCAGGGTGATCTCCACGGCCGACGAGGTGATTCTTGCGGATGTGTACCCGGCGGGCGAAGCGCCGATCGTGGCGGCCGATGGCCGCGCCCTCGCGCGCGCGTTGCGGGTACTGGGAAAAGTCGAGCCGCTGTTTGTCGAAACACCCGCCGATATTCCGGCCGCTGTGCTGGGCCGTGTGCGCGACGGCGATGTCGTGATTACCATGGGTGCCGGCTCCGTGGGTGGCGTGGCACCGCGCCTCGCGGGTGTGGGAGGCGGGGAATGAACATGGCTGAGCCGCGTACATTTTCCACCGATACCGCTGCACCCGTGCGCGGCGAGTTGCGTCGCGACGAGTCAATGTCGAAGCACGTGTCGTGGCGAGCGGGTGGCCGGGCGGCACGTTTTTTCAAGCCGGCCGATCTTGCCGATTTGCAAGCGTTTCTGCCGACACTCGCAGCGGATGAGCCGATCCTGTTTGTCGGGCTCGGCAGCAATCTGCTGGTGCGTGATGGCGGATTTGATGGCACCGTGGTGCTGACCACGCCGACGCTGCATGGGTTGGCGATTGACGCGGCGGACTCTTGCATTGTTTGCGCAGGTGCCGGCGTGGTATCGCCGCATGTCGCAAAGTTCGCGGCGAGGGATGGTTTGGCAGGTGCCGAATGGCTCGCCGGCGTGCCAGGCACCATTGGCGGTGCGCTCGCGATGAACGCGGGTTGCTACGGCACCGAGACGTGGGATCAAGTGGTCGATTGCACGACGATCGATCGCGCCGGCGTACTGCATACCCGCACCAACGCGGACTACGAGATCGGCTATCGGCACGTCGAAGCGAAACGCCGCCACCCGTCACCCGTCTCCCGTCACGATGATGAATGGTTCGTCGCCGCGCGCTTTCGTTTTGTGCCAGGCGATGCGGTTGCGGCGCAAACGCGCATCAAAGAATTGCTCGCCAAACGCATGGCCTCGCAGCCGCTCGATAAGCCGAACGCGGGTTCGACCTTTCGCAATCCGCCGGGAGATTTTGCCGCGCGATTGATTGAATCATGTGGGTTGAAGGGTTACACCATCGGTGGCGCGCAAATCTCGATGAAGCACGCGAACTTCATCATCAATTCGGGTTACGCGAGTGCCGCCGACATCGAGAAGATGATCGACCACATGCAAGCGACGGTGAAGGCAAAGAACGGTGTGGATCTCATACGCGAAGTGAAGATAGTCGGGGACGTCGCATGAACATCGCTGCGCGCGTGAGAATTTTTCGCGGATCCCCAATCACTGTCACCCCGGATTTATTCCGGGGCCTAATTATTTTCCAGATTTCCGATGCGATACAAAGAATTGGACCCCGGAATAAATCCGGGGCGACAGGCTTACAGGGTACCAATTTCTTGAAATACGTGGATCAAGCATTGGCGGGCCTTTCCGGCCATTTATGCCCGGAAAGCCGCGCCCGTATTGGAGTTTCATCTTGAGTATCGACGTGAAATCGTTGGGCAAGGTCGCTGTGCTGATGGGCGGGCCGAGTGCCGAGCGGGAAATTTCCTTGCTCTCCGGTAACGGCGTACTCGCGGCACTGCGCGAAAAAGGCGTGGATGCGCATGCATTCGATCCGGTGGTGCATTCACTCTTCAACCTGTCGCGCGAAAAATTCGAGCGCGCATTCATCGCGCTGCATGGCCGCTTCGGTGAAGACGGCACGGTGCAGGGCGTGCTTGAAACACTACGAATTCCTTATACGGGATCCGGCGTGATGGGTTCGGCATTGGCCGTGGACAAGTGGCGCACCAAACTCGTCTGGCAGGCGGCGGGGATTCCGACGCCCGCGTTTCGCATGCTCGCGCCGGACAGCGACTGGTTGAAAATCGTCAATGAATTAAAGCTGCCGTTGATCGTAAAGCCCGCGCGTGAAGGCTCCAGCATCGGCGTGAGCAAAGTCATGAGCGCATCGGACATGCCCGCCGCATTTGCGTTGGCGTTCAAACTTGATCCCCTGGTCATCGCCGAGGAATTCATCAGCGGTCAGGAATTGACGGCCACGGTAGTGGGCGACGAATGTCTGCCGCTGATTCGGATCGAAGCGCCCAACGGTGCCTACGATTATCAGAACAAATACTTCACCGATGTTGTCAAGTACCACTGTCCGTCCGGTGTGCGCGCCGACATTGAAGATGAAATTCGTGCTGTGACCTTGAAAGCATTCAAGGTGCTGGGCTGCGACGGCTGGGGCCGCGCCGACATGATGCTCAGCGCCGATGGCCGCTACAGCTTTCTTGAAATGAATACGTCGCCAGGTATGACCAGCCATTCGCTTGTGCCGATCGCGGCGCGCGCGGTGGGCTTGAGTTATCCCGACTTGTGTGTGCGCATTTTGCAATCCGCGTCGCTGAAAGGATGAGGCCGAAGATGACCCAATCCTCGCGCGCCAAGTCGTCACTGCCGGACTCAACCGCAATCGATGCCTTCATGCGAAAGCGCGTCGTGGTGATCGGTGCCGCCATCACCGCGATGCTGATTGCCGCCGTGGCCGCGTGGTTTGCGATTTCGGCCATGACGAAGGACGACTCGGGGATCGAGGCGAGGGCATCGACGCCGCTGCTGCCGATTCGAGATATGACGTTTGCCGGCACCGATGGTGCCTTGCAACGGGTCGATCAAGGCGAACTGCAACGTATCGCCGGCGCGATCCAGAACATGGGCGGCAGTATGTTGCGCACCGACTTGAATCAAGTCAAAGCGGCGCTGATGGAAGTCGAATGGGTGCGCAACGCGGAAGTGCGCCGGCGCTTTCCGGCGACACTTGAAGTGCGGATTGAAGAACACGTTCCCTACGCGCGCTGGCGACGTTTGGACGGGCCGGAGGCGGATTTACTGGTCAATACCGCCGGCGAAATTTTCACGGCGGAGTTCGCCGGCGACAGTGCGTTGCCGATATTCAGCGGGCCGAAAGATTCCGCGCGCGACATGCTGATTCAATATCTCGCGTTCAAAACGCAACTCGCGGTGATCGGCGAGGTGCCGGTGGAATTGATGCTCTCGCCGCGTCGCGCGTGGCAATTGAAACTCGGCAGCGGCGGCACCTTGCTGCTCGGTCGCAGTGACGCCGGCGAGCGCCTCGCTCGCTATGTGCGTGCGTACCCGAGCATCGCCGCGGTTCGCACCTCTGACGCGCGTATCGATCTGCGCTACCCGGGCGGCCTTGCGGTGCGCGCCGGCACGACGTCGCCCGCCGCGAAATCCTGATGAACGAACACCGACCGGAAAACCGCCATTCCATGAACCGAAATGAATCGACGAATGCAACATGAATAAGCCCCGCGAAACCAAAAATCTGTTGGTGGCGCTGGATATCGGCACCTCCAAGATCATCGCCATCGTCGCCGAAATCACGCCTGACGGCGCGCTGGAAATTTTGGGCCTTGGCCAGCATCCGTCGAAGGGTTTGAAGAAAGGGGTGGTGGTGAATATCGAGGCCACCGTCACCGGCATTCAGCGGGCACTCGAAGAAGCCGAGTTGATGGCCGACGTGAAAATCAAGGATGTGATGACCGGCATCGCCGGTTCGCACATCAAGAGTTTCAACTCGCACGGCATGGTCGCGATCAAGGACAAGGAAGTCTCGCAACACGATGTCGACCGCGTGATTGAAACCGCGCGCGCGGTGAATATTCCGATGGATCAGCAAATACTCCACATCCTCATCCAGGAATACATCATCGATGGACAAGAAGATGTGCGCGAACCGGTTGGCATGAGCGGCGTGCGGCTGGAAGTGAAAGTACACATCGTCACCGGTGCGGTGTCGGCCGCGCAGAACATCATGAAGTGTGTGCGCCGCTGCGGATTGGAAGTACGCGATCTGGTGTTGCAACCGCTCGCTTCCGCCATCGCAGTGCTTTCGCAGGATGAAAAGGATTTGGGTGTGTGCCTGGTCGATATTGGCGGCGGTACGACCGATATCGCGGTATTCACCGGCGGCGCGATTCGCCATACCGCGGTGATTCCGATTGCAGGTGACCAGATCACCAACGACATCGCCATGGCGCTTCGCACGCCGACCAAGGACGCCGAGGACATCAAGATTGCGCACGGTGTGGCGCTCAGGCAATTGGCGAGCGTGAACGACGTGATCGAAGTGCCGGGTGTAGGTGATCGCGAGCCGCGGCAGATGTCGCGGCAGACGTTGGCGGAAGTGATTGAGCCGCGCGTCGAAGAATTGTATTCGTTGATTCAACGCGAGTTACGCGCGAGCGGATTCGAGGAATTATTGTCGAGCGGAATTGTGCTGACCGGCGGCAGTGCGGGCATGGCGGGAATGGTGGAGCTCGGTGAAGAAGTTTTTCACATGCCGGTTCGCCTGGGCGTACCGATGTATTCCGGCGGGCTAGCCGAAGTGGTGAGAAATCCACGTTTCTCGACTGGCGTCGGCCTGCTGATTTCAGCCGTCGAGCAACGAAAACGCGACGAGCACGTGCGCATGCATACGGCGAATTTCAAGAGTGTGTTTGAAAAGATGGCGTCTTGGTTTAAGGGAAATTTTTGAGGAATTTTTTCAGGGTTGTTTTTTCAAGTTGTTTCACAGCAGAGGAGAGTAGACATGATTGAGTTAATCGATACAGAGCAACCGGAAGCGATCATCAAGGTGATTGGTATCGGCGGCTGCGGCGGTAACGCAGTCGACCATATGATCGGCAACGGCGTGGCGGGGGTGGAATTCATCTGCGCCAACACCGATGCGCAAGCCTTGAAACGCAATCAATCCAAGATCACGATGCAATTGGGCGGCAACGTGACGAAGGGCTTGGGCGCGGGAGCGAATCCGGACGTGGGTCGGCAGGCGGCGATTGAAGATCGTGAACGCATCGCGGAGATGATCCAGGGTGCGGACATGCTGTTCATCACAGCCGGCATGGGCGGCGGTACCGGCACCGGTGCGGCGCCGATCGTGGCCGAAATCGCGCGCGAAATGGGCGTATTGACGGTCGCGGTGGTCACCAAGCCGTTCGCGTTCGAAGGCAAACGGAAGAAAATCGCCGAGGCCGGGATCGAGGCATTGAAGCAGCATGTGGATTCACTGATCATCATTCCGAACGACCGGTTGATGGAAGTGTTGGGCGATGATGTGTCCTACGAAGACGCGTTCAAAGCATCGAACGATGTCCTCAATGGCGCGGTCGCCGGCATTGCCGAAGTGATCAACTGCCCAGGATTGGTGAACGTGGATTTTGCCGACGTGCGCACGGTGATGAGCGAGAACGGTGTCGCGATGATGGGCTCCGCGATGGCATCCGGCCCGGACCGCGCGCAAGTTGCCGCTGAACGTGCCGCTGCATCACCATTGCTGGAGGATGTGAATCTCACCGGTGCGCGCGGTGTATTGGTGAATATCACGGCCAGCAAATCGTTGAAGCTGAAGGAGGTGCATGAAGTCATGAACACCATCCGCAGTTTCACGGCTGAAGATGCGACGGTGATTTTCGGCAGCGTGCTCGATGAATCGATCGGCGATCAACTTCGCGTCACGATCGTCGCCACCGGACTCGGCGGATCGGTATCGAAGCGTCAGCCGCAGATGGTGTATTCGGCACCGGCAGCGGTTTATGCCCGCACGGGAACGGACGATGCGATGGGCGCGCCCTTGTCTTCACCCGCCGGGGCCATCAACTATCACGATCTCGATACGCCGGCGGTGACACGTCGGCGTCGCGATGCCACGGTGACGGCAATGCAGCAATCGGGAGTCGAGATGTACGACATTCCGGCGTTTTTGCGTAAGCAAGCCGACTAGCTGCCGATCGGGTAACTGGATCCACCCGCGCGAAACTCTGCCGCGCGGGTGGGTTCGGTGTCCCCGCTGTTTGTGAATATCGTGCCATGGTTGCGCGTGTATGATGGCCGCACACGTTCATCACACGAGGTTTCAACATGGTCATTTGTCCCGTTGCATTGGCGGTAGGTTGCAAGAAGTGCCCGGTATTCAAGGTTTGTCCGCTGACGACCGTGATCGGCGACCAGAAAAAAGTCGAGCCGCCGCAAAAGTCGGCCAAGAAAGCTGCGCCTTCCAATAAGAAAAAAAGCTGATCAAGCCGCCCCGCAGATTTTTTCGATTGAAAAACCGCCAATTGGAACCAAGTTCCAATGAGTCGAGTCCACACCTTCAATCATGATCAAGCAGCGCACCCTCAAAAATAAAACCCGCGCGACTGGCGTCGGTGTACATCTTGGCCATCGCGTCGAGATGTCGATCCGTCCCGCCCCGCCGGACACCGGCATTGTCTTTTGCCGCACCGACCTGCCCGGCGCGCCGATGGTGAAAGCGCACGCGCTGAATGTGCACGACACGCGCATGTCGACGCGCATCGAGGACAAGAAAACCGGTGCACGCGCGGCGACCGTCGAGCACCTCATGTCCGCATTCGCCGGCCTCGGCATCGACAACGCCTATGTCGATTTGTCGGCCGAGGAAGTGCCGATCATGGATGGCAGTGCCGGGCCGTTTGTGTTTTTGTTGCAGGCCGCCGGCATCGAAGAACAAGGCAAGGCGAAACGCTATATCCGCGTGACGAAACGCGTGGAATTGAAGGATCATGATCGCCGTGTTTCGCTAACGCCGTTCAACGGCTTCAAGCTCCTGTTCAACATCCAGTTCGATCACCCGGTATTTGCGAAATCCGCGTCCGACATTGAGATCGATTTCGCCAATGTGTCGTTCATGCGTGATGTCGCCCGCGCCCGCACCTTTGGTTTCACCCACGAGGTTGAGGCCATGCGCGCCGCCGGGTTGGGGCGCGGCGGCTCGCTCGACAATGTCATCGTCATCGACGATTACCGCGTATTGAATGCGGATGGTCTGCGCTTCGACGACGAATTCGTTAAACACAAGACGCTGGACGCGGTCGGTGATTTGTATATGCTCGGCCACCCGCTGATCGGCGCGTTCCACGGCGTCAAATCCGGCCACGCGATGAACAACCAACTGGTGCGTGCGTTGCTGGCCGATGAATCCGCGTGGGAGTATGTGACGTTCGACAAAGCCGAAAAATTGCCGGCGGCGTTCGGCAATATGGCGCTTTCTTCGCTTTCGGCGGCCTAGACAATGTTGATCGGATTACGCCTGCTCCTCATCGTCGCCGTGATCGCCTGCTCGGCGACATTTCTCGGCTACCTGTTTACCAAGAACCCGCGATTGCTGAAACTGACGCACAACATCATCAAGGTGACACTGCTATTTGCGGCGCTGATTGCGGTGATCTATGTGGCGGAACGGTTGTTGTTGGCGTAATCGCTGCTGCCTAATTCTTTTTCATGTTTGCAGTGAGCGCTCGCTCACGTTGCTTCATTATTTGGTCAACCGTGCGCTTCAATGGAGAATCTTCCAAGGATTCAGCCAGTTCGGCCAACATCTTGCTCGGCATGGGTTCGCGAGGCGGGCCGGTCCGGGGCGCGATTTCCAGCTCAAAATAGGTGGGTTGCACCAGTACCGAAATTGCGGTAACCTCTTGTTCTTGCTTTTTATTTTGACGAAATTTCTCAAGCAGGCGCGGCAACATCTGCTTTAGTTTTGCCGCCACGGCCCCATTGGCCACGGCGATGATCAAGGTCGAATCCTCTACTGCGGCAACACGGCATGACGTTTTCAGGCCGGGCGGCAGAGCGTCGGCAAAAGAATGTTGAAGGCGGGAAATGCGCTGCAGCCGATCATGAATCGGCGCAATCGCTTCGTTGTCCCGTATCAAGGCGTTGATCGGTTTGAAGCTGTGTTTGGCTGGAAAACCGGCTTTCGCCATAAATGTTTCGCAGAGGGTTGGGATGAACATTATTCTCGTATCTGACAGCTTGGCCAAAAGCCGCATCGTCACGATATCGCAGTCGCAGATTATCATGGCCGCGATGGGCTTTATCAGCGCTGGCTTCATGTTGGCGCTCGGCACCTATTGGGTGACGATGAAATACGCGGTCGATATTCAAAACCCGTTCATCCAAAGCCTGATTTCCACCCTAACGCAGCAAAACACGGTGCAAGCCGAAAAGGACATGCGCGAGCAGATGAATTCGCTCGCCGTGAAATTGGGTGAAATTCAAGCGCGGCTGATGCGTCTCGATGCTTTCGGCGAGCGCCTCGGCAAGGCCGCCGGCATCAAGCCGACCGAATTCCGCTTTTCGGAAATCCCGGGACAAGGCGGCCCGGCACCTTCGGCGTCAGCGAGCGAGATTTCTTATACCGATTTTCAATCTCGAATCACCGAGATTTCGCGCATTCTGGATGATCGTGGCGACAAGCTAGGCATGCTCGATTCGGTACTAATGGATGGCCGCCTTGCGGCCAAAGCGATGCCGACGATCATGCCCGTTGATGGCAGCTACTACTCCTCGAATTTTGGCTACCGGATCGACCCCTTCAACGGTCGTCAGGCGTTTCACACCGGTGTGGATTTCAACGCGCCAATGGGCTCCACCATCGTCGCCGCGGCGGGCGGCGTGGTGGCCGCAGCGGAGCGCCATACCGAATACGGCAACATGGTCGATATCAATCACGATAACGGGCTCACGACCCGCTACGCCCACCTGTCGAAGATGACGGTCAAAATCGGCGACGTGGTGTTGAAGGGACAAAAAGTTGGCGAACTCGGCATGACCGGTCGCGCCACCGGCCCGCATCTGCATTTCGAAGTGCGCGAACACAGCGTCCCGCTGAATCCCAACCGCTTCCTGTCTTTTGCCCGCGCGCAAGAGCCGGCGGTTGCGACCAAATCCGCCCGCGCCCCGTAGTCTTCCCGCTTGATTCGCACCGGGCACGCATCTGCGATGCCCGGCTCGCGATGCGCTATGCACCGAAATGGTCTCTTTCGGCGCGCGCTCACACTCCATCGCCAAAAATCTCGCCGCCTCGCGGCAACAAAACCAACGAAAGCGCCACATGTTCGACACGTTCCTGAAATCCATCTTCGGCAGCCGCAACGAGCGACTCCTGAAGCAATACCGCAAAACCGTCGTCAAGATCAATGCGCTCGAAGCGTCTGTCCAAAAACTCAGCGACGCCGAACTGCGCGCCAAGACTGATGAATTCAAGGCGCGTCACGATAAAGGCGAATCGCTCGAACAACTCCTGCCGGAAGCTTTCGCCGTGGTGCGCGAAGCGGGCATCCGCTCGCTGGGCATGCGCCATTTCGACGTGCAATTGATCGGCGGCATGGCGTTGCATGATGGCCGCATCGCCGAAATGCGCACCGGCGAGGGCAAGACCTTGATGGCGACGCTGCCTTCGTATCTGAACGCGATTTCCGGCAAGGGCGTGCACATCGTCACCGTCAATGACTACTTGGCGCAACGCGATTCGGAATGGATGGGGCGTTTGCATTCATTCCTCGGATTGACGGTCGGCTGCAATTTGTCGCAAATGCCGCATGACGACAAGCAAAAGGCCTTCGCCGCCGACATCACCTACGGCACCAACAACGAATTCGGCTTCGATTATTTGCGCGACAACATGGTCACGCAAAAAGCGGAGCGCGTGATGCGCGGCCTCAATTTCGCGATCGTCGATGAAGTCGATTCCATCCTGATCGACGAGGCACGCACGCCGCTCATCATTTCCGGCCAGGCCGAAGATTCGACCGCGTTGTACCAAAAAATCAATTTGCTGGTGCCGCACTTGACTGCGCAGACCGACGAAAAAGAGCCCGGCGATTATTGGGTGGATTTGAAACAGCATTCGGTCATGCTCTCCGAAGACGGTCACGAGCACGCCGAAGAGTTGATGACGAAAAACGGCCTGCTGCCCGAGGGAGCATCGCTTTACGACCCCTCAAACATCATGTTGATGCACCACCTTTACGCGGCCGTGCGCGCGCACGCGCTCTACCACCGCGATCAGCATTACGTCGTGCAAAACGGCGAAGTGGTGATCGTTGACGAATTTACCGGCCGCATGATGGCGGGCCGCCGCTGGTCCGATGGATTGCATCAAGCCGTCGAAGCCAAAGAAGGTGTGAAGATTCAAAACGAATCGCAAACGCTTGCCTCGATCACGTTTCAGAACTATTTCCGTTTGTACAAACGCCTGTCCGGCATGACCGGCACTGCCGACACCGAAGCATTCGAGTTCCAGCATATTTACAGTTTGGAAACCGTGATCATTCCGCCCAACAAGCAGATGGTCCGCAAAGACAACAACGATCTCGTCTACATCACCGAAAAAGAGAAACACGCGGCCATCGTGATGGACGTGAAAGATTGTTTCGAACGTGGCCAGCCGGTGCTGCTCGGTACGACCTCGATTGAAAATTCGGAAATGCTTTCCGAGTTGCTGAAAAACGAAAAGCTGCCGCACGAGGTGTTGAACGCGAAGCAGCACGCGCGCGAAGCCGAAATCATTGCGCAGGCGGGGGCCCTGCATGCAATCACGATTGCCACCAACATGGCCGGCCGAGGCACCGATATTGTGCTGGGCGGCAATCCGGACAAAGGCATCCGCGCCGTCGAGACAGATGAAAACCTGTCGGTTGACGAACGGCACGCAAAAGTCGCCGAACTGAAAGCGATTTGGCAGCCGCTGCACGACAAAGTGGTCTCGGTCGGCGGCCTGCATATCGTCGGTTCCGAGCGACATGAATCGCGCCGCATCGACAATCAATTGCGCGGTCGTGCGGGACGTCAGGGCGATCCGGGATCATCGCGTTTCTATCTTTCGTTTGAAGATCCGCTGCTGAAAATTTTCGCCGGCGACAAACTCAAAGCCATCATGGCGCGCCTGAAGATTCCCGAAGGCGAAGCGATCGAAGCCGGCATGGTGTCGCGATCGATCGAGAACGCGCAGCGCAAGGTGGAAGCGCGCAATTTCGATATCCGCAAGCAACTCCTGGAGTACGACGACGTTGCCAACGACCAGCGAAAAGTGATTTACCAGCAGCGCAACGAGTTGCTCGACGCCGACGATATTTCAGAAACCATCACCAACATGCGCGGCGGTGTGATGCAAAGCACGGTGGAACAATTTGTGCCGCCGGAAAGTGTCGAAGAGCAATGGGATATTCCCGCACTCACACGAACGCTGGAAGCAGATTTCGGCTTGAAGGTGCCAATCGATGAATGGTTGAAGAGCGACGCCGAACTTGATAGCAAAATGATCACCGAGCGCGCCGCCAAGCAGGCCGGTGAGGACTATGCCGCAAAATTTTCGCAGATCGACCCGACGCTGCTGCACCAGTATGAACGGGCGGTGATGTTGCAATCCATCGACTCACATTGGCGTGAGCATCTTGCCTCGCTCGACTACCTGAGGCAAGGCATTCACCTTCGCGGCTACGCGCAAAAGCAGCCCAAACAGGAATATAAACGCGAGGCGTTTGAACTATTCAGCGGCATGCTCGATGGCATCAAGCGCGAGGTCACGCAGATTTTGGTCAACGTGCAAGTAAGGTCGGCCGATGAAGTCGCTGCCGCTGAAAAAGCCGCCGAGGAAGCCGCTGCCCGCGCCGCGCAGAATGTGCAATACCACCATGCGGATTACAACGAAGCGCTCGGCGGCGATGACGCAGAAGCGCAATCGGCTAGCGAAGGTGCGGGATCAGGCGCGCCGCCCGCCCAACCGTTCGTGCGCGAAGGCCAGAAGATCGGCCGAAATGATCCATGTTGGTGCGGGTCAGGCAAGAAGTTTAAGCAGTGTCATGGGAAGTTGAATTAGCACTGCACAACCACAGCATCCTGACCCACCCAAAACGCAACGGGAAAATATGCTGAGGGTGGCTTCCCCAACGCACCTGAGACCTGCGATTCAACGAACGCTCGCGAGGTATGGGTCGTGCCATAAATTTCACCATCCAGTGATGGCGATTCCGAGCTGGTCAAGAATCGCACGCCGTTCTCATCAAACTTGACGCCCAATTCCCGGGCGTCGGTTTCATTGTGAACACTGAAAACCAGAACCCCGCCCGGTGCGACTGCCTTGCCGAGCGCCTTGAGCCATGGTTGCCACATCGCCGGTGGCAGGTGCGTGAACATTGAGAGAACAAACACAAGATCGTACTTCGCCGGAAAGGTAAGCGAAGCAGGATCATGCGCCGAAAGAAAAGTTTTTACGCCGAATTGCGTTTGCAAAAACTCGACACTGCCTGGCAACACATCCGCGCAGGTCACGCGCCCCGGCAACACGCGCGCAAGATGCCGTGTGAATCGTCCAAAGCCCGCCGCGAACTCCAGCATGCTTTGTGTTTTCAGCAACGGTTTATCGATCGCCTCCAGAATCACCATCAATTCCGACAACGTCCGCCAACCGTCGGAAAGATATTCGCGGATCGGGTTTTTCGCAATTTCATGATTGGCAAAGAACCGAAAGATATCGTCGCACGGATCGATCATGCAATTGACATGCATCCAGCGGCCGTACGCTTGCGGCGCTTTCAGTCTTTCCAACGCGTTGTGCGCATTAATGTTGGCCGGGTCGGCGAACATGGCGGCTGCGAAGCGTTTTCCGGCCTCCGCCGGGTCGGTTGCGATCAATGCGTCGGCGGAGGCCATCAGTGCGGAAACATCAGTGCGGGAATTCAACGGTTCTCTCTCTTCGGTTTTTATCTGGTTACATCAAGCTCGTATCGTCATCCGCATACGCCGGACAACTCACGCAAAGTATTTTCAACGCATCGCGACCAGTATTGCTTACGTTGTGCGGCGCGCCCGGCGCGATGAAGATCGTGTCGCCGCGCCGGATTTCAAATTCATCGGTACCCAATCGCATCGTCCCAATGCCTTCCGTGATGTGATAAATCTCCTCCGATTTTCGATGAAGGTGCATCGCGGTGGTGTCGCCGACCTCAACCGTCGCCTCGGCAAAACTCACCGCCGAGACGCCGTGCCGCGCCGGATGCAGCAATTCGCGGATCGTCGATTGATCCTTGGTAACAAAGGGTTCGATCTCCGCGTAGGTAGTCTTCATCGGTCGGGCGTAAAGGCGGCGGGCGGTTCCATGCCATAATTTTGCCGGACTCTTCGACTGAAAAGTAAAAAATCCATGGCCGTCAATTACAAATTGCCCACTTCACAATCGCTTCTGCCAGTCACGGGCGTCTCGCTCGGCTACGCGAAGGCACATGTCAAGAAACCCGACCGCAAGGATATGCTGGTGATTGCGTTAGAGGCGGGGTCACGTGCGGCGGGTGTTTTTACGCAAAACCGTTTTTGCGCCGCGCCGGTTCTCGTCTGCCGCGAGCATCTCAGAAAGAAACGCAGTCGCGCAACCGATATCCGTGCGTTGATCGTCAATACGGGCTGCGCGAACGCCGGCACCGGCAGCCGCGGCCTCGCAGATGCAAAGTCGATGTGCGCAGAGACGGCCAAGGCGCTCGGTTGCAAACCATCGCAAGTGCTGCCGTTTTCCACCGGCGTGATCCTCGAACATCTGCCGATGGATCGCATCGCCGCCGGTATTCCACAGTGCGTATCGAACTTGACGCCCGCCGGCTGGTTCGACGCCGCGCACGCGATCATGACCACCGACACCGTTCCCAAGGGCGACTCGCGGCAGAACTATATCGACGGCACTACTGTCACCGTCACGGGCATTGCCAAGGGTGCCGGGATGATCGAGCCGAACATGGCGACCATGCTCGCCTTCATCGCAACCGATGCCGTGGTCGGCGACGATGTGTTGCGAGACATGGTCGAAGAGGCGGCTGACGTATCCTTCAATTCCATCACCGTCGACGGCGATACCTCGACCAATGATTCGCTGATCCTGATGGCCACCGGCAAGGCCGGCAACCCGCCGATCAATGGCGAAGGCACGGCCGAGTACGCGACGCTGCACTTGGCCGTGAACGAGGTCGCGATCGCGCTTGCGCAGGCGATCATTCGCGACGGCGAAGGTGCCACCAAGTTCATGACCGTCAAAATAGAAGGCGGTAGAACCCGCGAGGAGTGCAAGAAAATCGGCAAGGCGATCGCCAATTCGCCGCTGGTGAAAACCGCGTTTTTCGCGAGCGACCCGAATCTCGGGCGCATTCTCGCCGCCATCGGCTATGCAGGCGTCGATGACCTCGATACATCGCTGATCCGCGTCTTTCTGGGCCCGGTGCTGGTGGCCGAACACGGCGGGCGCGCAGCGAGTTACAAGGAAGAATTGGGCGTGGCCGTAATGAAGGAGAGTGAAATTCTGGTGCGTGTGGAATTAAACCGCGGCAACGAATCCGCCACCGTGTGGACCTGCGACTTTTCCTACGATTACGTGAAGATTAACGCGGACTACCGTTCTTGATGGCGGCGAATATCGACAAGGTGGTCGATCGGCTTGAGTCGCTGCTCTTGCGCGTCGAAGCGCAATTGCCGGCGGGACAAGCGGCACCCGAATGGAAAAACTTCATCGCTTTTCGTTGGCGCCGCAGCGGCTCGATTTTCGGCAGCCGTGGCCGCCTCGTTGGCGTCGCGCATCCGCACGTCATCACGTTCAACGACTTGAAGGACATCGACGATCAAAAATCGCGCCTAGAAGCCAATACCCGCCAATTCGTGCAGGGCAAAAGTGCGAACAACATCCTACTCACCGGCGCGCGCGGCACCGGCAAATCATCGCTCGTCAAGGCCGCGTTGCAGCGCTTCGCCAAAGATGGATTGCGCTTGATCGAAGTCGATCGCGCCGACATTGTTGACTTGCCCGAGATTGCCGATCTTGTCGTCGGTCGGCGCGAGAAATTCATCGTCTTTTCCGACGACCTTTCGTTTGAAGCCAATGACCCCGGCTACAAGGCCTTGAAGTCGGTGCTGGACGGCGGCATCAGCGCGACCAACGACAACCTGCTCGTCTATGCCACCAGCAACCGCCGTCATTTGATGCCGGAAAAGATGAGCGAGAATCTGGAAACGAAGCACACCGAGGATGGCGAAATTCATCCGGGCGAAACCACGGAAGAAAAAATATCGCTCTCGGAGCGCTTCGGATTGTGGCTGTCGTTTTATCCGTTCGCGCAAGGCGAATATTTGGACATTGTCGATCACTGGGTCGGCGCGCTAGGTGCTAAGCCTGCAGATCGTGAAGCGATGCACAAGGCCGCGCTTTTGTGGGCGCTTGAACGCGGCTCGCGCAGCGGTCGCGTCGCGTATCAATTCGCGCGTGACTGGGCCGGCCATCATCACGTCGCGAAAAAAACGCTCCCGCCAAAATCACCGCGCAGAACTTCCCGTCAACAATGACGGCAAAAATCACCGACGTCGCCGTCGCGATTTTTGAAAAACCCGACGGTCGCTTTCTGCTGTCCTCGCGTCCCGAAGGCAAACCTTATCCGCACTACTGGGAATTCCCCGGCGGCAAAATCGAGCCGGGCGAAGACGTATATGCGGCCCTTGTGCGCGAGCTGATCGAGGAACTCAATGTCACGATTACCCACGCAACACCGTGGTTCGCGTTCATCATGCGCTACACCCATGCCACGGTTCGATTGCACTGCTGGCGGGTGCAGGCCTGGCAAGGCAACATGCGCGGTATGGAGGGGCAGCGTTTTGAATGGCAATCGATCGGCGCGTTGACGGTGTCGCCGACGCTGCCGGGTTGCGTGCCGATTTTTGCCGCACTCCGGTTGCCGCGTGTCTATGCGATCACCAATGCGGGCTTCAAAGGTGTCGTAGCCTACCGCGAGGACCTTGCGCACGCCTTGCAGGCTGGCGTGAAACTCATTCAAGTGCGCGAGAAAAACATGTCACCTGCCGAGCTGCGCGCGTTTGCGCGCGATGTGGTGTCGGAAGCGCATTCGCACGGCGCAAAAGTGTTGATCAATAGTGACGCGGCTACCGCCGCCGATGTCGGCGCGGACGGCGTGCATCTCACCGCAGCGCAACTTGCCGCATGTACCTCGCGGCCGGATTTCCCTTTGGTCGCAGCCTCAACTCACACGCGTGCAGAGATCGAACGCGCCGGTGAGTTGGGGTTGGATTTCGTGGTGCTCGGGCCGGTGAATGAAACCTTGACCCATCCTGATCAGGTGCCAATTGGTTGGCCGCGCTTTGGCGAGATCATCAATGCGACACCGGTACCCGTGTTTGCACTGGGTGGATTGGCGCTATCCGACATGACTCATGCGATCGAATCCGGCGCGCATGGCATTGCCGCGCAGCGGGCATTTTCATAGTATAAAGGGACGCAGATCGCCATTTGGCGGGCCTCTTCAAGGCATTTCGTCCGAAACGCCTCACCAGTGCTTGACTTTAGACATTGAGCGACTTGCCGCATTCACGCAGCGCTTATCAATTTGGCACCGCTGCGGATTGCAAGAATTGTTGTGCCACCCACACGTAAACCGGGATACCGACCAGGATGTTGAACGGAAACGTGAGCCCCAGCGACATGCCGAAATAGAGCGAGGGGTTCGCCTCAGGAATCGCGTGGCGAATCACCGCCGGCACCGCGATGTACGAAGCACTTGCGGCGAGCACCATCAGCAGCGCGCCATTACCGGCGGGAATCCCGGCCGCCATCGAGATCGCCAGCGCCAGTGCTGCGTGCGCAATCGGTCCCAGGATCGCATAGGCCAACAGCCACGGCGACTTACCGGCTAGTTCGGACATGTTGCGCGCCGCGAGCAGGCCCATGTCGAGCAGAAAAAACGCCAGCATGCCTTTGAACAAATCGACCGCGAACGGTTGCATCGCGGCCTGGCCCGTCGCACCGGTGAGAATGCCGACCAGCATCGAGCCGAGCAACAACAATTGCGCGCCATCGGTGAAAGACTCGTGGAGGATTTTGCCGACCGACACATTCGGCGTAGCACTTGAAACCGAGCCAATTTGCGCGCCGCTGTTGATTCGCCGTCGCGCGAGGTTGGCCAGGAGCACCGCCATGATGATGGCTGGCGACTCCATCAACGCCATTGCCGCCGCCATGTGCCCACCGTAGGCGATGCTGCGGTGATCGAGAAACTGTACGGCCGTGATGAACGTGACAGCGCTTACCGAGCCGTAGGTCGCGGCGATGGCGGCGGCATCGAAGCCATTCAGAAATCGTCGCAAAAGCAGATAGCCGATGGCGGGCACGATCAGCGCCAGCGCAATTGCGCATGCGAGGCTCAACACGACTTCCTGGGTAAGACCGGATTTCGCCAGTGCGAACCCGCCCTTCAAGCCGAGCGCCATCAACAAATACAACGCAAGGAACCGCGAAATCTGCGGTGGAATTTCCAGATTGGATTTCAGCCGGCCCGCAAAAATGCCGAAGATGAAAAAGAGTATCGCCGGATCCAGCAGGCTTTGCATGCGATTTTCCTGTTGCCGGTGAAGCCACCGTCGAGACGTCTCGTCCGCAATTCTAACGCGCCCACGCACATGAAAGGGCACGCGAGATGGCTTCAAGCTTTCAACGATTGACCAGCGCTACGGGTGCTTCGCGGGTGCGCCAAAGTGAAACGATGACGCCGCCCGCGATCAGCGTAAAAGTCACGCCAAGTGAAATTGTCGGCGGAATCTTGCCGATGATGCCGACCAGGAAAATTTTCGCGCCAATGAACACGAGCACCAATGCCAGCGCGTATTTAAGGTAGCTGAAACGGTGGATCATCGCCGCCAGCGCGAAATACAGCGCGCGCAAACCCAGGATCGCGAAAATATTGCTCGTGTACACGATGAACGGATCACGCGTGATCGCGAAGATGGCCGGGACGGAATCGACCGCAAAAATGAGATCGACGAATTCGACCATGCACAGCGCAAGGAACAATGGCGTCACCGCGCGCGTAGAGGCTCCGGTCGCCGGGTCGGGTTCGCGCACAAAAAAAGC